>JARRBR010000080.1 GCA_029982755.1 Rhodocyclaceae bacterium
GCGCGAAGTCGCCGGCCAGTGCGCCAACCCGGTGCTGCTGTTCTCCGGCGGCAAGGATTCGATCTGCCTGCTGCGCCTGGCCGAGAAGGCCTTCCGCCCGGGCCGCTTCCCCTTCCCGCTGATGCACATCGACACCGGTCACAACTACAAGGAAGTGACCGACTTCCGCGACAAGCGCGCCGCCGAACTGGGCGAGCGCCTGATCGTGCGCTCGGTGGAGGACTCGATGGCGCGCGGCACGGTGGTGCTCAAGCACCCGGGCGAGTCGCGCAACAAGCACCAGTCGGTGACGCTGCTCGAGGCGATCGAGGAGTTCGGCTTCGACGCCTGCATCGGCGGCGCCCGCCGCGACGAGGAGAAGGCGCGCGCCAAGGAGCGGATCATGAGCTTCCGCGACGAGTTCGGGCAGTGGGACCCGAAGAACCAGCGCCCCGAGCTGTGGAACCTCTACAACGCGCGTTCGCACAAGGGCGAGAACATCCGCGCCTTCCCGATCAGCAACTGGACCGAGCTCGACGTGTGGCAGTACATCCAGCGCGAGCAGTTGGAGCTGCCGTCGATCTACTTCGCCCACACCCGCCCGGTGGTGCGCAAGAACGGCCTGCTGCAGCCGGTGACCGAGCTCACCCCGGCGAAGGCCGACGACGTGGTCGAGGAGGTGCTGGTGCGCTTCCGCACCGTGGGCGACATCACCTGCACGGCACCGGTGGAATCCGACGCGGACACGGTGGAGAAGATCCTCGCGGAGACCGCGACCACGACGATCACCGAACGCGGCGCGACGCGGATGGACGACCAGACCTCCGAAGCGTCGATGGAGCAGCGCAAGAAGGAAGGCTACTTCTGACCCGCGCCCGAACACAGAGAACTGAAGGAATCATGACCATGTCCGCCCCCGAGAACCTGCCCGAGATCGACAACGGCCTGCTGCGCTTCCTCACCTGCGGCAGCGTCGACGACGGCAAGAGCACCCTGATCGGCCGCCTGCTGTTCGACACCAAGACCATCCTCGCCGACACCCTCAACGCCATCGAGAAGACCTCGGCCAAGCGCGGCATGAGCGCGGTCGACCTGTCGCTGCTGACCGACGGCCTGCAGGCCGAGCGCGAGCAGGGCATCACCATCGACGTCGCCTACCGCTACTTCTCCACCGGCCGGCGCAAGTACATCATCGCCGACGCCCCCGGCCACGAGCAGTACACCCGCAACATGGTGACCGCCGCCTCCACCGCAAACCTCGCCATCATCCTGATCGATGCGCGCAAGGGCGTGCTGACGCAGACGCGGCGCCACTCCTACCTCGCCAGCCTGGTCGGCATTCCCCACCTGCTGGTCGCGGTCAACAAGATGGACCTGGTCGACTACGACCAGGCGGTGTTCGAGCGCATCAGGGGCGAATACCTCGAATTCGCCGCCAGGCTCGGCATCAAGGACGTGCGCTTCATCCCGATCTCGGCCCTGGAAGGCGACATGATCGTCGACCGCGGCGAACGCCTGTCCTGGTACGAGGGGCCGACCCTGCTCGATATCCTCGAGAGCGCCCCCGCCGCCCACACCGAGCAGGCCGAGGACTTCCGCTTCCCGGTGCAGTTCGTGTGCCGCCCGCAGGACTCCGCCAACCCCGAGCTGCACGACTACCGCGGCTTCATGGGCCGGGTGGAATCGGGCGAGATCGCGGTCGGCGACGCCGTCACCGTGCTGCCCTCGGGCGCGACCAGCCGGGTGAAGAGGATCGAGCTCGGCGGCGTGGCCCTGCCGCGCGCGATCCACGAGCAGTCGGTGACCCTGCTGCTGGAGGACGAGATCGACATCTCGCGCGGCGACATCATCGTCAAGTCCGCCGAGGCGCCCGAGCCGGTCAAGCAGATCGACGCCACCGTGTGCTGGCTGTCCGAGACCCCGCTGTCGCCGGCACGCACCTACCTGGTCCGCCACACCACCCGCGAGGTCAAGGCCAAGGTCGCCAAGATCGACTTCCGGCTGGACGTGAACACGCTCGAGCAGGAAGCCGTCAGCGGCCTGGCGATGAACGACATCGCCCGCGTCACGCTCAAGCTCGCGCAACCGATCGTCGCCGACCGCTATGCCGACAACCGCGCCACCGGCGCATTCATCATCATCGACGAGAGCACCAACAACACGGTGGGCGCGGGCATGATCGGCTGAGCGTATCGGCGCTGACGAACGCGCCACCGGCTCTGCGCGCGCCTTTGCGCTCGAAAGCGGCGCTGCCGATAATGTCGGCAGCGCCGCTTCGTTTTCGTCCCGCCATGTCCCAATCGCACGCCAGCCCTGCAGACGCCGCCCGCACCCGCCTCGACAAGTGGCTGTGGGCCGCGCGCTTCTTCAAGCACCGCAGCGCCGCCACCGAGGCGGTCGATGGCGGCAAGATCAAGCTCAACGGCGTCGCGGTGAAGCCCGCGCGTGACGTCAAGGTCGGCGACCGTCTCGACATCACCATCGGCGAGGACACCCGCACCGTGATCGTGCGAGCGATCGCCGACAAACGCGGCTCGGCCACGGTGGCGCAGACGCTGTACGAGGAAACGGCCGAGAGCATCGAAGCGCGCGAACGCGCCCATGACCTGCGCAAGTTCGCCGCCGCACCGGGCGCAGACCTCCACGGCCGTCCTACCAAGCGCGACCGGCGGCGGATGGATCGCTTCGGCGACTACTGAAGTCTCGGGGCAGCCGACTGCCGCGTCGACGCCAGGCCTGGGACCGAAGCGCAGGTCCACGAGCGCGCATGCGCCACCTTGGAACAGCGCTCAATAGTAGTCGGCCTCGCGCTGGTGTCGTGCCGCGAGGATCGTCACCCAGCCATCTGCTTCGATCTCGAAGAGCAGTACATAACCACCACTGCCGAAAGGTACGATCAACTCGCGCAGGAAGGGGTTGTGCGCATCGGCCTTGCGGCAGGACATCGGGAAGGTCTGGAGCACGTCCGTGGCCTTGTCGATCGCCGCGCGGGCACGACGTGCAGCGGCCAGATCCCGTTCCAGCAGGAAAGCGAACAAGCGGCGCAAATCGTCACGTGCAGCGCGCGTGTAGCGGACGCGATAACTCAAGCTTTTCCGCCCGCAGCCGGGTTTCGGTCACGCTCCTCGGCGTCGGCCAGCAGCGCATCGAGTTCAATCCCGAGCGCTTCGGGGCTGAAGTAGTCATTCGCTGTGCGTGCGTCTTCAGCCGCCTTCAGGCCGCGGGCGACGAAGGCCTGCTGCATGCTGCGCTGGCGGATGCTGGCGCGAATCGCTGCCTCGACGAAGCTGGACAAGGTCTCGCCTTCACGCAGCACGCGCTCCGCTGCCTGGCGGACAGCAGGCTCGACGCGGATCGAAGGTAGGGTGGCGGTTTTCATCGAACATCTCCATGCATCGCAAATGTGATGCAAGTATAGCCGCGCCCACAGCGGGCGCGAAGCCTGCGCCGCCACCCACCGTGTGCGCTGCCCCTTGCGCAAACACCGATCGCGAGAACTTGTTCGTACCATCTGCACTCGGACTGACACGACCCAGCGCAGCACCGCGCGGCACTCGAGGATGGAGGAGACGAGGATGGGAGCAAGCGCATTCGGACGGGCGCGAAGCCTCTTCGGCCTCATGATGCTCGTCCTTGCCCTGTCGGTGCCCCTGGCAGGCACGCTGACCGCCCAGCAGGGCGGTGGCGCCCTCGTGCTGCGCGTGGACGGCGCCATCGGCCCGGCCAGCGCCGACTACATCCACAAGGGACTGACGCGCGCCGCGGCGAGCGGCGCGCAACTGGTCGTCATCGAGATCGACACCCCGGGCGGGCTCGATACCTCGATGCGCGCGATCATCAAGGACATCCTCGCCTCGCCGGTGCCGGTCGCCACCTTCGTCGCGCCCGAGGGCGCGCGGGCCGCGAGCGCCGGCACCTACATCCTCTACGCCAGCCACGTCGCCGCGATGGCGCCGGCAACCAACCTGGGCGCTGCGACGCCGGTGGCGATCGGCATCGGCGGCGCCCAGCCCGGGCGCACGTCGCCCCTCGGCGACGAGTCGGGGCCGGCCGAGGATGCTGGCGCAGGGGCGCCCGACGGCAAGGGTGCAACGCCCGGCGAATCGCAGTCCCCCGCACAGCGCTCTTCGGAACCCGGCGATGCAGACCGCGACCGGGCGACCACGCCGGGAGCCGGGGGCGACAAGACGGCTGCCCCCCCGTCAGCAGCGGATCAGCCCGCCACCACCTCGCCCGCAGCGGCGCCAGGGGGGCGGCGCACCCCGCCCCCTACCGACGCCATGGCTGCCAAGTCCATGTCCGACGCCAGCGCCTACATCCGCAGCCTGGCCCAGTTGCGCGGGCGTGACGTCGACTTCGCCGAGCGCGCGGTGCGCGAGGCCGCCAGCCTGTCCGCCGAGGAGGCGCTCGCCCGGGGCGTGATCGAGTTCATCGCCATCGACACCGCGGCCTTGCTCGAGCAGCTCGACGGCCGCCAGGTCGCCGTGCTCGACGGCACGCGCACGCTCGCCACCGCCGGCATCGCCATCGAACGCCTGGAGCCCGACTGGCGCAATCGCATCCTCGCCGCGCTCGCCAACCCGCAGGTGGCGCTGATCCTGATGATGATCGGCATCTACGGGCTGTTCTTCGAGTTCACCTCGCCCGGCTTCGGCGTGCCCGGCGTGGCGGGCGCGATCTCGCTGCTGGTGGCGCTCTATGCCTTCCAGCTGCTGCCGGTGAACTGGGCGGGCGTGCTGCTGCTGGCGGTGGGTGCCGGGCTGATGCTGGCCGAGGCTTTCCTGCCCAGCTTCGGCGTGCTCGGCGTGGGCGGCATCATCGCCTTCGTGGTCGGCGGCCTGTTCCTGATGGATGCGGACGTGCCCGGCTTCGGCATCCCGATCGCGCTCATCGTCGGCATGGCGCTCGCCAGCGCGGCCATCATCATCGCCATCGGCAGCTTCGCCGCGCGCAGCCTGCGCAGGCCGGTGGTCAGCGGCAGCGAAGAGATGCTCGGCGCCCTCGGCACGGTCGAGCGCACAACCGAAGACGGCGACTGGTGGGTGGCGGTGCATGGCGAGCACTGGCGCGCCCGCAGCGCACAGACGCTGACTGCGGGCCAGCCCGTACGCGTGATCCGCATGAACGGACTGACCCTGGAGGTGGCAGCGCTCGACCCGGCGGACGGTGCGGCGCACACGCCAGCGTCACCCCACCCGTCCCATTCCTCTCACCTCACCCCCGGGAGCGCACCATGATCCTCGACCTCCAATTCGGGCTCGCCCCGCTGATCCTGCTGCTGATCTTCCTCGTCATCGCCTCGATCAAGATCCTGCGCGAGTACGAGCGCGGCGTCATCTTCCTGCTCGGGCGCTTCTGGAAGGTCAAGGGCCCCGGCCTGGTGATCGTGATCCCCGGCATCCAGCAGATGGTGAAGGTAGACCTGCGCGTGGTGACCATGGACGTACCGCCGCAGGACGTGATCTCCAAGGACAACGTCTCGGTGAAGGTGAACGCGGTGGTGTATTTCCGCGTCGTCGATCCGCAGAAGGCAATCATCCAGGTCGAGAACTACCTGATGGCCACCAGCCAGCTCGCCCAGACCACGCTACGCGCGGTGCTCGGCAAGCACGAGCTCGACGAGATGCTGGCCGAGCGCGAGAAGCTCAACCTCGACGTGCAGCAGATCCTAGATACCCAGACCGACGCCTGGGGCATCAAGGTGGCCAACGTCGAGATCAAGCATGTGGACCTCAACGAGAGCATGGTGCGCGCCATCGCCCGTCAGGCCGAGGCCGAGCGCGAACGCCGCGCCAAGGTGATCCATGCCGAAGGCGAGAAGCAGGCCGCCGTGGCGCTGCTCGAGGCCGCGCAGATGCTGTCGCAGGAGCCGGCGGCCATGCAGCTGCGCTACCTGCAGACGCTCACGCAGGTGGCGGGCGACAAGAGCTCGACGCTGGTGTTTCCGGTGCCGGTGGATCTGCTGGGCAAGCTGATGGGGCAAAAGGAAACGCCGCCGCGGGCGTGAATGCCGGCGACGGCGCGAAATGGAGCAACTTCTCTGCGGGGACAGGGCGGCTTGAAATCGTGGCCTGTCCCCGGTTGAGGGCGCCGAGTGAGGGCGATCAGCTAGCCGCGTTGCGCTTACGTGCCGCAGCCAGCCCGAAGAGGCCGATGCCCAACAAAGCCAAGGACGCGGGTTCCGGAACGCTCGTCTGCGAAAAGCGTTGCTCAAAGCCAGATAGCCCAGCGGACTCACCCTCGACACCCGCCCACACAAGAATGTTCTTGGTCACCCAAACGGATTGCATCGGCGAAAAAGCGGCAAACGCGGAATCCACCGCCGAGGTGGATCCCTCCAATGAACTGAACTCGGTGCTGATGAGGTTCACCAGATCGCCTGCACCCTGCGCCGAACTAACAACCTCCCTGATGTAGGAACCTGCATCCACTGGGCCCTCGCCGTCACCCGTCCACCCCAGGCTAGCCCCACCGTGCTCCAGTGTCACCCCGCTGATCTTCATGTTTGGATTCAAGGAAGTGACCTTGAATCCAAACATGAGATCCACAAACGCATAGATTCCATCAGGGTCGTCAGTGAAGTCGACGCTCAATAACCCGTCAGAGATGTCGAAGCTCAAACCGTAGTCCTCACCCTCCACCGCGATCGGCGTCACGTCGATCTTGCTGTAATCGAACTCTCGGCCATCGACTGACTTTGCCTGCAACACCTCCCAATTGTCGAACAGCTTGTCGCCGGCGGTAATGCTGCCGCCGAGAATCAGATCCGACAGCAACGCCGCCTGCGCACTACCTGCCATCGCACACGCCGCGATGCAGGCGGCAATGATTCGCTTCTTCATGATGTCTCTCCTAAGTCAAGGATCGAAGCCCCCGGCCACGCCGGGGGCGTTCGTTCGGGAATCACTGCAGCGCGCAATTCGGCCGCGTGCATTGCGGGGTGCACACCTTCACGTCGTTCGGCGTGATCCGGCCGTCACCGTCGGCGTCACGCGGGTCACCCGGCTGCGCGGTCTGGTTGCGCGAGCGGCTGATCAGCGACAGGTCGGCCTTGTCAATGTCGCCGTCCTGGTCGACGTCGCACGTACCTTGCGCGGGTCCCTGCACCGTCAGGTCGTACAGGATCGGGGAATCGCCCGCGGCGTTGCCGTTGAGGCGCGCCTGGATCTGGATGAAGCGCCCGGCGACCATCGGATCGCTACCGTTCGTCACCGGCATGTAGGCCTGGCCTGGCAGCCCTGCCTCGGTGTCCGCCGCGCGCGCCGACACCACCACCGCTGTGCCGGTAGGCGTCAGGTCATTCCACAACACCTTACTCCAGTCCGTACCCGCAGCACCGCCGTCGAGAATCACCGTCCACGTGCCGGTCGGGCTGGTCACCGTCCGCGCAGCGAGACCGGTCGCATCGCTGTAGGTGTAGGGCATGTTACCGACCGGGAAGGTGCCGAGCGGCGCACCGTCGGTGCCGCGGTACTTCTGGATGCGTCCCGCGCTCGTGAAACCGATCTGAAGCACGTCGTTGTTGGCATCGACCTGGATACCAACCGACGAACTGCCACCCGCTTGCAGTGGTGCCTGCCACGCGAGAGCACCAGCCGGTGTCACCTTACGTACCGTCGTCTGCCCCCCAATGATGTTGCCGCCGCCATCCACCACGATGCCCGACGTACCCACGGTCATGTTGGGAATCGCCGTAAAGGTGTTGGTCAAGGGATCGAACTGCTGGTTACTCGAACCCAGATAAACCTTACCGTTACCGAGGGCGATACCGTAGTTGAAAGACCCGCCAAACGAGGCAACGGTCCAAGGGCCAGAATCACTCTGCGTGTTGGTGATCTTGCCCAGGATGCCAGTGAGGGACGCGCTCCATAGGGTGCCGTTTGCATCGATCAGGCAGCCGTAAGGCGTCCATGACCCGGCGCTCGGTTGCCCCGCTGTAGGCGCGGTGCTGACCGGGCCTGCGATGGTTGCTCCGTCGGACGAGCGCACCTTGTAATAGGTCCGGTTGTTAAATAGGCCCACCCACAGGTTGCCGTCGGTGCCGATGCACATTGCACGCCCGAGTGCCCCGGTGGCGACCAAAGGCGCGCCGACCCCGTCAGGCACCCGCTTGACCCAGGCAATCCGTTCGTCCTGGATCTCACTGTCGTCGATGATGCCGTTGCCGTTGGTGTCGCCCATCGGCAGGATCTCAGCGCCCGCGATAATGCCGTCGTTGTTCAGGTCAACCGAGGTGTCCATCACCCCGTTTCCGTTACGGTCAATGAAGCCCTCGGCGAGGATCTTGACGATCGTGCCGCCGTTCTGCGTTCCTTGGGAGAAATGGCGGTTCAGCACGTAGGCATTCCCGTGAATATCCACCGCAGTACGTGACGGAGCTGGACCGCTGTACGCGTTATTAAGGTGGTTGAAGTAACCAGGCTGCCCGGCTGGTCCGAACCAGGTGCGGTAGCGCGCGATCTCCTTGTTGAGATTGGTATCGAATTTCGACACCGTGTCCTCGCCTGCGTTGGCGATCCACGCCACCGGGAAAGTCGTGCCCTCAGCGTTGAGCTGCAGCTGATTGGCGACTACCGTGTAATTCACGCCATCGAGGCTACCGAGCGCAAAGTCGGCGTTGACGGTGTAGATCTTGTCCGCCGCCATGGCCTGTCCGGCGAGGGCGCCCATCAGGGCCACGGTCAGCAGGCGCAGCGTCCGGCCCTTGGGCGCGGGGTGCATCGAATGTGTCGTTTTCATTTCCATCTGCTCCTTCAGGATCGGATGCAATTTCGTTTGGAAAAGCGTGAGTCCTGCTCGCTTGATGCTCAGCGCGCGACGGGTCGGGTCGCGAACTCGAGGTCGTGCGAGGTGTTCTCGGACATGCGTAGCGTCGCTCCCGACATCAGATCGAGGGCGAAGATCTGCGAGGTCCCGGTGCGCAGACTGTTGAACACCACGCGCCGCCCGTCGCCGGACCACTGCGCGTTGAAATCCTCATGCGGATGGCGGGTGAGATTGCGAACCTCGGACCCGTCGGCGTTCATCACAAAGATGTCCATGCGCGTCCTGCCCTCGTCGTCGCGCGAACTCGAGAACAGCAGTTGCTTGCCGTCCGGCGACCAGCGCGGGTTCTCGTGCGAGGCCTCGACGCCCGCGGTAAGGTTGCGGCTCTCGCCGGTCGCCAGATCGGTGACGAAGATGGCGATCGCACCGCGCATGTCGGCGACGTAGGCCACCTGGCTGCCATCGGGCGACAGCGAGGGCTGCCCCTTGGTCCGCTTCGAGGCGTTCGCACTGACTTCGCGCAGGTTCGAGCCATCACGCTCGGCCACCCAGATCTCGCTCTTGCCGCTGGCTCCGATGCCGGGGAAGGCAATCCGCCTGCCATCGGCCGACCAGGCGGGCACGTCCGGCCCCTTCTCCAGCCCGTTGCCGACGATCGAGATGTGCTTGCCGCTTGCGAGTTCGACGACACGCAACTCAACCTGGTCGGACGCCGCACCTCGCGAGTAGAAGGCGATGGCGCTACCATCGGGCGACCATGACGGCGTGGTCTCGATCGCGTCATCGGCCGTCAGCCGGCGGGCCTCGCCCCCCTGCGCGTCCATCACGAACACCTTGCTGAGTCCTTCACGATTCGAGGTGAACGCGATCTGCGTCCCGTCGGGGGACCAGCTCGGCTGCAGGTTGACGGACTCGCCGACCGTCAGGGCGCGGTCATTGCCCTTTCCATCGCTGAGGAAGATGTGCGCGTTGCCGTTACGGATCGAAACGAAGGCCACCTCGGCATCGGCAGCGGTCGCGGGCAGCGCATGCACGGCAACGCTGTGAGCGAGCATGGTCAGGCCCAGGGCCAACACAGTCTGAGCGGGCTTCATGATCCAGCCCTCAGCGCATGACGTTGAGCCGCGCGGTAGCGAGCGCCTGCCCGCTCCCGTCGAGCAAGGTCACGCTGTGCTCACCCTCGATGCTCGGATTGACTTCGTAGGAAAGGGTGCCGTCCGGAGCGACCAGCACGTCGGCTTGATGCGCGGCGGCGGCACCCTCCTGAACGAGGATCCGCAACACCGCCCCGGGTGGCAGGTTGCCGGCCGAAAAGCTCGCCTTCGCGCCCAGCGTTGCGACCGAAGGTCCGCTGAGCCAGACAGGGCCCTGCGCATGAGCAAACCCTGCACTACCACCGATCAACACCGCGAACGCCGTCGCTGCGAGCGACATGCGCACATTGAGTTCCGTCTTGTTCATGATGCAAACCTCCCGAGGTCGATCTGACGAGAACGAAGCGCCGGACAAATTGTTACGCTTCGTTTCGGGAAGCTCAGCATCAAGCGTACCAAGACTCTAAGCAGCTGATTAAATTGTGCTTTCCTTTAATCTTCAGTCTGCAATGTAAAAAAAACCGACACCTTCCGTCGGGTTGGCAATGCGCATCGCGCCAGCGAGCTGGCACACCCCTCACTCCTCCATCGGCCTGAAAATCCATTCAGCATAGCTCGCCGCACTCGCCGCCACCTCGCCCAGCTCGGGCGGGAAGCCGTCGCGCCGGATCGGTGCCTGCGTCGACAGGCTGTGCACGCCCAGGATCGCGTTGCCGTCGCGCTCGATGCCCCACTCGGGCTTGCCGGTCATCGGGTCGCGGTAGACCTTGCGCAGGTGGCGGCGCGGCGTGGGCCAGCGCTTGTCCTCGACCAGCTGGGCGAGCTCGGTTGGGCGCGAGGGCGTGCCGACCGGGGTTTCGCGCGCATAGCTGGCGAGCGCGCGCGCCATCTCGACCCCGATCGCGATCAGTTCGGCCTCGCGCTCGCGCTGCGCGACCTGCTGCCACACCACACCGGTACGCGCCGCGAACAGGCCCAGGCCGGCGACGAGGAACAGCACCAGCAGATAGGTGTAGCCGCGCTGGCCGGACCGCCCCGCCATGGCGCTACCACTCGGCAAAGGGCCGCCCGTCGCGGCCGCTGCCGCGCGCGCCGCTGCGCACGTCCCACACCCCGCTCTCGTTGGGGTCGGGCGGCGGCACGAGCTCCCAGGTCTCGGCCGATTCGGTGATCGGATCCACCGGCAGCTTGCGCAGGTAGCGCTTCTCGACCAGCTCGTTCAGCGTCGCGGGGTACTTGCCGGTGTCGGCGCGGAACTTGTCGATCGCGTCGCGCATCACCTCCAGCGACTGCGCAAGGGCCTTCTCGCGCGCGACGTCGACCTGGCCGAAGTAGCGCGGCGCGGCGATGCTGAGCAGGGTGGCGATGATCGCCATCACCACCAGCAGTTCGATCAGCGTGAAGCCGCGGCGCAGGGCCTGCGGGACGGAGCGGGTCATGGCCTCACCATTCCTTGTAGGGCACGCCGTTGAGCCCGGTGCGCTCGGACAGCGAGTACACGTCGTACACGTCCTGGCCCTCGCGCGGCGCCTCGGGCGGGCTGGCGTAGCTGCGCCGGCCCCAGGTGCGCTCGGCGTCGACGCTGGGGTCGGTGTGCATCGGGTCGCGCGGCAGCCGGCGCAGGAAATAGATGCGGCGCCCTTCCTCGTCCTTGACGTCGGGCACGCCCTCGACCAGCACGCGCAGGTTGGGCGGGTAGCCCGAGGCCTCGGCCTTCTGCTCGATGCGACCCGCATCGTAGGCCGCCTTGTAGGCGTCGAGCGCATTGCGGACCTGGCGCAGTGCGCTGCGCAGCTCGGATTCCTTGCTGCGCTGCGCGGCCAGCTCGGCGAGCGGCAGCACGCCCGCCGCGAGCACGCCGATGATGGCCAGGGTGACCACCAGCTCGATCAGCGTGAAGCCGCGCGCGTGCGTGCTCATCGTCGCCCCCTCACTGGGCGAGGAGCTGCACCGCCGCCGCGCCCGAGGCCGGGATCGGCACCTGGCGCCCGCCGAGATCGAAGATCAGGCCGTTGATGCGCACGTTGGCGGTGCCGGTGGCGCCGTCCTTGACCTTGAACGCGATCGGCACCGAACTCGGCAGGTTGCCCGCGGGCAGCGCGGTGCTGGCGCGCCCGCTGTCGGACGGCGCGAAGCCCACCGGCTCGAGGCGCTCGACGTCGTAGTCGAATTCGACCAGCACGCCGTTGTGCCCGCCCGTGCCATCGAGCTTGAGCGACAGGGTCAGCATGCCGCCGGGCGCCGCGCTCTCGGGCGCGGCCAGATCGACGACGACGCTGCCCGGATCGATCTCGGCCTCGCCCGAGGGCAGCAGCGGCGTGGCGGCAGTGCTCGCCGCGGCCGCCGCAGCGGCGGGCTGGCCGGTGCCGCTGACCAGCAGGCTGTCCGGCGCCATCGGTCCGATGCGCAGCGGCGGCGCGCCCACCAGCGCCTCGGTGCCGGCGGAGAGGTCGTCGCGGGTGAAGGCGGGGGCGACGATGTTGCGCACGATGCGCGGGGTGATCAACAGCACGATCTCGGTGCTGTTGGCACTGTCCTCGCTGCGGGTGAACAACCGCCCGAGCACCGGCAGGTCGCCCAGCCCGGGGAGGCTCCGGCTCGAGGACCGGTCCTCGTCATTGATCAGACCGGCCAGCACCTGCGTCTCGCCATGCTTGAGGCGCAGCGTGGTCGCCGCGCTGCGCGTGCCGATGCGGTAGGCCTGCGAATCGGCGGGGCCGATCTCCTTGTTGATGATGTTGCTGACCTCGAGCGCGATCTTGATCGAGACCTCGTCGTCCAGCGTCACGCTCGGCTGCACGTCGAGCTTGAGGCCGACGTCGAGATACGTGACCGAAGTCGCGACGAAGTCGCTGCTGTTGGCCGTCGAGGTGAACACCGGCACCTTGTCGCCGATGTGGATCTTGGCCTCGGTACGGTTCTTGACGCGGATGCGCGGGCTGGCCAGGACCGTGCCCTCGCCGCGCGTGGCCAACAGGCGCAGGGTCGCCGCCGGCAGGCCGACGTAGGGCACCAGCCCACCGGTGTTGTTCAGATTCACCGCGCCCTCGATGGGCTCCCCGACATTGGCGCCGTCGAGCGCGCCCCAGCCGATCTGGTCGGGCAGGATGAGGCCGAGGTCGCGCAGCTTGTTGCGGCTGATCTCCAGCACCTCGACCTCCAGCATCACCTCCGGCTCGGCGACGTCGAGCGAGGCGATCAGGCGCTCGGCCAGGCGCATCGCCTCGGGGGTGTCCTTGATGACCAGCAGGTTGAGCTTCTCGTCGATGAACACGTCGCGCGACTTCACCACCTGCTTGATCAGGTTGAGCGCCTGCTTCACGTCGGCGTTGGCGAGGTAGAAGCTGCGCGACACCAGCTCCTGGTATTCGCGCTGCTTGGCCGGCGTGGCCGGGTAGATCAGCACCGAGTTGGCGTTGAGCAGCTTGCGGTCGATCTGCTGGGTGGCGGTGAGCAGCTTGATGACCTCGTCGACCGAGGTGTCGCGCACGAAGATGCTGACCAGGGCATCGTCGCGCACCTCGCTGTCGAACACGAAGTTGAGCCCGGCGGCGCGCGACAGGGCCTCGAACACCACGCGCAGCGGCGCATCGCGGAACTGCAGGTTGACCTTCTTGGCCAGCGGCCCGGCGAGCGACGCCACCGGCGGCTGCAGCAGGCGGCGCTCGTCGAGCTCGCGCAGCAGGCGGCGGGCGCGCTGATTCGCCGGCGCCTCGGCGAGCACGGAACGCGCCAGGCGCTCGGCGTTGGCGCTGTCGCCACGGGCGTAGGCGGCCTCGGCCTCCTCCAGCCGCTGCAGGCGGCGACGCTCGTCGACCAGGGTTTCGAGGCCGGCGCGCGCACGTGCATTGGCGGGGTCGATGCTCAGCACCTCGCGGTACAGGCGCTCGGCCTGCTCGAACTGGGCAAAGGCGCGCGCACGTTCGGCCTCGTTGAGCCAGCCCTGCGCGAGCGCATCGCGGCGGGCGAGGTAGCGCGCGCGCAGGTCGGCGTTGCGCGGCTCGGCGACGACGGCCTGGCCCAGGCGGCGCAGCTCGGCGACCGGGTCGGCCTCGCCGACGGGCGGATCGTACGGCATCTCCGGCAGCGGCGTGGCACAGCCGGCGAGCAGGCCGGCCGCCAGCGCGGCCACGCCGAGCGCGCGACGCGCCTGCAGGTTCTTGCTTGCGGATTTCTTCATCTTGTCAGTCCTGCCCGGTCTCGAGCACCTGCCGTTGCTGCATCGGCAGGTAGGTGAATTCGATCTGCGTCGGCGTCACGCGCTCGACACGGTAGCGGTCGCCGATGCGCTCGCGCGCGCCCACCAGATGGAGCTGCTCGCCCTCCATCAGCATCACCGTGCGGCGGCCGCCGCGCTCGATGCTGCCGATGAAGGTGAAGGGCAGCGGCGGCGCCGTCGGCGCCACAACCGCGGGCGCGGCGTTCAGCCGTGCCTGCGCGGCGGGCGGCGGCTGCAGCAGGCTGGCGCCTTCCGCCGGCCACGGCTCGCGGACGATGGCGAGTTCGCCGGCGGTGGCCGAAGCCGCCGCAGGTGCGCGAGCGCCCGC
>JARRBR010000081.1 GCA_029982755.1 Rhodocyclaceae bacterium
CTTCGTTCCCGCCTGCGTACCGCGATCAAGGCCGTGCGCAAGGCCATCGTGGGTGGCGACAAGGCGGCGGCTCAGTCGGTCTTTCGCACCTCGATGAGCACCATCGACAGCATCGCCGACAAGAACATCATCCACAAGAACAAGGCCGCTCGTCACAAGAGCCGCCTGTCGGCCGCCGTCAAGTCGATGGCTGCCTGATTCTTGCTGCGCGATGCTGGCGCCTCGTGCGCCGGAGCAAAAAAAGCGACCTGCGGGTCGCTTTTTTGTTGTCCGGATGAGGCGTCGCGGCGGGCTCGCTCCCGCGGGGCGACGTCTTCAGCGTGCTTTCAAAGCGGCGAGTCGCCCATCCACTCGATCTGCAGGTCGTTGTCGTTGGCGAAGTTCACCATGAACTTGTAGGCCAGCGGTTCGACGTCGTAGAGGCGGGCGTCGACCAGGACGGTCTTGTCGCCCTTGAGCGTGCAGCCCGGGCGCACATACGGCGAATACGTCATCCGGTGGTCGGCGCCGAAGGCGGACATGACGCCGCACAGGCGGTCGGCCCAGTCGCTGGGACGGAATTTCCTCCCCTCCCTCGTGACCCCGACAATGATGAAGTTCTCGATCTTCTGGTTCATGTGTGATGCCTTGGCGGCTTCGGGGATGTCCTTGTTCCGGTTCTTGGTCGCCGGACTCAAAACGGGGCGCATTCTAGCAGAAAACCCCCGGCATGCCCGCGCGCTGGCCGCGGCGGGCTTATGTACAGGGCGCCGGGTTTTGGCTTAACATTCAGCACTCTTCCTGCACGGCGGCACCTGCCGCCGTGTGCGTTTACTGGCTTAGTTCAGATCGAGGTACCCCATGTCCCATGTCATGAACACCTACGCGCGCCTGCCGGTGGCCTTCACGCACGGCGAGGGCGTGTGGCTGTACGACGAGACTGGCAAGCGTTATCTCGATGCCCTCTCCGGCATCGCCGTCAATACCCTCGGGCACAACCATCCGCGCCTGGTCAAGGCCATCGCCGACCAGGCCGCGCGCGTGCTGCACACCTCCAACCTGTACCGCATCCCGCTGCAGGAGCAGCTCGCCGATCGCATCGCCGCGACCTCCGGCATGGACGAGGTGTTCTTCTGCAACTCCGGCTGCGAGGCCAACGAGGCCGCGATCAAGCTCGCGCGCATGTTCGGCCACAACAAGGGCATCGACGTGCCGCACATCATCGTCATGGAGAGCGCCTTCCACGGCCGCACCATGGCGACGCTGTCGGCCACCGGCAACCGCAAGGCGCAGGCCGGTTTCGAGCCGCTGGTGCAGGGCTTCATCCGCGTGCCGTACAAGGACATCGAGGCTATCCGCAAGGTGGGCGAGCACAACCACACGGTCGTGGCCGTGATGCTCGAGATGATCCAGGGCGAGGGCGGGGTCAACGTCGCCGACGAGGCCTTCCAGCGCGAGCTGCGCGCCCTGTGCGACGAGAAGGGCTGGCTGATGATCTGCGACGAGGTCCAGTGCGGCATGGGTCGCACCGGCAAGTGGTTCGGCTGGCAGCACGCCGGCACCCAGCCCGACGTCATGACGCTGGCCAAGGGTCTGGCCTCCGGCGTGCCGATCGGCGCCTGCGTCACCGCGGGCAAGGCCAAGGGCCTGTTCGGGCCGGGCAACCACGGCTCCACCTTCGGCGGCAATCCGCTCGCCTGCGCCGCCGGCCTGGCGACCTTCGACGCCATCGTCGATGACAAGCTGATGGACAATGCCGTCGCCGTCGGCGAGGCCATCCGCAAGGGCATGGCCGAAGCGCTCGAGGGCGTGCAGGGCATCGTCGACATCCGCGGCCGCGGCCTGATGATCGGCATCGAGCTCGATCGCCCCTGCGGCGTGCTGATGAGCCGCGCGGCCGAGCAGGGCCTGCTGCTCAGCGTCACCTCCGAGCGCGTGGTGCGCCTGCTGCCGGCGCTGACCTTCACCTCCGCGGACGCGCAGACCCTGGTGTCGATGCTGGCGCCGATGATCCGCGACTTCCTCGCGAACGGCTGAGGACCGCCCATGACTTCACTCAAGCACTACCTGCAGTTCAAGGATTTCTCGCGCGAGGAATACGACTACCTGTTCGCGCGCGCCAAGTGGATCAAGGACAAGTTCAAGCGCTACGAGCCCTACCATCCGCTGTTCGACCGCACCCTGGTGATGATCTTCGAGAAGGCCAGCACGCGCACGCGGCTGTCCTTCGAGGCCGGCATGCAGCAGCTCGGCGGCTCGGCGATCTACCTCAACACCCGCGACTCGCAGCTCGGCCGCGGCGAGCCGGTGGAGGACGCCGGTCAGGTCATCTCGCGCATGAGCGACATCGTGATGATCCGCACCTTCGAGCAGGACATCGTCGAGCGCTTCGCCGCCAACTCGCGCGTGCCGGTCATCAACGGCCTGACCAACGAATACCACCCCTGCCAGATCCTCGCCGACATCTTCACCTTCATTGAGCACCGCGGCTCGATCCAGGGCAAGACCGTGGCCTGGATCGGCGACAGCAACAACATGTGCAACACCTGGCTGCAGGCGGCCGAGGTGCTGGACTTCAACGTCCACGTGTCGACCCCGCCCGGCTACGAGGTCGAGCCCGAGCGCGCCGGCCTCTACGGCACCGCCAACTTCGAGCAGTTCGCCGACCCGATGGACGCCTGCCGCGGCGCCGACCTGGTGACCACCGACGTGTGGACCTCGATGGGCTTCGAAGCCGAGAACGAGGAGCGCATGAAGGCCTTCGCCGACTGGTGCGTGGATGCCGAGATGATGTCGGTCGCGCACAAGGACGCCGTCTTCATGCACTGCCTGCCGGCGCACCGCGGCGAGGAAGTGACGGCAGAAGTCATCGACGGTCCGCAGTCGGTGGTGTGGGACGAAGCCGAGAACCGCCTGCACGCGCAGAAGGCGCTGATGGAATACCTGGTGCTCGGCCGCATCGAGAACTGATCCCCACCAGGACTTACACTCGACAATCACGGCACGCACGGGCGTGCGCGCCGGCAACACAGCAGGAAACAGGAAAACAGCATGAGCGACGTCAACAAAGTAGTGCTCGCCTACTCGGGCGGGCTGGACACTTCGGTCATCCTGAAGTGGCTGCAGGACACCTACCAGTGCGAAGTGGTCACCTTCACCGCCGACCTCGGCCAGGGCGAGGAGCTCGAGCCCGCGCGCACCAAGGCGCTGAAGTTCGGCATCAAGCCCGAGAACATCTTCATCGACGACCTACGCGAGGAGTTCGTGCGCGACTTCGTCTTCCCGATGTTCCGCGCCAACACCATCTACGAGGGTGAGTACCTGCTCGGCACCTCGATCGCCCGTCCGCTGATCGCCAAGCGCCAGATCGAGATCGCGCGCGCCACCGGCGCCGACGCCGTCTCGCACGGCGCCACCGGCAAGGGCAATGACCAGGTCCGCTTCGAGCTCGGCTACTACGCGCTGATGCCGGGCGTGAAGGTCATCGCCCCGTGGCGCGAGTGGGACCTGCTGTCGCGCGAGAAGCTGCTCGCCTACGCGGAAAAGCACGGCATCCCCATCGAGATGAAGCACAAGCAGGGCGGCTCGCCTTACTCGATGGACGCCAACCTGCTGCACATCTCCTTCGAGGGCCGTCACCTCGAGAACCCCGCCGCCGAGGCCGAGGAGTCGATGTGGCGCTGGACCGTGTCGCCCGAAGCCGCGCCGGATGCCGCCGAATACGTCGACCTCGAGTTCGAGCAGGGTGACCTGGTCGCCATCAACGGCACCCGCATGAAGCCGCACGAGCTGCTCGCCAAGCTGAACGAGCTCGGCGGCAAGCACGGCATCGGCCGCCTCGACTTGGTCGAGAACCGCTACGTCGGCATGAAGAGCCGCGGCTGCTACGAGACCCCGGGCGGCACCATCCTGCTGCGCGCCCACCGCGCCATCGAATCGATCACGCTCGACCGCGAAGTCGCCCACCTCAAGGACGACCTCATGCCGCGCTACGCCAGCATGATCTACAACGGCTACTGGTGGAGCCCCGAGCGCCAGGCCATCCAGGCGCTGATCGACCACACCCAGCAGACCGTCAATGGCTGGGTGCGCCTCAAGCTCTACAAGGGCAACGTCATCGTCACCGGCCGCGACTCGAAGACCGACTCGCTGTTCGACCCGACGATCGCCACCTTCGAGGACGACCAGGGCGCCTACAACCAGAAGGACGCGCACGGCTTCATCCGCCTCAACGCGCTGCGCATGCGCATCGCGGCGAACGCCAAGGCCAAGCGCGGCTAAGGCTGGTTCCTGCAGGCGCGGGCGTCGCGGCCCGTGGCGGCGCCGTCCGCGCCTGCAGCGTTTCGCGGCTCACCAGGCACACCCAAACGAATGGACAACGAAGAATTCATCCTCGGACTCACCTTCGTCGAGTTCGAGGAGGTCGCCCTGCAGGTCGGCCTCACCGGCCTGATCCTGTTCATGGTCTTCATCATCTGGAACCTCGGCAAGGAATCCAAGGCCGGGCGCTACGGCATGATGTGGCTGTTCATCGGACTGGGCGTCGGCTTCGTCGGCTTTGTCGCCAAGGGCATCATCCAGAAGTTGCTCGGCATCGAATAAGGAATCCTCATCTCATGGCCATCACCGCCAAGCTCGACGGCGTCGCCGTCACCACCCAGGCCAACGTCTATTTCGACGGCAAGTGCGTCAGTCACGGCGTCCAGTTCGCCGACGGCACGAAGAAGTCGGTCGGCGTCATCCTGCCCGCCGCGCTCACCTTCAACACCGGCGCGCCCGAGATCATGGAAGGCGTGGCCGGCAGCTGCCGTGTGCGCATGAAGGGCGAGTCCGAGTGGAAGACCTACGGCGCCGGCGAATCCTTCGCCGTGCCGGGCAATTCCAGCTTCGATATCGAAGTCGTCGGCGAGCCCTACCACTACGTCTGCCACTTCGGCTGAGCGGAGGAGGGGAGCGATGCCGTCTTTCGACATCATGTCCGAGGTCGACCAGCCCTCGCTGCGCAACGCCGTCGACCAGGCCAACCGCAAGGTCGAAGGCCGCCACGACTTCAAGGGCACCAGCGCCAAGATCGAACACGCGGAGAAGCTGCTCACCCTCTACGGCGACAGCGACTTCCAGCTCGACCAGATCAAGACCATCCTGCTGCCCGAGATGACCAAGAAGAACGTCGACGTCCGCTGCCTGGACTATGGCGACGTGCAGAAGATCTCGGGCAACAAGGTCAAGCAGGAGGTGAAGGTGCGCGTCGGCGTCGATCAGGACCTCGCCAAGAAGATCGTCAAGCTGCTGAAGGACAGCAAGATGAAGGTCCAGGCCGCCATCCAGGGCGACGCCGTGCGCGTCTCCGGCGCCAAGCGCGACGTGCTGCAGGAGGCCATCGCGCTGGTCAAGAAGCAGATCACCGACTTTCCGCTGCAGTACGGGAATTTCAGGGACTAAGGTGTGATCGGCGAACCTTCCCCGCGTATCTGCGTCTCGACTGTCGAGTACTAGAATTCGCGCAGGAGGGTTGCGCCATGTTGATCGATACCATCCACGCCCATCGTGAAGAACTCGCGGCGCTTGCGCGGCAGTATGGTGCGCGGCGCCTGCGGGTCTTTGGATCGGTAGCGCGCAGGGAAGAGGGGCCGGACAGTGACGTGGACTTTCTCGTTGATTTCCCGGTCGGATACGACCTCTTCCTGCAGCGAATTCCCCTCTCTGAGCGCCTGGCCGAGTTCGTCGGCCGCAAAGTGGACCTGATCCCCGAGCACGAACTCAACAAGCACATCCGTCCTTACGTACTGCAAGAGGCCGTCGAGTTGTGAGTAAGGTCTGGGAGCCCTACGCGCTTCATATACTCGACGCGATCGCCAAGATACGTCTTATCGAGGCGCGAGGTGATCTGAGTGCGGACGAGATCCTGTACGACGCTGCCCTCAGAAATCTCCAGACCCTCTCGGAAGCGACGCAGCGTCTGCCGGAAAGCCTCAAGAACCGTCACAGTGAGATCCCGTGGCGCGAGATCAGCGGCTTTCGCAACATACTCGTGCATGACTACTTGGGCACGATTGATCCCTTGGTGGTCAAGAACGTGATTACCACCCGGATTCCCGAGCTCGAGTTGGCTGTGCGCCAGATGCTCGATTGCGGAATCTGATCGCTCTTCCGCCGGCCGGAAAGCACTCGCTGCTGCGGAAGCGATGCGCGGCGATTGAAAGCGGCCAAGCGTTAAGTATTGCGGCGACGCTCGGCCGCCGTTCCGGTACCGTGAAAGCTACTCACCTTCCCGGGGGCACAGGGTGCAGACCGAACGAAGGCTTTCCCTCTGCACGGACCAGGCGGTTGCTGCGGACGCGCGTTCTGCTACGCAGGGGGCCTTTGCTGGCGCCCGGCGCGGTGGAGGGAGCGTGGGACCCATTCTCCTGATCCGATGGCTTGTGCTTGTCGTCCTGGTCGCGATGGCGCCTGTGCTGCGCGCCGAGGTGCCGGACTGGACCGACGAGCCGGCAGAGCTCGTCAGCCTCATCGAACGCGCCAGCCGCGCACACCGCGCCGGCAACGATCTCGTCGCCGCGCGGCTCTATTGCGCGGCTGCCGCGCATGGCAGCCTCGAAGCCCAGTTCCAGCTCGCTCGCCTTCACCTCGGCCCGCTGCGTGCCCGCCGCGGACGCGACACCGGGCATGTACTCCTGGCGCTGGCGGCCCAGCGCGGGCACGCGCGCGCGGCAAGTTTGCTGGCCTCGATCCGCACGCCGCTGCCCGCGGCCTTCGATAACCACCTGCCGCCCTGCCTGTTCGCCTCCGCGCCGCTGCCGCAGGCCGATGCCGCCGCCGTCGTCCCGCACGAAGTCGTCGAGCACTACATCGCCGGCCTCCCGCGCACCCATCGTGCCCACGCCCGCCTGGTGCAGCGGCTCGCGCCGCGCTTCAAGGTCGACGCCCGGCTCGCGCTCGCCATCGTCCGCGCCGAATCCAACTTCGACTCTGGCGCGCGCTCGCCGCGCAACGCGATGGGGCTGATGCAGCTCATCCCCGACACCGCCGAACGCTTCGGCGTGCGTGACCCCTTCGATCCCGAACAGAACGTCCGCGGCGGCCTGGCCTACCTGCGCTGGCTCATCGCCCGATACGATGGCGACATAGCCCACGTGGCCAGTGCCTATAACGCCGGGGAGGGCATGGTGGACCGTTACGGCGGCGTGCCCCCGTTCGCCGAGACCGAGGAGTATGTGCGGCGGATCCTGGGGTTCTACCGCGCGCGGCGGCACGTGAGCATGCGCTAGATTCATCACCCATGTGTCCTTCGATCCAGCAAAATGAGGCCCTGCGCGCGTACGTGACATATTCACGCGGCAAGCCGCTCGGCCTCTGCTATACGGGAGATGGATGAGTGCAGTTGTGGCCTCTGCCAAGCGTTGCCCACCAGCTCAGACAGCAGATGCGGCTGGTGATAGAACAAGAACTCTTCTCAGGATGAAGCGAGGTTGGCCATGAGTAGCCAGACACCCACACCACAGACCGCCGTTTCGGCGCTTTTCGAGGCCTACCCTCATCTGACGTCCATCCTGACCCATTGGGGGACCCAAGCCGGGCGGGATCAGATCGCCAGCCTCATCCTGGATACACGTAACGGCACGCGAAAGGGTTTTCCGCCTGAGCACGCGAAGACCGTCTTCAGCCTGTTGATGGAACACGACACCAAATTTCCGGACTTCGAGCCCAAGCTCAGCTACGGCTGGAGCAGCGGTGTCATGGAGCGCGGGGCGGATCGACTGGAACGTGGGGGCTGATTGGGCGCCAACGCTTCAACCCCGGAAAAATACGAAAGATAGAGGACCGAGATGCCTTTTCTCTTGATGCGCCGCCCAACAACCAACCGCCGTGCTCGTGGTTTCACCTTGATCGAGCTCATGATCGTCGTCGCGATCATTGGAATCTTGGCTGCAATCGCTTTGCCTGCATACAACGACTACGTCGATCGTAGCCGTCGCACGGACGCCAAGACCTCCATATTAAATATCGCACAACAATTCGAGCGCTGCTATACCCGCGAAAGTAGTTATACCGGTGCCAGTTGTCCCGCTGCCGGAACGGTGGGGTCAGGCGAGGGCTTCTACAGTCTCGCGATCACGACGCCTTCCTCATCGACTTACGCAATCGTCGCGACGCCTGCAGGGGCTCAAACTCGTGACAGCTCAAAGTGCTCGAGTTTCAGCTATGACCAAACAGGTGCGCGGACTGCGGCTGGCTCGATCGGTAATGCGTGTTGGGATTAACAAAATGAGAAGATGCCCGAGTGAATTTTCTCTAGAGCGGGAATGGGGGCTCACGATCGTTGAGTTGATGGTGACCATTGCCGTCTTGGCTATTCTCGCAGCGATCGCTGCACCGTCCTTTGTTAACCTGATTCGTGAAAACCAGGCCGCGTCGGTTTCCAATGAGCTGCTCGGTGCAGTTCAGCTCGCACGGGGCGAAGCGATCAAGAGGATGAAGGATGTTGATGTCTCGTTGTCTATAGGCGAGAACGGCTGGACTGCGGAGGTGGCTGAGGGGGCGACGACCATTCGATCGATTAATCATGAAGTTGGCACGATAGAAATAGGTGGCGACGCAACCATAACCTTTGATTACCTGGGTCGAGTTAAAGATTTGGACGACCACATTCTTAGCTTGTCCCATTCATCAGATTCCAGTATTGCCAGGTCGTTAATCGTGGAGCCAAGCGGGAGAAGCTGCATTGTGCGAGCGACAGACGCTAGTGGCTGCGATTAATAAGGAGGCTTCTAATGTCTAAGCGCAAACAAGTTGGCGTCTCGCTGATTGAGGTGATGATTGCGCTCGTTGTGTTGTCCGTTGGTTTGCTTGGCCTTGCAGTGCTTCAGTTCAAGGCGCTTCAAGGGACACATGCAGCATATCAGGCGACTCTGGCGAGCCTGATTGCAACCGACGCTGAAGAGCGACTTTGGCTGGCCCGTGCGGAGGGAGTAGTTTCCGACGAGGCTGTTCAGGATGACTGGCGAACTAATTGGACTAACGTGTTGCCGGGTGTTGAAACGAGCAGTTCTATTGCAGAGGACGCGGGGACTTTTACGATCTCTGTGATTTGGAGTGAGTCGCGGTTCGGTGGGGATGCGACTGAACGTTTTGAATACGAGGTCACGCTGCCATGATTAATGAACTGTTGCATAGTCCCATTGCTCATCAATCATTTCGGCCCCTTGTAAGTCGTGGATTTACCCTGATCGAGCTGATGGTTGCCATGCTGATCGGTCTATTAGTTGTCGGTGGAGCGACATCGATATTTTTGACTGTCATGCAGACTTCTCGCCAGGCCGAACAAGTGGCGCGCCTACATGAGTCCATTAGATTCGCGACCGATATTCTGATTCGCGATATACGTGGGCAAGCCGCCGAAGGTGTAGTTACGAGCGTTGAGCATGGTGATAAGCTAGAATTAAAAGACAAAGGTTTTTCAAGTTGTCAGGTTTATTCGTTGAGCGCTAATGACGAACTTGAATGTGATGGAAAGGTTCTGGTGGGTGGTATTTCCGATTTCAAGGTTGAAAGAATTTTGACCGGCACGACGGAGTGGATTGGCTACGAAATCACTGTTGATTTTATTGGGGTCGATGGAACCGTTATTCCTGTAAAATTTAGGGCGGCCGCTCGAAACGCGATTCTGAATCTACTTTGAATTTGCGAGGCTTGACATGTTCAAGAGGCAAAAGGGTGTTGCATTAGTGACTGGGATGTTAATCCTTGTCGTGGCAAGCGTTATTGGCGTGTCCAGCATGAGCCAGACCGCGCTTCAAGAGCGGATTGCAGGCAATCAACGCCTAGTGACAAATGCATTTATGGCAGCTGAACATGGGCTTTCAGTAGCTAAGGTTCAGATGGATTCGGATTTCTTTTATAAAGGTGGAGAGGGGCTGCTCAATAAGCTGTCATGGAACGTTGTAGTTGGTGACTGCAGCTCTAAGCACAAGAAGTGCAGGTCGATAACTAGTACTGGGCGTGATAACGAGAGCGGCGTTGTCAGAGTTATTAATGCAGAATATTGGCTTAATTCAGGGTCTGCTGACGCTGCTCCAATTGTGATGCTAGGAAAAGTCGAGACTTTTACAGGCGCTCGGTCGGATTCGTTTAAGGTAACGGGCTCCAAGGATAGTAGTGGTGAGATCGTTGGGTCCGCGGTTCAGGTCAATGATTACGATGCTTTAAAAATGGTATTGGACGATCTTATCGCAAAGGGGAGGATCGATAATTATTTCGGTGGTTTTGAATTTAGGGATTGTGACGCCGATGATCAGGCCAAGCTGACAGCTCTTCTTGCTGATCCTAAATATGCGGGGATCACTATAACTTGCACGCCGCCTGTCGATGATGGTGAGGTGGCCAGCATTCTTAGCGACCCTGAGAAGCTTGAGCAATTCATTGCTCAGGTAAAGGAAACGAGGGAGAGCTATCTGATATCGGATCCAACGAAGGTGGGTTCCGTTCCTGGGGCGGCTATCGAATGTGTGAAGTTGAGTGATGTGGATTCCTGTCTTGGAACGATCGCGAACCCCAGAATTACTGTTTGGGAAAAGACGCAGGTTTGCGATAAAAAGGGTTGCTCGTACCCCTCGCTTCTTTTAGGTGCGAATGATAGTGGGGCTGGTGTTTTGATTGTTGAGGGTGATCTTCAATTTTCCGGTACGCCGTCGTTTTCTGGAATCATAATTGTTACCGGGGAGACATTTAAGATTGGTGGTGGCGGTAAAGGCGGTGTTGTCGGTGGGACAATTATTTTTGCGAACCCCGTCCAAACTGATGATACTTGGGCGTTCGGGAACGCAACAGCGGAATTTAACTTTGATGTTGATGGCGGGGGTACAGCTGACTTTCAGTACGATCAAATAGCCGTCGATAACGCCGTTGATCTTCTCAATAAAGACGCGCAAGATCTTTGGAGGCTGGGTGAGCAGAATCCGGATCCAAATGCTAGAGAAAGATATATGAAGAACTGGAAGGAGGTCTACAGTGCAACGTGAGTCTCTTTGGTTGCTATTTTGCGGACTCTAAATTTTGCTCTTATGCATGTGCATATTGTTGTATGAATGCTGATGTGATAGGTTTTTGATTAGATTTTATTTATAAAATGGCTTTTTGGCGTTTAAGTTTTCCGGGTAGTAATAGAAAGGTGTGGGGGCGACAATACCAAAATCAAATCTAACGTTAGATGGCGCTGGTTTTCGCGCGGCCTTCTCTCAGGCTCAATGGGGCGGAAATATCGATGGAAGATCGATTGAATGTCGAGATCGTATGCCTGCGGCTGTCTTGGTGCCTGTTGTGGAGCGCGAGTGCCATCTTTCACTATTGTTAACTAAGCGAACAGAGCACCTGCATCACCACCCCGGACAGATCAGTTTTCCCGGTGGGCGTGTGGAACCGCAGGACCTCTCACCGGTGGCGACCGCGTTAAGGGAGACTGAGGAGGAGATAGGGTTACATAGCCGCCATGTGGAATTGCTCGGCGAGTTGCCTGAGTATTTCACCGGCACCGGTTTCCGCGTGACCCCGGTGGTCGGCCTGGTTCATCCGCCTTTCACGCTCACCCTCGACGCCTTCGAGGTGGCCGAGGCCTTCGAGGTGCCGTTGGCGCATTTCCTCGATCCGGCCAATCACGAGGAGCACAGCATCATGCACGAGGGGCGGCTGCGGCGCTTCCATGCGATGCCGTACCAGGGCTACTTCATCTGGGGGGCGACAGCGGGGATCATCATGTCGCTGTATCGCTTGCTGAATGGGGTCGCGGACGGGCGGGAAGGGTGATTGGGGCTGTGAGTGGGGCTTGTGTTATCGTCGGTGCTGACCCTGCGGCCTTGAACGGGCCGCGCTCTCACCGCTCATCGACTCATTCGGCATGACCCTCTTCGCGCTGATTTTCGCCCTGTTGCTCGAACAGCTTCGTCCTCTGGGGGGCGCGCTGCGTCGCCTGGCGCCGGTGGCGGCCGTTGCGGAGGGCCTGTCCCAGCGCCTGAACGACGGCACGGTCGGCCACGGGCGGATCGCCTGGCTGCTGCTGGTGGTGCTGGCGACGCTGGGCACGGCGGTGGCGTACTGGTTGCTGTGGGAACTGCAGCCGGTTTTCGCCTTCGTGTTCAACGTCGTGGTGCTGTACCTGTGCATGGGCTTTCGCCACGACCTTCATTCCTTCAACGAGATCCACGTCGCCCTGCGTCTGGGGGAGCTCGCGCGTGCGCAGAGCCTGCTGGCGGACTGGCGCGGCGGGCGCTACGACGAGGCGAGCGCCAGCGAGGTGGCCCGCCTGTCGATCGAGATGGCGCTCGTGGCGGCGCATCGAAAGCTGTTCGGGGTGGTGTTCTGGTTCGTGATTCTGCCGGGGCCGAGCGGGGCGGTGATGTATCGCGTGGCGCGCCTGCTGTTCGAGGCCTGGGGTGAGCGTCGGGATGCGGAGTTCGGCGGGTTCGGGGTGCCGGCGCGGCGCGCCTTCGAGGCGATCGACTGGCTGCCGGGGCGCATTACCGCTACGGTGTTCTCGGTGGTGGGCAATTTCGAGGATGCGGTTTATTGCTGGCGGTCGCAGGCAGTGCTGTGGCCCGACAGGTCGTCGGCTATACTGGTTGCAAGTGGTGGGGGCGCGCTGGGTGTCCGGCTGGGAATGCCGGTCCATGAATCCGGCGGCATCGTCGACCGGCCCGAAATGGGGCTGGGGAGCGAGGCGGGCGTCGATCACATGCAAGGCACGGTGAGTCTGCTATGGCGGGCTCTGCTGGTGTGTCTGTTTCTGCTCGTCCTGCTCGCGGCCGCGGGCTGGGTGGGTAGGTAACACGTTTCGATATCAATAAGGGAGTGGGTTATGGCAAATCGTGAAGTCGTTGTTCTGAGTGCTGTTCGTTCCGCCGTCGGCGGCTTCGGTGGCTCGCTGAAGGACATGGAGCCGTCCGAGCTGGGCGCCGTGGTTGCGAAGGAAGCCTTCGCGCGCGCCGGCGTCGATCCCAAGGCGGTGCAGTTCGCGGCCGTCGGCAACTGCATTCCGACCGACTCCCGCTATGCATACGTGGCGCGCGTGGCGACGGTCAATGCCGGCATGTCGACCGATTCGGTGGCGTTCGCGGTCAACCGCCTGTGCGGTTCGGCGCAGCAGGCCATCGTTAACGCTGCCCAGGCCATCATGCTGGGTGACGCCGACTACGCCATCGGTGGTGGCGTGGAAGTGATGTCGCGCGGTGCCTACCTGCTGCCCGCGCTGCGCAGCGGCGCCCGCATGGGCGACACCAAGGCGATCGACGCCATGGTCGCCGTGCTGACCGACCCGTTCGGCGTCGGCCACATGGGCATCACCGCCGAGAACCTGTGCACCAAGTGGGGCATCTCGCGTGAAGAGCAGGACGCCTTCGCGCTGGAGTCGCAGAAGCGCGCCGCCGCGGCGATCGCCGATGGCCGCTTCAAGGGCCAGATCGTTCCGATCAGCTTCGAGACCCGCAAGGGCACCGTGGTGTTCGACACCGACGAGCATCCGCGCATGACCACCATGGAAGCGCTGGGCAAGATGAAGCCGGCGTTCAAGAAGGACGGCTCGGTGACCGCCGGTAACGCCTCGGGCATCAACGACGCCGCCGCCTTCCTGGTGCTGGCCGACGCCGCCAAGGCTGCCGCTGCCGGCCAGAAGCCGATCGCCCGCCTGGTGTCGTACGCGATCGCCGGTGTGCCGAACGAGATTATGGGCGAAGGCCCGATCCCCGCCACCAAGCTCGCGCTGCAGCGTGCCGGCCTGAAGCTGGACCAGATCGACGTGATCGAGTCCAACGAAGCCTTCGCGGCGCAGTCGATCGCGGTCAACCGCGGCCTGGAGCTGGACACCAACAAGGTCAACCCGAACGGCGGCGCCATCTCCCTGGGCCACCCGGTGGGCGCGACCGGCGGCGTGATCATCACCAAGCTGCTGCACGAGCTGATCCGCGTGAATGGCCGCTACGGCGTCGCCACGATGTGCATCGGCGGCGGCCAGGGCATCACCACGGTGTGGGAACGCGTGTAAGCGCAGACCTCGCCTGACAAGAACCCGCGCGGCCGTGAGGCTGGCGCGGGTTTTTTTTTTTTTTTTTAGTGTGCGCCCCGCATGGGCGCCCTCCAGCGGGTGCAAGTCCCCCCGGAAGTTGATCACAGCAAGCG
>JARRBR010000082.1 GCA_029982755.1 Rhodocyclaceae bacterium
GGCCGAGATGCCCTTGCTGAGGATGGTGCTGCGGGTGTTGCGCCCCATGTGGATCATCTTGGTGCCGGTGTCGGCCTGCTGCAGGTTGTTGGTCAGCGCCACCGAGTGAAAGTCGCCCACCGAGCCGTCACCGCGCAGGATCACGCTCGGGTACTTCCAGGTGATCGCCGAGCCGGTCTCGACCTGGGTCCAGGAGATGTGCGAGCGCGCGCCGCGGCAGTCGCCGCGCTTGGTGACGAAGTTGTAGATGCCGCCCTTGCCGTCCTTGTCGCCCGGGTACCAGTTCTGCACGGTGGAGTACTTGATCTTCGCGTCGTCGAGCGCGATCAGCTCCACCACCGCGGCGTGGAGCTGGTTCTCGTCGCGCATCGGCGCGGTACAGCCTTCCAGGTAGCTGACGGACGCGCCTTCCTCGGCGATGATCAGGGTGCGCTCGAACTGGCCGGTGTCGCGAGCGTTGATGCGGAAGTAGGTGGAGAGCTCCATCGGGCACTTCACGCCCTTGGGGATGAAGACGAAGGAGCCGTCGGAGAACACCGCGGAGTTGAGCGCGGCGTAGAAGTTGTCGCCCGGCGGCACCACGGTGCCGAGGTACTTTCGCACCAGCTCCGGGTGCTCCTTCACGGCCTCGGAGAACGAACAGAACACGATGCCGTGTTCGCCGAGTTCCTTCTTGAAGGTGGTGGCCACGCTGACCGAGTCGAACACCGCATCAACCGCCACGCCGGCGAGGCGGGCGCGCTCGTGCAGCGGCACGCCGAGCTTCTCGAAGGTGCGCAGCAGCTCGGGATCGACCTCGTCCAGGCTCTTGGGGCCGTCCTTCTTCGACTTCGGGGCGGAGTAATAGACGATGTCCTGGAAGTCGACCGGCGGGAAGCTCACCGCGGCCCAGGTCGGCGGCGTCATCGTCAGCCAGTGGCGGTAGGCTTCGAGCCGCCATTCGAGCAGCCACTCGGGCTCGCCCTTGCGCGCGGAGATCATGCGGATGACGTCTTCCGACAGGCCCTTGGGCACGGTGTCGGTCTCGAGCGTGGTCTCGAAACCGGCGACGTAGTCCTGTTCGAGAAAGGCGCCGAGGGCGTCGCTGCGGCTGGTGGGGGAGGGGGTAAGCGTCGGGGCGTTCATCATCGGATCTCCTGGTCGTCCGCGCGCGGAGCGGGGATGCAGGCGGCAGTCATGCGGCTGCCAAGGGTTGCGGGGCCATGCAGGCGGTGGGCGGCGGGTTCGCCACCGGGGTCTGGTCCGCTGGGGCGCCGCTGCGGCCCGAAGGGCGAGCCGCTTGTCGGGTGCACCATGTCGGCGACGCTCACGCCCTGCAGGGCCTGGCGTACCACGCCGTTGATGCGCAGCCAGTTGTCGCGGATGCGGCATTCGCCTTCCATGCCGCACACGCCGGCGCTGGCGCTGCATTCGGTGAGGCCGAAGGGCTGGTCCTCGAGCGCGTCGATGACGTCGGCGACGCTGATCTGCGTCGGCGGGCGGCTGAGCAGGTAGCCGCCGTGCGCGCCGCGCTGGCTGGTGACCAGCGTGTGGCGGCCGAGGGTCTTGAGCACCTTGCTGACCGTCGGCAGCCCGAGTCCGAGTGCTTCGGCCAGGCCGGCGGCGCTGTGCATGCGCTCCGGCGATCCCGCCATGTGGGCGAGGATCAGGGTGCCGTAGTCGGTGAGTTTGCTGATCCGCAGCATGTCTGTCTGCCTGTCGGCTGTCGATGTGCCTTAAAAGTACTAAACTGGTACTGTATAGTCAAGCGGTGCCAGCGAAACTTGCCTTGCGGCCCGCAGAGGCAGGCAACTCAAAGGCGGGCGGACGCCACCGGCGATCGCAGCGGCTATCATGAACACGAGGCCCGACGGCGCATCGAACGCGCCGGGCGGGGCGCACCGAGGGAGCAGGGAATGCAAGCGCGTGCCGGTCACAGCTACACGATTCGCCTGTGCAGCGGCGAGCTGCGCTGCTGGCGCTTCGAGGGCGCGGACGCGCGCGGCATGGGCTGGTGGCGGGACGCGGAAACCGGACTGAGCTTTTCCGAGGCGAGCCTGATGTATGCGTGGCAGATCGAGGGCGAAGCCTGCACAGACGCCCCGCCGGCGGGAGACGGAAGTGGCTGACGGCGTTCCAGGTCGCATGGCGCTGGGCTATCCGGCCTCGCTGATGGTCGCCGGTGTGGGCATCGCGGTGGGCGCCGGTGTGCTCGCGGAGACCGGCCTGCCGGCGTGGCTGGCGCTTGCGCTGATGGGCGGCGGCTTCGTGTTGTGGACCCTGCTCGAGTACCTGCTGCACCGGTTCGTGCTGCATGGGCTGGAGCCGTTCAGGGCCTGGCACGAGCACCACCATCGCCTGCCGGACGAACCGATCCGCATCCCGCTCGCCTTCAGTGTGCCGCTGGCGCTGGTGCTGCTGGTCGCGCCGGCACTGCTGCTGCGCAATGTCGCGCTCGGGGCATCGCTGTCCGTGGGTCTGCTGGCGGGCGAACTCGTCCAGGAGCTGGTCCATGATCGCCTGCATCGCGGGCGCAGCGGAGGCTGGCTCGGCGTGCGTCGTGCGCACCACGGTTTCCATCATGCGCAGGACGCGCGGCGCGCCTTCGGGACGCTGAGCGGCTTCTGGGATCGGGTGCTCGGCACCGCGCCGCCCCGCACCGGCGAAACGACGTAGGCACGCCCGGCACGATCCGGGGAGCCGGACAATGGCGCTGCGCAGCGAGCAGGATGCCTCGCCTCGCACGCTTGACCCTTCGTGGCTGCCGCACCGCGGCGGATGGAATTCGCCGCGGGCGGGGTGTTGCGGCGTGGTGGATCAGGCCAGCTTTTCGGCCTTCATCACGGCCTGCACCGCCGGACGCGCGGCGACGCGGTCGACGAAGGCGGCGAGATTGGGCCACTGCGCCAGATCGATCCCGACGAACTTCATCCAGCCCAGCACGGTGAACAGGTAGGCGTCGGCGACGCTGAAGTCCGCGCCGAGCAGGAAGACGCGGCCTTCGAGCTCGCCGTTCACATGGCCGAGGCGGCGCTCGAGGTTGGCGGCGGCGGCCTTCTTCCAGTCCTCGCCCGCGGCCGGGTTGAAGAAGGGGCTGCACGACTTGTGCAGCTCGGTGGCGATGAAGTTGAGCCAGGACTGCAGGCGGTAGCGCTCGATCGTGCCATTGGCGGGCGCGAGCTTCTTCGCCGGCGCCTGGTCGGCGATGTACTGCACGATGGCCGGGCCTTCGGTCAGCAACTCGCCGCTGTCGAGCAGCAGGGCGGGCACGTAGCCCTTGGGGTTGATCCGGGTGTAGTCCTCGCCGGCGGCGGTGCGCTTGGTCTTCAGGTCGACGGTCTCGGTCTCGTAGTCGAGGCCGGACTCCTCGAGTGCGATGTGCGGCGACAGCGAGCAGGCGCCGGGCTTGAGATAGAGCTTCATCGGAGTTCTCCTTGGGTCTGATGGGGAAGGGGGATGCTGAACCGGCTGCATTGCAGCCATATGCCGGGTTCAGGCGGGCGGGGCGATCCGCAGCGGCACTGTGACCGGGCCGTCGTTGATGAGTTGCACCTTCATGTCGGCGGCGAAACGGCCGGTTTCCACCCGCGGATGGGCGGCGCGCGCCCGGGCGACGAAGTGCTCGTACAAGGCCTCGCCGATCGCGGGCGGCGCGGCGTTGGTGAAGCTCGGCCGGTTTCCGCCCGAGGTGTCGGCGGCCAGCGTGAACTGGCTGACGATCAGCAGCCCGCCTTCGACGTCCTGCACCGAGCGGTTCATCTTGCCGGCCTCGTCGGAAAAGATGCGCAGCTTCAGCGTCTTGGCGAGTAGCTTGTCGGCCTCGGCCGGCGTGTCGCCGCGCTCGGCGCACACCAGCGCGAGCAGGCCGGGGCCGATCTCGCCGATGGTTTCACCGTCGACGATCACGCGCGCTTCGGAGACGCGCTGCAGGACTGCGAGCATTGGGGGTCCTCGTGAAAGTCGTGGTCTGTTGCCCGTTGTCCGGGTGATGGCAATGCTGGTGCTGGTATCGGCAGGCGATCATCGTTAGCGCCCCGCCATCCACGCAATGGACGAGGCTGTGGCTGTCGTCGATGCGCCGCGACCGGAAACTCCAGGGATTTTCCCTCAGGGGGGCGGGTTTGCCGATGCCTTCGAAGGGGTGACACAGGCTGGGTGAATCTAGAGGGTTGAACGTTCGATTGCAATGCAGGCGTCGAATGGGTCAGGCTGCGGCTCTGTCTCCTGAGTTCATCCCAGGGCTGAACGAACCCACCCCTAAAGGAAACGCTTCGCGATGGACATCCCGCGGATATTCAGCATCACCGAAAGCGCGCATCGCATCCACAACCCGATCACACCCGAAAAGCTCGCCACGCTTGGCGCGGCCCTGCGTCTGCAGCCCGGGGACAGAGTGCTCGATCTCGGCAGCGGTTCGGGAGAGATGCTGTGCACCTGGGCGCGCGATCACGGCATCGTCGGCACCGGCATCGACATGAGCCCGCTATTCACCGAACACGCGAAACGCCGTGCCGCAGAGCTCGGTGTCGCCGATCAGGTCAGCTTCATCAATGGCGATGCTGTGGGCCATGTCGCCGACGAGAAGGCCGACGTGGCAGCCTGCGTCGGTGCCACCTGGATCGGCGGGGGCGTGGCCGGCATGATCGAGCTTCTGGCGCGCAGTCTGCGCCCGGGAGGGATCGTCCTGATTGGTGAGCCCTACTGGCGGCAGTTGCCGCCGACGGAAGAGGTTGCCAAGGGGTGTCTCGCCAGCTCGATCGCCGACTTTCTAACGCTGCCGAAGCTGCTCGCGTCGTTCGGGCTGCTTGGCTACGACGTCGTCGAGATGGTGCTGGCCAATCAGGACGGCTGGGACAGATACGAGGCAGCCAAATGGCTCACCATGCGCCGGTGGCTCGAAGCCAATCCCGACGACGAATTGGCGAACGAGGTTCGCGGCCGGCTCGGTTCGGAAACCGAGCGCTACGCCGCTCACACCCGCGAATACCTGGGGTGGGGCGTGTTCGCGCTGATGCCACGGGGCGAATGATCAGGCGGGCGGCGCAGTCCGCAGCGGAATCGTCACCGGCTGGTCATTGACCAGCCGCAGCTTCATGTCGACGGCGCGGGTGAAGGAAAGACGCCACCCGGAGGTGGCGTCGAGAGCGACTGCGGCCGTCGCGGGCGACGGGGGGTGTATCAGACCGCGGCCAGCGCCTGCTCAAGGTCGGCGATGATGTCGTCGATGTGCTCGATGCCGATCGACAGGCGCACCATGTCGGGCGACACGCCCGCTTTGGCCAGTTCCGCCGGCGACAGCTGGCGATGGGTGGTCGAGGCCGGGTGGCAGGCGAGCGACTTGGCGTCGCCGATGTTGACCAGGCGGGTGATGAGCTTCAGCGCGTCCTGGAAGCGGCCGCCGGCCTCCAGCCCACCCTTCACGCCAAACGACAGGATGCCCGAGGCGCGGCCGCCCATGTACTTCTGCACCAGGCCGTGGTCGGCGTGGTCGGGCAGGCCGGCGTAGTTCACCCATTCGACCTTGGCGTGCTTCTTCAGGTACTCGGCGACCTTGATCGTGTTGGTGCAGATGCGGTCCATCCGCAGCGCCAGGGTCTCGATGCCTTGCAGGATCAGGAAGCTGTTGAAGGGCGAGATCGCCGCGCCGGTGTTGCGCAGCGGCACCACGCGCGCACGGCCGATGAAGGCGGCGGCACCCAGCGCCTCGGTATAGACCACGCCGTGATAGGACACGTCCGGCTCGTTCAGGCGCTTGAAGCGCGCCTTGTGCTCGGCCCAGGGGAACTTGCCCGAGTCGACGATGACCCCGCCGATCGAGTTGCCGTGGCCGCCGAGGTACTTGGTCAGCGCATGCACCACGATGTCGGCGCCGTGCTCGAAGGGGCGGCACAGGTAGGGCGAGGGCACGGTGTTGTCGACGATCAGCGGCACGCCGGCCTTGTGCGCGATCTCGGCGAGTCGTCCGATGTCGGTGACGTTGCCCAGCGGGTTGCCCACCGATTCGCAGAAGATCGCCTTGGTGCGCTCGTCGATCAGCGCGGCGAAGCTGTCCGGGTCGCGGTAGTCGGCGAAGCGCACCTGGATGCCGAACTGGGGCAGGGTGTGGGCGAACAGGTTGTAGGTGCCGCCGTACAGCGTCGATGCCGAGACGATGTTGTCGCCGGCTTCGGCGATGGTCTGGATCGCGTAGGTGATCGCCGACATGCCCGAGGCCACGGCCAGCGCGCCGATGCCGCCTTCCAGTTCGGCGACGCGCTGCTCCAGCACCGCGGTGGTCGGGTTCATGATGCGGGTGTAGATGTTGCCCTGCACCTTGAGGTCGAAGAGGTCCGCGCCGTGCTGGGTGTCGTCGAAGGCGTAGGAGGTGGTCTGGTAGATCGGCACCGCGACGGCCTTGGTGGTCGGATCGGGCGAGTAGCCGCCGTGCACGGCGATGGTTTCGAGCTTCATGGGTCAGGTCTCCCCTTCGGTGAAAGTGCGGGGGAGTATAGCCAGCGCGGGCGGGATATCGAAATAACGTAAGCGCCCGAACGGCGCGGGGTGGGGGCCCGAAGCGCTCGGGGTGGCTCGCGCGCTGCGGGCGACGCCGGGGCGCCGGGGAAACGGCGAGGGCGGCTGCGCATGGGCGCGCGGGCCCTCCTTCAGCCGAAGCGCGTCGGCGGTGTTTCGCGCCCGACGCTGTCCGTTTCCGTCACCGGCTCACCCAGGACCGTCCGTAGCGGGATCACGCCCGCCCACACCGGCCAGCCCAGATCCTCCTCGTCGTCCTTGACGCCCGCGTCGCGCACCTTGGCCGAGGCCTCGTCGAGCGCGATCCGCAGCAGCGCGGTGGCGTTGAGTTCCTTGGCGCTGATCGGGCGCAGCGTCTCCCAGCGTCCGGGGTAGAGGCCGTCGATCAGGGCGCGCAGGCTGGCGAGCTTGTGCGCCGGATCGGTCACCGCCTCGAAGCGGCCGTAGATCACCTCCGAGCGGTAGTTCATCGAGTGGTGCATCGCCGAGCGCGCCAGCACCAGGCCGTCGGCGAGCGCGATCGTCACGCAGGCCTCGCCCGCGGTCAGCGCCTTCAGCATCCGCGAGGCCTTGGCACCGTGGATGTAGAGGTGCGCGCCCTCGCGCCAGTGGAGGGTCGGGATGGCGTGCACCACGCCGTCGATCTGGAAGGCGACGGTGCAGATCATCGCCGCGTCGACGATGGCGGCCACGGTGTCGGCGTCGTAGTGCGCGCGCTCGGGCAGGCGGCGGACGCGGGTGCGCGGGGAGGGGGCGGGGGATCGAGACATGGCGCGCTGGCTCCAGGGGTTTTGGTCGCCCCATCCTAGGTCCCGGGTGGTACCTTGCGTAGTGCCACGAAAACATGTGTATCTGGAGCCACGATGGAGCTCGACTGGCTGCTCGCCCCACCCTTGCCCGCGGCCGTGCCGCGTCAGCACTTGCTCTACCGCCGTCTGCGCGAGGCCATCCTGTCCGGCCGTCTGCCGGCCGACATGCGCCTGCCTGCCAGCCGCAGCCTCGCGGCGACGCTCGGCATCGCGCGCAACACGGTGCTGTTCGCCTACGAGCAGCTCGTCGCCGAAGGCTGCCTCATCGCGGATCGCCAGGGCACCCGGGTGGCTGCACTGCCCGCCGCAGCGACCGCCTCGCCGCGGGCCGCCGCCGTGCCGCATGCGCCGCAGACGCTGTCCGTGCGTGCGGCGGCGGCGCTGCAGCGCGAGCCCGCGCGCGATGCCGAAGCCTTGCCGTTCTCGCCCGGCGTGCCCGATTTCGGCACCTTCCCCTTCCGCGCCTGGCGCGCCTGCCTCGAACGGGCGTGGCGCGACGCCGGCTGGCGGCAGCTCGGCTACGCGCTACACGGCGGCGATCCGGGCCTGCGCGTGGCGCTGGCGGCCCACCTGACCAGCGTGCGCGGCCTGCCCGTGGACCCCGCACAGATCCTGATCACCAGTGGCACGCAGGCGGGGCTCGACCTGTGCGCGCGCCTGCTCGCCGATCACGGTGACACGGTGTGGGTCGAGAATCCGGGCTATCTCGCGGCCCGCGTCGCCTTCGGGCTCGCCGGCCTGCAGATGCACGACGTCGCGGTCGACGGCGAGGGGCTGGCCCCCTGTGCCGACGACTGGCAGCGCCACCGGCCGCGGCTGATCATGGTCACGCCCTCGCATCAGTATCCCACCGGGCGGGTGATGTCGCTGCCGCGCCGGCTCGCGCTGATCGAGCGCGCCCGCGGGGCCGGCGCCTGGATCGTCGAGGACGACTACGACAGCGAATTCCGCCGCGCCGGTCCGGCGCCGCCCGCGCTGTTCGGCCTGCAGGCCGATGCGCCGGTCGTCTATGCAGGCACCTTCAGCAAGACGCTCTATCCGGGTCTGCGCCTGGGCTACCTGGTCCTGCCTGGGACGATCGCGGACGACTTCATCCACGCCGCGGCGCTCGCGACCCGTGCCGGGCAGGGCATCGAGCAGCGCGCACTCGCCGACTTCATCGCGCGCGGGCACTACACCACCCACATCCGGCGCATGCGTGCGCGCTACAGCGTCCGCCAGGCGGTGCTGCGCGCCGCGCTGCAGCAGGCCTTCGGGCCCGGGCTGGTGCTGTCCGGCGGCGAGGCCGGGCTCCATCTGGTGATGTGGCTGCCCGAAGACCTGCCCGACCGCGAGGTGGCGCAGCGCGCCGCGCAGATGGGGCTGGGCGTGCGCGCCCTGTCCGCATACGCCCGGCCGCCGGTGAGCTGCAACGGACTGGTGATCGGCTACGGCAACCTGGACGAGGCCGCCGTCGAGGGGGCGGTGGCAAGGCTGAAGCGGGCGCTCGGGACATGAGGTTCGCGGGCCAGGGTCGCCAGTCGCGCCCGCCCTGCCGGTCGAGCGTTCTCCATCCCCATGCTCGGGCAGCGGCCTTGGGCCCGACGACCGTCAGCCGTTACACTCCGCGGCCTGACTCACCACGCGATCGCCCGGAACCCCCATGGCCCAACTCATCCTCAATCCCGGCAAGGAACGCTCGCTGTTCCGCCGCCATCCCTGGATCTTCGCCGGTTCGGTCGAGCGCCTCGAGGGCCGTGCGCGGCCGGGCGACACGGTGACGGTGGTGACGGCCGAGGGCAAGGCGCTGGCACGGGCGGCATGGTCGCCGCATTCGCAGATCCGCGCGCGGGTGTGGAGCTTCGATGCGGAAGCCGCGATCGACCACGCCTTCTTCAAGCGCGCGGTGGCGGCCTCGGTCGCGCGGCGGGCGGCGATCCCGGCCTTGCGCGGGCAGGAGGGCGTGCGCCTGATCCACGGCGAATCCGACGGCCTGCCGGGCGTGATCGCCGACCGCTACGGCGACGTGGTGGTGCTGCAGCTGACCAGCGCCGGCGCCGACAAGTGGCGCGAGGCCATCGTCGCCGGGCTGGTGCAGGCCACCGGCTGCGCGGCGGTGTATGAACGTTCCGACTCGGAGGTGCGCGGGCTCGAGGGCCTGGAGCCGCGCACCGGCTGCGTGCATGGCGAACTGCCGGCGGGCGGGCTCACGATCGTCGAGAACGGCGTGCGCATGGAGGTGGATGTCGAGGGCGGCCACAAGACCGGCTTCTACCTCGACCAGCGTGACAACCGCCTGCTGACCGGCCAACTCGCCGCCGGGCGCACGGTGCTCAACTGCTTCTGCTACACGGGCGGGTTTTCGCTGCAGGCGCTGGCCGGCGGGGCGAAATCGGTGCTGTCGATCGACTCCTCCGGCCCGGCGCTGGCGTCGGCGCGGCGCAACCTCGCGCTCAACCCGCAGCTCGACGCCGGCCGCGCCGAATGGCTGGAGGCCGACGTGTTCAAGGCGCTGCGCGCGTTGAAGGACGAGGGCCGCAGGTTCGACCTGATCGTGCTCGACCCGCCCAAGTTCGCGCCTTCGGCCGCGCATGCCGATCGCGCGGCGCGCGCCTACAAGGACATCAACCTGTTCGGTTTCCGCCTGCTCAACCCGGGCGGCATCCTGATGACCTACTCCTGCTCGGGCGGCATCGGCCAGGAGCTGTTCCAGAAGATCGTCGCCGGCGCGGCCACCGATGCCGGCGTCGATGCACGCATCATCTACCGCCTGGCGGCCGCGCCGGATCATCCGATCGGGCTGGCGGTGCCGGAAGGCGAGTACCTGAAGGGGCTGGCTTGCCAGGTGGGTTGAGCGGCGGCAGGCAGGCCGTCGTCCTCGGCCGTGCCTGCGGGGTGGGCGTCATGTCGCTGGGCGGCGCGTGCGACCAGGCGCAGGGGCCGGGGCGGTGATCGCCCCGCCCCTCTTCAGGCGGCTGCAAAGTTGAGCGTTCAGCGCGTTCCGTAGCGCTCCAGCCAGTGCGCGTACGGCGCCGGCAGCACCCAGGTCGGACGCTCGACGCCGAGGGTGCGCGCGGCCTGCATCGGCCAGTGCGGGTTGGCGAGGTGGGCGCGGCCGATCATCACCAGGTCGAGCTGGCCCTTGGCGACGGTGCCGTCGGCGATCTGCGGATCGTCGATGCCCCAGGCCGACGCGACCGGCAGCCCGGCCTCGGCGCGCACGCGGGCGGCGACCGGGGCGAGGAAGGCCGGGGCCCAGGGCACCTTGGCCTGCAGCGTGGAGAAGCCGACGCTGACGCTCAACAGGTCGAGGCCGCCGCGCTTGAAGTTGCGTGCGAGCGCGATCGATTCGGCCAGTGTTTCCTCGTCGCGGCCGTCGTACTCGATGACGCCGAAGCGGGCGGTCAGCGGCAGGTGCTCCGGCCACACCTCGCGCACGGCGGCCAGCGTCTCTAGCAGGAAGCGGCTGCGGTTCTCCAGGCTGCCGCCATAGGCGTCGTCGCGCTGGTTGGCGTGCACCGAGAAGAAGCTCTGGCCGAGGTAGCCGTGGGCGAAGTGCAGCTCCAGCCACTCGAAACCGGCGTCGCGCGCCCGCCGGGCGGCAGCTACGAAGTCGGCGCGCACGCGGGCGATGTCGTCCAGCGTCATCGCCTTGGGCACTTTCGGCAGGTTGGCGCCGAAGGCGGTGGCCGAGGGCGAGATCGTCGCCCAGCCGCGCGGGTCGCCCTCGGCGATGTGGTCGTCGCCTTCCCACGGGCGGTTGGCGCTGGCCTTGCGGCCGGCGTGGCCGATCTGGATGCCGGGCACGGCGCCGGCGGCCTTGATCGAGGCGGCGATCGGGGCGAGGACCTCGGCCTGGGCGTCGTTCCACAGGCCGAGGCAGGCCGGGGTGATGCGGCCCTCGGGCGCGACGGCGGTGGCTTCGACGATCACCAGGCCGGCGCCGCCGCGGGCGATGGCCGGGTAGTGCACCTTGTGCCAGTCGTTGGCGACGCCGTCGGTGGCCATGTACTGGCACATCGGCGGCACGGCGATGCGGTTGCGGAGTGTGACGTCCTTGAGCTTGAAGGGCTGGAAGAGTGCGGACATGGGCTTGCTGCTGTTCCTTGCTGTTGCAGATGCGCGTTGCGGGTGAAATGAAGCCGCCCGCAGCAGGCCTGGCAGCTTGCTGCGGGCGGGTTGAGGGGTCGAAGCTTACTTGAGGTCGAAGCGGTCGGCGTTCATCACCTTCGTCCACGCGGCGACGAAGTCACGCACGAACTTCTCCTGGCTGTCGTCCTGGGCGTAGAGCTCGGCGTAGGCGCGCAGGATGGAGTTGGAGCCGAACACCAGGTCGACGCGGGTCGCGGTCCACTTCCTCGCGCCGCTCTTGCGCTCGACGATGTCGTAGCTGTTGCGCCCGGTGGGCTTCCAGCTGTAGCGCATGTCGGTCAGATTGACGAAGAAGTCGTTGGTCAGCGCGCCCACGCGGTCGGTGAACACGCCGTGCTGGCTGCCGCCGTGGTTGGTGCCGAGCACCCGCATGCCGCCGATCAGCACCGTCATCTCCGGCGCCGTCAGGCCGAGCAACTGGGCGCGGTCGAGCAGCATCTCCTCGGGCTGGACCACGTAGTGCGCCTTCTGCCAGTTGCGGAAGCCGTCGTGCAGCGGCTCGAGCACTTCGAAGGACTCGACGTCGGTCTGGGCCTGGCTGGCATCGCCACGACCCGGGGCGAAGGGCACCTCGACCTCGAAGCCGGCGGCCTTGATCGCCTGCTCCAGGCCGACGTTGCCGCCCAGCACGATCACGTCGGCGATGCTGGCGCCGGTCTCGGCGGCGATCTTCTCGTAGGCCGCGAGCACCCTGGCGAGGCGCGCCGGTTCGTTGCCTTCCCAGTCCTTCTGCGGAGCGAGGCGGATGCGCGCACCGTTGGCGCCACCGCGGTAGTCGGAGCCGCGGAAGGTACGGGCGCTGTCCCAGGCAGTGGCGACCATGTCACCGACCGAAAGGCCGGCCGCGGCGATCTTCGCCTTCACCGCTGCGACGTCGTAGTCCTTGCGGCCGGCGGGCACCGGATCCTGCCAGATCAGGTCCTCGGCCGGCACGTCGGGACCGACGTAGCGCGCTTTCGGACCCATGTCGCGGTGGGTGAGCTTGAACCAGGCGCGGGCAAAGACCTCCTCGAAGTAGGCCTGATCGTCGCGGAAGCGCTCGGCGATCTTGCGGTACTCGGGATCGAACTTCAGCGCCATGTCGGCGTCGGTCATCATCGGCTTGCGGCGGATGGACGGGTCCTCCACGTCCACCGGCATGTCCTCTTCCTTGATGTTGACCGGCTCCCACTGCCACGCGCCGGCGGGCGACTTCTGCAGCCACCAGTCGTGCTTGAACAGCATGTCGAAGTAGCCGTTGTCCCACCTGGTCGGATTGGACGTCCACGCGCCCTCGATGCCGCTGGTCACCGTGTCGCGGCCGATGCCGCGGGTCTTGTGGTTCATCCAGCCGAGGCCCTGTTCCTCGAGGTCGGCGCCTTCCGGTGCCGGGCCGAGGTTGGCTGCGCTGCCGTTGCCGTGCGCCTTGCCGACGGTGTGGCCGCCGGCGGTCAGCGCCACCGTCTCCTCGTCGTTCATCGCCATGCGGGCGAAGGTCACGCGCATGTCGTGGGCGGTCTTGAACGGGTCGGGCTTGCCATCGACACCCTCGGGGTTCACATAGATCAGGCCCATCATCACCGCGGCGAGCGGGTTCTCGAGGTCGCGCTCGCCGGAGTAGCGCGAGCCCTCGCTGCCGGTGGGGGCCAGCCATTCCTTCTCCGAGCCCCAGTAGATGTCCTTCTCGGGGTGCCAGATGTCCTCGCGGCCGAAAGCGAAGCCGAAGGTCTTGAAGCCCATCGACTCGTAGGCCATGTTGCCGGCGAGGATGATGAGGTCGGCCCAGCTCACCTTGTTGCCGTACTTCTTCTTGATCGGCCACAGCAGGCGGCGCGCCTTGTCGAGGTTGCCGTTGTCGGGCCAGGAGTTCAGCGGTGCGAAGCGCTGGTTGCCGGTGCCGCCGCCGCCGCGGCCGTCGGCCACGCGGTAGGTCCCGGCAGCGTGCCAGGCCATGCGGATCATCAGGCCGCCGTAGTGGCCCCAGTCGGCCGGCCACCAGTCCTGGCTGTCGGTCATCAGGGCCTTGAGGTCCTTCTTGAGCGCGTCGACATCGAGCTTCTTCAGCTCCTCGCGGTAGTCGAAGCCGGGGCCCAGCGGGTTGGTCTTGCTGTCGTGCTGGTGGAGGATGTCCAGGTTCAGCGCCTTCGGCCACCATGCCATCACGGAGTCGCTCGCGGCGGTGTTGCCGCCGTGCATGACCGGGCACTTGCCTGCGGATTGGGTGTTGTTGTCACTCATTGCCATCTCCTTTCGTCGCGTCGTTCGTTACAGGTCGAAAACAGCGTGATCGGCCAGCCGGGTCGTGCTCGACCAGTCCCGCAGGGGCCGCCCGAAAGCGCCTCCGGGGGCGCGTTCTCCGGTGTCCGTGTTCTGCTCACAGCTGCAGACTAGCAAATGCCGGCCATTTGCGAGTCAATGAGCATTATTGTTGTTCGCTATGAACCTAAAAACCTCAGTTACCCCACCCGGTTTGCATGATCGGTCAGCAAACGAAGGGGTGCCGGTGGCCCGATGGCCGCGATGGTGCGCTTGAGATGGT
>JARRBR010000083.1 GCA_029982755.1 Rhodocyclaceae bacterium
TCGATCCGCTCGGCGTGCCGCGGGGCCCGCGTATTCCCGCCGCACCGGGATGGCGCTCTGTGCCGCGGCTGTGGTTCAATCCGTCCCCATGCTCGAAGTCCAAGAACTCGCCTGCCTGAAGGGCGATCGCCTGCTTTTCCGCGACCTCGCCTTCCGCCTGCAGGCGGGCGGTCTGCTGCGCGTCGCCGGCCCCAACGGCGTCGGCAAGACCAGCCTGCTGCGCCTGGTGACCGGGCTCGCCATGCCCGAAGCGGGCGAGGTGCGCTGGCGCGGGCACTCGATCCGCCGCGAGCGCGAGGCCTTCCACGGCGAGTTGCTGTACCTCGGCCACGCGCCCGCGCTCAACGACCTCCTCACCCCGCTCGAGAACCTGCGCTTCGCCTGTTCGGCCGCCGGCGACGCGACCGACGAACAGGCCTGCGTCGAGGCCCTGGTGCGCATCGGGCTCGCCAACCAGCTCGACCTGCCGGCGCGCGTGCTGTCCCAGGGCCAGCGCCGCCGCGTCGGCCTGGCGCGCCTGTTCCTGTCCGCGAGTCGCCCGCTGTGGGTGCTGGACGAGCCCTTCACCGCGCTCGACGTGCATGCGGTCGCCGACCTCGCCGCGACCCTGTCCGATCACTGCGAGGCCGGCGGCATGGTCATGCTGACCACCCACCAGGACGCGCCCTTCAGGCGCCCGCCCGCGGTCCTCGACGTCGGAGCCTTCGCATGCTGAGCACCTTCTTCGCGGTGCTGCGCCGCGACCTGCTGCTGGCCTGGCGCGGCCGCGCCGACGTGCTGGTCACGCTCGCCTTCTTCATCATCGTCGTCTGCCTGTTCCCCTTCGGCGTCGGCGCCGAGCCCAACCAGCTGCGCGCCATCGCCCCCGGCGTGCTGTGGGTCGCCGCCCTGCTGGCCTGCCTGCTGTCGCTGCACCGGCTGTTCGCCCAGGACTACGCGGACGGAACTCTCGAGCAGTTGCTGCTGTCCAGGGAGCCGGCTGCGCTGTGGGTGATGGCCAAGGTGCTGGCGTTCTGGATCAGCACCGGATTGCCGGTGGTGGCGATCGCGCCGGCCATGGCCCTGCTGCTTGACCTGGAGCAAGGTGGGTTGCCGGTGCTGGTACTAAGTTTGGCGCTCGGCACGCCGATCCTCGCGCTGCTGGGCGCGGTGGGCGCGGCGCTGACGCTGGGCCTGCGTGGTGGCGGCATGCTGCTCGCGCTGCTGGTGTTGCCGCTGTTCGTGCCGGTGCTGATCTTCGGCGCCGGGGCGGTGGAGGCGGAGCTGTCCGGCAGCGGCGCCGTCGCCCACCTGCTGCTGCTGAGCGGCGGACTGGCGGGGGCGCTGGCGCTGGCCCCCGTGGCCTGTGCCGCGGCGCTGAGAATTTCGACCGATTGACCCTGCTGCCATGCCCCGTGCGGGCGTGGCCGAGCGAGAACCGACTCTGCAAGCATGACGAATCCCGAACGCGGTCGCAGCCTCCTGAGGTTCGCCTCGCCGCAGCATTTCTACCCCCTCGCCGGCCGTCTCGCTCCCTGGTTCGCCGCCATCGCCGTCGTCCTCACCGTGATCGGCCTGTGGCTCGGCTTCTTCGTGGCGCCGACCGACGCCACCCAGGGCCAGGTGTACCGGGTGATCTTCATCCACGTGCCGGCGGCGTGGATGTCGATGTTCATCTACCTGGTGATGGCCTTCTGGTCGGCGGTCGGGCTGGTCATGAACACCCGCCTGTCCTTCGTGATGAGCCAGGCGCTGGCGCCCACCGGGGCGATGTTCTGTTTCGTCGCGCTGTGGACCGGTGCGCTGTGGGGCAAGCCGACCTGGGGCGCGTACTGGGTGTGGGACGCCCGCCTGACCTCGCAGCTGCTGCTGCTGTTCCTGTACTTCGGCTTCATCGCGCTGACCCGCGCGATCGAGGATCCGCGCCGCGCCGACCGCGCCGGCGCGATCATCGCGCTGGTCGGTGCGGTCAACGTGCCGATCATCTATTTCTCGGTGCAGTGGTGGAACACCCTGCATCAGGGTGCCTCGGTGAGCCTGGACAAGGCGCCGTCGATGGCGACCACCATGCTCGCCGGCATGCTGGTGATGGCCTTCGCGTCGTGGGCCTACACCCTGGCGGTAGTGTTCTGGCGGGTGAGGCCGATGATCCTCGAGCGTGAGCGCCATACCGAGTGGGTGGGCGCCGAGCTCGAGCGCCAGGCAAGGATTTCGCAAGCTGCCGGAGGGCGTGCCTGATGTCGCAGTGGGAGAGCTGGTCCGCGTTCTGGGACATGGGCGGCGCCGCCTTTTTCGTGTGGGGCAGCTATGGCCTCAGCTTCGCGTTGATCGCGCTGGAACTCGTGCTCCTGTTCCAGCGTCGGAAGGACACGGTTCGCCGCCTGCTGCGCTGGCGGCGGGCGGTCGGCAAGGATTCGAGCAAGCGCAACGGCGACGGCTTCGCGCCCGCCATGGAGTCTGAACAATGAAAGCCCGTAGCAAGCGTCTGATGCTGGTCGGTGGCGGGGTCGTCCTGCTGTTCGCCGCGGTGGCCCTGGTGTTGAGCGCGTTCCAGCAGAACCTGGTGTTCTTCCACACGCCGACCGAGGTCGCCGAGGGCAAGGCCCCCACCGGCAAGACCTTCCGCGTCGGCGGCATGGTGGAGGAGGGCTCGATCAAGCGCGAGGCCGACGGCGTCACCGTGCGCTTCGCGATCACCGACACGGCGAAGATCATCCCGGTCACCTACAAGGGCACGCTCCCCGACCTGTTCAAGGAAGGCAAGGGCGCGGTGGTGCAGGGCAAGCTGGAGAACGGCGTGTTCCAGGCCACCGAGGTGCTGGCCAAGCACGACGAGAACTACATGCCGCCCGAGGCGGCCCACGCCGTCGAGCAGGCGCAGAAAGCCGCCACCACGTTGAGCCAGTGACGCCATGATCCCCGAACTCGGACATTTCGCCCTCATCCTCGCCCTCGTCCTGTCGCTGGTGCAGGCGGTCGTGCCCCTGGTGGGCGCGCAGCGCAACAGCATGGCGCTGATGGCGGTCGGCCGCCCGGCGGCGCAGGGGCAGTTCTTCTTCATCGTCTTCAGCTACGTGTGCCTGACCTGGGCCTTCGTCACCAGCGATTTCTCGGTCCAGCTCGCCGCCACCAACTCGCACAGCGAGACGCCGATCATGTACAAGATCACCGGCGTGTGGGGCAACCACGAGGGCTCGCTGCTGCTGTGGGCGATGTCGCTGTCGCTGTGGACGGTGGCGGTGACGGTGTTCTCGCGTCACCTGCCGGATGCCTTCCTCGCCCGCGTGCTCGGCGTGCTCGGCCTGGTCAGCGCCGGCTTCATCTCCTTCACGCTGGTCACCTCCAACCCCTTCGAGCGCCTGCTGCCCGCGGTCGCCGACGGCCGCGACCTCAACCCGCTGCTGCAGGACCCGGGGATGATCATCCATCCGCCGCTGCTGTACATGGGCTACGTCGGCTTCTCGGTGGCGTTCGCGTTCGCCATCGCGGCGCTGATGTCGGGCCGGCTGGACGCGGCGTGGGCGCGCTGGTCGCGGCCGTGGACCACGATCGCCTGGGTGTTCCTGACCGCCGGCATCGCGGTGGGCTCGGGCTGGGCCTATTACGAGCTCGGCTGGGGCGGGTGGTGGTTCTGGGACCCGGTGGAGAACGCCTCCTTCATGCCCTGGCTGCTCGGCACCGCGCTGATGCACTCGCTGGCGGTCACCGAAAAGCGCGGCGCCTTCCGCAGTTGGACCGTGCTGCTGGCGATCGGCGCCTTCTCGCTGTCGCTGCTCGGCACCTTCCTCGTACGCTCGGGCGTCATCACCAGCGTCCACGCCTTCGCCACCGACCCCAAGCGCGGGCTCTACATCCTCGCCCTGCTGGTGATCGTGATCGGCGCCTCGCTGCTGCTGTACGCGATGCGTGCCAACAAGCTGATGGGCGGCGGCAGCTTCGCCCTGGTGTCGCGCGAGACCTCGCTGCTGGCCAACAACGTGCTGCTGACCGTGGCTTCGGCCTCGGTGCTGCTCGGCACGCTCTATCCGCTGTTCCTCGATGCGCTCAACCTCGGCAAGATCTCGGTCGGCCCGCCGTACTTCGAGGCGGTGTTCGTGCCGCTGATGACGCCGGTGGTGGTGCTGATGATGTTCGGCCCATTCCTGCGCTGGAAGGACGACGACCTCGCCGCAGCCGTGCGCAAGGTGGCGCCGGCCTTCATCGCCAGCGTGCTGATCGGTTTCGGCACTGCATGGGCGGTGGACCACGTCACCTGGCGCACGGTACTGGGGCTGAGCCTGGCTGCGTGGGTGGTGCTGGCGAGCATCCAGCTGCTGGCGGGCCGGCTGAAGGAGCGCGCCGGCGCCTCTGCGGGCTCGCGCCTGCGCTCGATCACCGCGTCGTGGTGGGGCATGTGGCTCGCCCACCTGGGCATCGGCGTGTTCATCATCGGCGTGACCATGGTCGGCAGCCTGGACCAGAGCCTGGACGTCAAGATGAAGGAGGGGCAGCGCGCCGAACTCGCCGGCTACAGCTTCGTGTTCCGCGGCGCGGTCGATGCCGACGGCCCGAACTACGACGCCGCGCGCGGCAACATCGAACTGAGCCGCGACGGCCGGGTGCTCGACACGCTGACCCCGGAGAAGCGCGTCTACCGCGCCCAGGGCATGCCGATGACGGAGGCCTCGCTCGATATCGGCGTGTTCCGCGACGTCTATGTCTCGCTCGGCGAGCAGCTCGAGGACGGCGCCTGGATCGTCAGCCTGTACTACAAGCCCTTCATCAGCTGGATCTGGATGGGCTGCGTCCTGATGGGTCTGGGTGGCATCTTCGCCGCTGCCGACCGTCGTTATCGCCGACTTGCCGCCCGCGAGGCGGCCGGTGCCGGCCAGCGCGTGGCGGCCTCGGCCTGATCGCCGCGCGCGCAAGGATAGTCATGAAAGCAAAGTTTCTCGTTCCCCTGCTGCTGTTCTTCGGCCTGGCGGGTTTCCTCGCCTTCGGCCTCACCCTCAATCCGCGCGAGGTGCCCTCGCCGCTGATCGACAAGCCGGCGCCGGACTTCAGCCTGGCCCGCCTCGATAAGCCGGAGCAGACCTTCGCGCTGAAGGAGATGCAGGGCCAGGTGTGGATGCTCAACGTGTGGGCCTCGTGGTGCGTCGCCTGCCGCCAGGAACACCCGCTGCTGGTGCAGATGGCGAAGCAGAAGATCGTGCCGGTGGTCGGCCTCAACTACAAGGAAGTGCGCGGCGACGGCGCGATCAACGCCCGCGGCATGGCGCTCGAGGCCGAGACCGCGATGGCGATCGAGCGCGCCCGCCGCTGGCTCTCCGACCATGGCGACCCCTACGTGCTGTCGGTGCTCGACATCGACGGCCGGGTCGGCATCGACTTCGGCGTGTATGGCGTACCCGAGACCTTCCTGATCGACCGCGACGGCCGCATCCGCTACAAGCACATCGGCCCGATCACGCCCGAGGCGCTGAAGGACGTGCTGATCCCCAGGATCGAGGAGCTGCGCCGTGCCGGTTGATGCTCCGCTCGCAATGCTGCGCCGTGCGGCGCTGACCGGCGCCGTGGTGGCGAGCGTCGCCCTCGGCGGCCCGGCCTGGGCCGACACCGCGCCCGCCGATCCTGCGCTCGCCCCCACCGTGGCGGCGAACCCCGCGCTCGAGGCCGACACCATGGAGCTGGCGCACAAGCTGCGCTGCCTGGTGTGCCAGAACCAGTCGATCGCCGAATCCAACGCCCCGCTGGCGGTGGATCTGCGCAACCAGGTGCGCGAGCAGCTGGCCGCGGGCAAGACCAAGGACGACGTGATCGACTATCTGGTCGATCGCTACGGCGATTTCGTCCTCTACGAGCCGCCGTTCAAGGCCGTCACCGTGCTGCTGTGGCTGGGCCCGGTCGTCCTCCTGGTGGGCGGTGCCGCGTGGCTTGCCTTCCGCCTGCGCCGCCGGCGCGAGGAAGCGGCGGCGGAGCGCGGCCTGTCGGCAGCCGACCGCGCCCGCGCCCGTGCCCTGCTCGAAGGTGGTGCCGCGGGCGCCGCCCAATCTGAATCTCCGGAGTCCCGTTCGTGACCGCGTTCATCATCTTTGCCGGCCTGCTGCTGGCCGGTGCCCTGCTATTGATCCTGCCGCCGCTGCTGGGCGTGGGCGCCCGCCGCCGGCGCGAGGCGGCGCGGCAGAGCACGATGGCGCTGACCGTGCTGCGCGAACAGCTCGCCGAACTCGACGCCGAACTCGCCTCCGGGCAGATCGACGCCGCCAGCCATGCCAAGAGCCGCGAGGAGCTGGAGCGCCGCGCACTGGAGGAGGGCGAGGCCGCCGCCGAGGCTGCCGAGGCCGCCGACGTGCGTCCCAGCCGCGGGTGGGCGATCGGCATGGCGCTGACCGTGCCGGCGCTGGCCATTGCCGGCTACCTGATGATCGGCGAGCCCGACGCGCTCGATCCGAAGAACATCGAGGGCCAGCAGGGCTTCACCCGCGAGCAGGTCGAGGAGATGGTCGGCACCCTGGTCCAGCGCCTGGAGCAGGAACCCGAGAATGCCGAGGGCTGGAGCATGCTCGCACGCACCTACATGGTGCTGCAGGACTATCCCAAGGCCGCCGCCGCCTACGCGCGCCTCGACAAGCTGACGCCCAACGACCCGGACGTGCTCTCCGACTGGGCCGACGCGACCGCCGCGATCCACGACTCCGTGGTCGGCGAGGCCGAGGCGCTGGCCAAGCGCGCGCTCGAAGCCGCGCCCACCCATCCCAAGGCGCTCGCGCTGGCGGGGACCGCGGCCTATCAGCGCGACGACTTCGCTGGCGCGGCCGCGCTGTGGGAGCGCATCCTCGCCCAGATCCCGCCCGGCGACCAGGTTGCGCAGGGCGTGCGCGCCAGCATCAACGATGCACGCGCGAAGGCCGGCATGCCGCCGCTCGCCGACGGCGAGGGTGCCGCGCCTGCGGCGGCCCCGAAGCCGCTGACGCTGTCGGGCCGGCTCGAAGTCGACGCCGCGCTCGGCGCCAAGGTCGCGGCGGAAGATGCGGTGTTCGTGTTCGTGCGCGGCGAGGCCGGCGGCCCGCCGCTGGCGGCGCTGCGGTTCAAGGGCAGCGAGCTGCCGCTGGACTTCAGCTTCAGCGGCGCGACGATGATGATGGGCGATGCCCCTGTGCCGGAGCGCGTGGTGGTCGCCGCGCGCGTCGCCAAGGGTGGCGACGCCAGCGCGCGCGCGGGTGACCTCGAAGGCGCGAGTGCGCCGGTGGCCGCCGACGCCAGCGGGGTGAAGCTGGTCATCGACCGCGTCCGCGACTGAGGACGCGGGCGCGCTCGTCGGCGTGGCTCGCCGGTGCGATCCGGCGGAAGCCGGCGCTGCCGCGGGCCGGGCGCGCCATGCCGGCGCGTTGGCCTGGTGCCGCGGCGCTCGGGGGCGCCGCGCGGCTTCAGTCGCTGTAGCTGAAGCGCACCCGCTTGACGTTGCACAGCAGCTCGTAGGCGATCGTGCCTGCCGCCTGTGCGACCCGGTTCACCGCCACCTGCCGCCCCCACAGCTCGACGCGGCTGCCGATGCCCGCATCCGGCAGCTCGGTGAGGTCCACCGTCAGCATGTCCATCGACACCCGGCCGATGATGCGCGCCGGCCGGCCGTCCACGGCGACCGGTGTGCCGTCCGGCACCACGCGCGGATAGCCGTCGGCGTAGCCCATCGCCACCAGGCCGACGCGGGTGGGGCGCCCGGCGACGAAGCGCCCGCCGTAGCCCAGCGCCTCGCCCGAGCCGATCTCGCGCACCGCCATCACCGCGCTCTCCAGGGTCATCACCGGCTGCAGCGCGTGCTTCGCCTCCGGCATCGGATCGGCGCCGTAGAGCAGGATGCCCGGACGCGCCCAGTCGCGGTGCGCCCGCGGCCAGCCGAGGATCGCGCCCGAGTTGGACAGGCTGCGCGCGCCGGGCAGCCGCGCGGTGGCGGCGTCGAAGCGCGCCACCTGTTCCTCGGTGGTGATCACCTGCGGCTCGTCGGCGCGCGCGAAGTGGGTCATCAGCGTGATGTCCGCGACCTTGCCGCTTGCCCGCAGGCGCTGCCAGACGGTTTCCACCGCCGCGGGCAGGAAGCCGGCGCGGTTCATGCCGCTGTTGATCTTCAGCCAGACGTGGACCGGTGCCGCCAGCGGGGTGCGCTCGAGCATCTCGATCTGCGCCTCGTGGTGCACCACGATCCATAGCCGGTGGTGGGCGACCTCGGCCAGTTCCTCCGCCGCGAACACGCCTTCGAGCAGCAGGATCGGCTGCTGCAGTCCGGCGGCGCGCAGTTCGAGTGCCTCTTCCAGGAAGGCGACCGCGAAGCCGTCCGCCTCCCCGGCGAGCGCCTGCGCGCATCGCACCGCGCCGTGGCCGTAGGCGTTGGCCTTGACCACCGCCAGCGCGCGGCCGCCGTGCAGCTGGCGCGCGAGACGGTAGTTGTGGCGCAGGGCGGCGAGATCGATCAGGGCACGGGCGGGACGCATGGGGATGTCCGGGAAACGGGGAGGCGAAATGGTGCGGCGAAAGCGCCGCCGCTGCAATGCGTGCAGGCACGGCATGCGTTGCGGCCATGGGGCGGGGCGTCCCGGGAGCGCCCTGCACAGGAATGCGCGAGGCGCTCCCGGGGGATGCGGACGCCCGGCCCTCAGGCCGTGCCGAGCGGCTGCCGGCGGACGGGCGTCCGCGTCGATGCGGCGGTGGCGCGCGTGTAGCGTGCCAGGCCGAGGTCGTCGTGGCGGATCGCCGGCTGGCGGCCGGTCACCAGGTCGGCGACGAGCTCGCCGGCGCCACAGGACATGGTCCAGCCCAGGGTGCCGTGGCCGGTGTTGAGGAACAGCTCGGGGTAGAGCGTGGCGCCGATGATCGGGGTGGAATCGGGCGTCATCGGGCGCAGGCCGGTCCAGAACTCGGCGCGCTCGAGGTCGCCGCCGCCGGGGAAGAGGTCGCCGACCACCATTTCCAGGGTCTCGCGCCGGCGCGGGTCGAGGCGCAGGTCGAAGCCGGCCAGCTCGGCCATGCCGCCGACGCGGATGCGGTCGTCGAAGCGGGTCACCGCCACCTTGTAGGTCTCGTCGAGGACGGTGGACACCGGGGCGGCATCGGCATCGACCAGCGGCACGGTCAGCGAGTAGCCCTTGACCGGATACACCGGCAGGTCCAGCCCGAGGCTGGCCGCCATCGGCCGCGAGTAGCTGCCGAAGGCGAGCACGTAGCGGTCGGCCGTCAGCACCTCGTCCGCCGCGCCGGGGGCCTTGCCTGCGATGCGCACGCCGCTGATGTGGCCGCCGCTGCGCAGCAGCTCGCGCACCTGCACGCCGAAGCGGGAATCGACGCCCGCGGCGCGGGCGAGCTCGGCGAGGCGGGTGGTGAACAGCTGGCAGTCGCCGGTCTCGTCGTTGGGCAGGCGCAGGCCGCCGGCGAGCGTGCCGGGTCGGCGGGCGAGCGCCGGCTCGGCGCGTGCCAGCGCGTCGCCGGTGAGGAGCTCGTAGGGCACACCGCATTCCTCCAGCACGGCGATGTCGCGTGCGGCGGCGTCGAGCTGGGCCTGGCTGCGGAACAGCTGCAGGGTGCCGCGGCTGCGCTCCTCGTAGCCGATCCCGGTCGTCGCGCGCAGTGCGCGCAGGCAGTCGCGAGCGTACTCGGAGACGCGCATCATGCGTTCCTTGTTGACCGTGTAGCGTGAGCTGGTGCAGTTGGCCAGCATCTGCGCCATCCAGCGCAGCTGGTACAGGCTGCCGTCGGCGCGGATGGCCAGCGGCGCGTGGCGCTGGAACAGCCATTTCAGCGCCTTGAGCGGGATGCCGGGCGCGGCCCAGGGCGTCGAGTAGCCAGGGGAGACCTGGCCGGCGTTGGCAAAGCTGGTCTCCAGTGCCGCGCCGGGCTGGCGGTCGATCACGGTGACTTGCGCGCCGCGCTGGGCCAGATACCAGGCCGTGGTGGTGCCGATCACGCCGCTGCCGAGTACGATCACGTGCATTTCGGGTCTCCGGGTAAAATGCGATGGAATTACGGCAGTTTATTGATCAACTGGTAGTGTCTTTCACTTCGTTTGAATGCTCAGCTAGTGAAAAAAACTTATTTGCCGGCTGCTCTGCCCGGAGCGTAGTGAAATGCGCGAACTCGACCGTATCGACCTGAAAATCCTCGATCTGCTGCAGAAGGACGGGCGCTTGTCGATGACCGAACTCGCCCAGCGCATCGGCCTGTCGGCGACGCCGTGCACCGAGCGCGTGCGCCGCCTGGAGCGCGAGGGGGTGATCACGGGCTACCACGCGCGGGTCGATCCGCGCGCGCTCGGGCGTCCGCTGCTGGTGTTCGTGGAACTGAAGCTGGCGGCGAAGTCGAACGACGCCTTCGAGCGCGTCAAGAAGGAGCTCGCCTTCGTGCCCGAGGTCATGGAGTGCCACCTGGTGTCCGGCGACTTCGACTACCTGATCAAGGCGCGCATCTCCGAGATGAGCGATTACCGGCGGCTGCTCGGCAACATCCTGCTCAAGCTGCCGTCGGCCACGGAGTCGCGCAGCTACGTGGTGATGGAGGAGGTCAAGGAGAGCCTGTACCTGCCGCCGCAGGTGTGAGCGGCGCGCTGCCCAGCCAGTGCAGTACGCCGCGGCCGGCGGCGAGTCCACTGGCGAAGCAGGCGGTGAGCAGGTAGCCGCCGGTGGGTGCTTCCCAGTCGAGCATCTCGCCGGCGACGAACACGCCCGGGCGCGCGCGCAGCATCAGGTGCGCGTCCACCGCCTCGAAGCGCACCCCGCCGGCGCTGCTGATCGCCTCGTCCAGCGGGCGGGCGGCGACCAGGGTCAGCGGCACGGACTTGATCCCGGCGGCGAGGCGGGCGGGGTCGTCGAAGTCGGCTCTCGGCAGGCATTCGCGCAGCAGCCCGGCCTTGACGCCCTTGATCCCGGCCTGGCTCTGCAGGTGGCTGGCCAGCGAGCGGCTGCCGCGCGGGCGGGCGAGCTCGGCGGCGAGGCGTGCCAGGCTGCGTCCCGGGGCGAGGTCGAGCTGCAGGGTGGCGCTGCCCTGCGCCAGGATCGCGTCGCGCAGCGGCGCCGACAGCGCATAGATCAGGCCGCCCTCGATGCCGGTGGCGGAGATCAGGCATTCGCCGGCGCGTTCGTGCACCGTGCCGTCGGCCGCGGTGAGGCGGGCGAGGACCGACTTCAGCGGCTGGCCACGGAAGCGCTCGGCGAAGTGGGCGCTCCAGCCCGGGAGGACGGCGGCCTGCCCATCGTCCGCACGGCGGCCGACGTCGAAGCCGCAGTTCGCCGGCAGCAGCTCGGCGACCTCGACGCCGGCTGCGCGCAGCAGCGGGACCCAGGCCCCATCGGAGCCGAGCTTCGCCCAGCTGCCGCCGCCGAGCGCCAGCACCACCGCATCGGCGTGCACGAGGCGTTCGCCGGCAGGGGTGTCGAACAGCAGCGCGTGGCCGCGGACGGGCTGCGGCGCCGGCGCCCAGCCGCGCCAGCGATGGCGCACGGCGAAGTGCACGCCCGCCGCACGCAGGCGGGCCAGCCAGGCGCGCAGCAGCGGCGCGGCCTTCATCTCGGTGGGGAAGATGCGGCCGGAGCTGCCGACGAAGGTCTCGATGCCCAGTTCGTGCGCCCATGCGCGCAGGGCCTCCGGCCCGAAGGCCTCGATCATCGGTGCGAGCTGCGGGCGGCGGGCGCCGTAGCGGCCGAGGAAGGCCTCGCGCGCCTCGCCGTGCGTCAGGTTGAGCCCGCCGCGGCCGGCGAGCAGGAACTTGCGCCCGACCGAGGGCATGGCGTCGAACACGGTGACCTGCAGCCCGGCCGCGGCGAGCACCTCCGCGGCCATCAGCCCGGCCGGACCGCCGCCGATCACGCACGCCTGCGGCGCGGAAGCGGCCTCAGCCGAAGCGCGCACGAAAACCCGCCGGCACCGGCGTCTTGCGCCGTTCGCGGTAGTCGAAGAACACGATGCCGGTCTTGCCGCGCGCGACCTCGCGGCCGCTGTCGGCCTCCGCCATGCGCCACACCAGGTCGCATCCGAACTCGCCGAAGTCGGCGGCGGCCATCTCGACCTTCATGGTCTCGCCGTGGAAGGCCTCCGAGCGGTACTGCAGCGCCGCATCGGCGACGATGATGCCCACGCCCTCGACATCGAGCTCGGAGTAGCCCATCGACTTCAGGAAGCGCAGGCGGGCCTCGGACACCACGCCCAGCAGCTGTGCGTTGTCGAGGTGGTTGCCGTAGTTGATGTGGGAGATCAGCAGCGGGATGGCGGTGCTGAAGGCGAACCGTTCGGGCAGGTCGATCCTGATGCGGGCCATGGGCGGGTGGCGTCGACTGACGCGGGCGGAAAAAGGAAAGGCCCGAGCGTAATCGCCCGGGCCTGGCGGGGGCAAGCGGCGGCGGGCGTCGCCCGCGCGCCGGTCAGCCTTGCGGCGGAATGCGCAGCACCTGTCCCGGATAGATCTTGTCCGGGTGGCTGAGCATCGGCTTGTTGGCCTCGAAGATCGCCGGGTACTTGTTGGCGTCGCCGTAGAACTTCTTCGCGATCGCCGACAGCGTGTCGCCGCGCACCACGGTATGGAACTGCGCCTCGGGCTCGGTGCGGGCGACCGACAGCTTGTTCTCCACCTCGGCGACGCCGGCGACGTTGCCGGCGGCGAGCAGGATCTTCTCGCGCGTGGCCTGGTCCGGCGCGGTGCCGGTAACCGTGACCAGCGAGCGCGCGCCGTCGAAGCTGACACCGAGGTCGGGCGGTGCGAGCTTGAGGGCGACGATGTAGTTGTGAATCGCTTCCGCGGCCGTCGCGTTGGCGGTCGCCGGGTCGGCAGCCTTGGCTTCGCCCGTGCCGAACAGCTTTTCGCCGGCTTCCCTGATGAATGCGAACAGACCCATCTGAACCTCCTGTCGTGTGAACTCTCGCGTCCAGCATAAACGCTCGCGCCTGTGCGGTCCATGTGCGCGGGGCGCGGCGTCGGCATCGTTCCCCGCCGTGGGCAGGCACGGAAATGGTGCGAATCTATGCTTTGGGCATCAAATGGATGGTTTTGATGAAAAGCATGCACCGAAACGGTGAATCTGATGCACAATTATGCGTAATCACGCGATGGCCTCGGTTAATCCCGAGGCCATCGCGTGCGCGTGTGTGCTCACTTTTCTTGTCGTCAATCAATCCATGGGTCCAACATCATGAAATATCAGTCCCTCGAGGAGTTTCTGGCCTACGTCGAACAACGCAATCCTGGCCAGCCCGAGTTTCTGCAGGCGGTCAGCGAGGTCATGGAGAGCCTGTGGCCCTTCATTTCGGCCAACAAGCGCTACGCCGAGAATGCGCTCCTCGACCGACTGATCGAACCCGAACGCGTGATCATGTTCCGCGTGTCCTGGGTCGACGACAAGGGTGATGTGCAGGTCAACCGCGGCTACCGCATCCAGCACAACTCGGCGATCGGCCCCTACAAGGGCGGCCTGCGCTTCCACCCCTCGGTGAACCTGTCGATCCTGAAGTTCCTCGCCTTCGAGCAGACCTTCAAGAACGCGCTGACCACGCTGCCGATGGGCGGCGGCAAGGGCGGCTCCGACTTCGATCCCAAGGGCCGCAGCCCGGGTGAGGTGATGCGCTTCTGCCAGGCCTTCATCAGCGAGCTCTATCGCCACGTCGGTCCCGACACCGACGTGCCCGCCGGCGACATCGGCGTGGGCGGCCGCGAGGTCGGCTTCATGGCCGGCATGATGAAGAAGCTGTCGAACAACGCCGCCTGCGTGTTCACCGGCAAGGGCCTGTCCTTCGGCGGCTCGCTGATCCGTCCGGAATCGACCGGCTACGGCACGGTCTATTTCGCCAACGCCATGCTCGAGCACGCCGGCCGCGACTTCAAGGGCCTGCGCGTGTCCGTCTCG
>JARRBR010000084.1 GCA_029982755.1 Rhodocyclaceae bacterium
CGCGGCGCTGCCGCCCTGCCCGCCGCTCGAGCAGCTGGCCGAGCCGAGCGTCGCGGAGAGCGGCGGCAGCGCCGACATCACGCCGGAGGTCGGCGCCGGGATCTGCGGGGAGGCGTCCTTCCCGTGGTGGCAGCCGGCGTTCGCGGGCGGCGAGCGGGCGGCGCTGGCGCATCTGGCGCGCTACTTCGCCAGCGGGCGGCCGCAGCGGTACAAGGCGACGCGCAACGGGCTGAGCGGGATCGACTTCTCCAGCAAGTTCTCGCCCTGGCTGGCGCAGGGGGCGCTTTCGGCACGGGTGGCCTTCGCCGCGCTGCGCCGCCACGAGGCCGAGCGCGGCGTCAGCGAGGGCAGCTACTGGCTGTGGTTCGAGCTGCTGTGGCGGGACTATTTCCGCTTCCTGCACCTGCGGCACGGGCGTCGGCTGTACCGGGCGCGCGGGCTGGACGATCGTGCACCGCGGCCCGCCCATGACGCGGCGGCGTTTGCGGCCTGGTGTGAGGGGCGCACCGGGCACGCCTTCGTAGACGCCGCCATGCGCGAGCTCGCCGCCACCGGCTGGCTGTCCAACCGCATGCGCCAGGTGGTCGCCAGCTACCTGATCCACGACCTGGGCTGCGACTGGCGTGCAGGGGCGGCCTGGTTCGAGGCCCGGCTCGTCGACTATGACGTGTACAGCAACCAGGGCAACTGGCTGTACATCGCCGGCCGCGGCACCGACCCGCGTGGCGGGCGCCGCTTCGATCCGGACCGGCAGGCGGCGATCCACGACGCGGACGGCGCCTATCGGGCGTCGTGGGCGGCTTGAACCCGCCGGCGCAGCGCTCAGCGTGAGCCGAATGTCCGCAGGCGGGCCAGCGCCCCCGGCGGCAGCGCACCGAGCAGGGCGCCGGCCGACACCACCACGATGCCGAGGATGGTGGTCGCGCCGAGCGCCTCGTCGAGGATCAGGAAGGCGCCGATGGCGGTGAACGCGGGCACCAGCGCCAGCATCATCGAGGCCTCGCCGGCGCCGACCTTCTGCACCGCGTAGCTGTAGAAGCCGGCGGCGAGCATCGATGCGATCACGCCCTGGTACACGCACTGCAGCGCGATTTCGCCCCAGCTCGCGGCGCCGATGCTGGACGGCAGCCACAGCAGGTAGATGGGCATGAACACCAGCGCCGAGAAGCTTGCGATGCCGAGGATGCCGAACTGGGGCTTGATCTGCCAGCGCCGCATCAGCAGGCCAAAGATCGCCCACGCCAGCGCCGCGGTGAGGAACAGCAGGTCGCCGATCCATTCATTGGCGCGCGCCGGGGCGAGCAGACTCTCGAAACCGATCAGCAGCAGGCCGGCGGTCGACAGCAGCAGCGCGACGACGGTCGGGCGTGCGATGCGGAAGCCGCTGGTCACCGCCATGATGACGATGGTCCAGAACGGGATGCCGCCGTTGACGAACACGCCGGCGTGCGCGCTCGGCGCGAAGGCGAAGCCCCAGTACACGCACAGGCCGTAGGCCAGCCCGCCGACGCAGGCGAGCACCGCGTGGCGCGGCCAGTCGCGCAGCGGCACGAAGCGCAGGAAGAGGGGTAGCGCGATCGCGCCCGAGACGCCGTAGCGCATCGCCGCGATGTCGAAGGGCGTGAAGCTGGTGGTGGCGCCGAAGCGCGACACGAGGTTGAAGCCGGACCAGAACACCACCACGGCGAGCGCGGCGAGCAGGCCGCGGACGGCGTCGGAGTGGGAGGGGTGGTTTTGGGACAATTCGGTTCAGCCTGCCTTGTTGCGCATGAAGTCGGCGGTGTTGAAGAAGTTCTGCAGCAGGCGCTCGCGGATGCCTTCCTCGATGCCGACTTCTTCCATCGCCAGCAGCATGCAGGCCACCCACTGGTCGCGCTCGCGCGTGCCGATCGCGAACGGCATGTGGCGCGCGCGCAGGCGCGGGTGGCCGAACTGCTGCACGAACAGGTCCGGCCCGCCCAGCCAGCCGGACAGGAACATGAACAGCTTGTCGCGCGAGCCCTGCAGGTCTTCGGGGTGCATGGCGCGCAGTTCGGCGAACTGGGGGAGTTCGGCCATCAGGCCGTAGAAGCGGTCGCAGAGGCGGGCGACGACGGGCTCGCCGCCGATCTTGTCGTAGGTGGTTTGTTGTTCCATCGGGGAGCGGGGGAGTGGGGCGCCTCGAGGCGGGCGCGTCAGGGGGATTGTCGCAGAGTCGGAGGAGGCTTTGGGCGTTGTGGGTGGCAGCCGGGGTGTTTGCGCGGCCTTGCGGCGCGTTGGTCCGCGACGGCCAATCGGTGGGGCGTCAGCGGTCAGAGCTGGAGGATCGGCAGCCTTTTGACCGCTTTGACCAGGATCTTGTAGATGTCGAGGTCGAAGGCCGGGCGGCCGTTTTCCAGGAGTTCGGCCAGCATGCCTTCGTCGGCCGCGGTGCCGAGCCAGCGCCAGCCATCGACGACGTGGATGGCCTCGCCCTCGCGCAGGCCGATCGGACCCGGCCAGGTCCAGTGCTCGACCTTCAGCGCGTGCAGGGCCTCGATCAGGCGCAGGGCGTGGGCCTGGGGGGATTCGCCGCCGTGGCAGGCGCCGCGGCAGCGCTTCAACTGGAAATCGAAGCAGCGCGCGCCCTGCGGGTGTTTCTCGAGGCCGAGCATGGGCGGACACAGGGCATGGTCGCGGGCCAGCGCGCGCAGGCGGTTGGTGGCCTCGCGCCGGGTGCGGAAGAAGCCGTAGAGGTCGTCGCGGCGGCCGAAGTCGAGGTCGGCGGCATGCACCAGCTCGAGCTGCCAGTCGCCGACGATGTCGGTGACGAGCCGCCACGCGCACAGCTCGCGGTTGCGCCGCAGCTGGCGGTTATGGGTGGGCTGCAGGCGCTTGACCAGCTCGGCTTCCGCGAGCAGCGCGCCGATCTCGCCCGCGGTCTCGATCCACTCGATGCGGCGCACCTGCTGGCTGAGGCTGAGCTCGCGGTCGCTGGTGTGGTCGGCGGCGAAGTGCGACAGCACGCGGCTGCGCAGGCGCGTGCTCTTGCCGATGTAGAGCGGCAGCTCGCCATCGGTGGCGGCGCCGCGCTCTCCGTAGAACAGATACACGCCCGGCGTGTCGGGCAGACCGGCGATCTGCTCGGGGTCGAGGTGGGGCGGCAGGCTCGGGTGGCCGATAAGCTCGCGCACCATGGCCTCGATGTGACCGGGCGGGAAGCGTTCATGCAGCTTCTGCCAGAACTGCCACAGCAGCTGGGCGTCGCCGAGCGCGCGGTGGCGGTCGGCCACCGCCAGGCCGTGGCGCTCGATCAGGTGGTCCAGCCCGTGGCGGCGGTGCTCGGGGAACAGCCGGCGCGAGAGCTTGACCGTGCACAGCACCTGCGGGCGGATGTCGAGTCCGGCGCGGCGGAAGGCGGCGCGCAGGTGGCCGTGGTCGAAGCGCGCGTTGTGGGCGACGAAGAGGCGGCCGTCGAGGCGGTCGAAGATCTCGTCGGCGATCTCGGCGAAGCGCGGCGCGCCGGCCACCATGTCGTCGTCGATGCCGGTCAGGCGCTGGATGTAGTCGGGGATGCGCGACTCGGGCCGGACCAGCGTCGACCACTCGCGCACGCCGTCCTCGTCGACCTGGACGATGCCGATCTCGGTGATCGATTCGCGCTGGGCGGGGCCGCCGGTGGTCTCGATGTCGACGAAGGCGAGGCCGCCGGGGAAGTGGCGGAGGGCGGGGGGCAAGGGGGTGAATGGCGGGATGGCGTGCGCGCTTCGAGCGTGTGCGGGGCGCGCGGGTTCCCGCCTTCCCCACCCGGAGGCGGATTCAGCGCACGCCGAAGCCTGCGTCCTCGATCGCCTGGTGGATGTCGGCCTCGGACACGAAGGCGCCGTGCTCGATGCTGGCTGCGCCGGTGTCGAGCGCGATCTCGAGGTGGCCGATGCCGGGCAGGTCCTGGATGGCGTTGGTGACCAGGCGCAGGCAGTGCTCGTCGCGCATGCCGGTGATGGTGAGGGTGGTGGTGTTCATCGGGTGCTCCGCAGGGGACGCCCCCATCTTGGCGCCATGCGGGCCGGCCTGCAAGGCATCGCGGGGCGCTCAGGCGCGGCTTTCGAGCTGGCGGCGGTAGAGCGCGGCCAGGCGCTCGGCCATCAGGGTGTCGGCCCATTCGGCGGCGTGGTCGCGCGCCTCGGCGGCGAGCTGCCTGCGCAGGCGGCCGTTGGCGATCACGTCCTCGACCACGGCGGCGAAGCCGGCGGGCGAGTCGGGGGCGATGCGGGCGCCGCGCTCGGCGGCGAGGATGTCGGTGGTGCCCATCGCCGCCAGCGCGACCACCGGCAGCCCGGCGGCCATGGCCTCGAGCAGCACCAGGCCCTGGGTCTCGGTACGCGAGGCGAACACGAACACGTCGGCCGCCGCGTAGCACTCGGGCAGGCGCTTGCGGCGCTCCAGGTAGCCGACGAAGCGCACCGTGCCGGCGAGACCGTTGCGCAGCACCTGGCGCTGCAGGCCGGGCGTGGCCGGGCCTTCGCCGGCGACCACGAGCACGAAGTCCGGGCGCTGCGCCTTCATCAGCGCGGCGACCTCGAGCAGGAAGCCGATGTTCTTCTCGTGCGCGACGCGGCCGATGTAGAGCGCCATCGGCGCGTGTTCCGGGATGTCGTACAGGCGGCGGAAATGCAGGCCGTCGCCGCCGGCGAAGTCCTGCACCGGAATGCCGGTGGGCAGGATCTCCATCGGCGTGCGCACGCCGTAGCCGGCCAGGCGGTCGCGCATCGCGGTCGAGGGCACGACCACTGCGTCGACCGCGTTGCACTGGGTGCGCGACACCCGCCGCGCCAGTCCGCGCAGCGCGGTGGCGGGCAGGAAGGGCGCGTAGTGGTGCAGGTATTCCTCGAAAAAGGTGTGGTAGGTCAGCAGCGTCGGCCGGCCGCAGGCGCGTGCGGCGCGCAGGCCGGCGCGGTGGGCGGCGAACGGGGTCTGGATGTGCACCAGGTCACACCCGACAGCTTCGCGCCGCGCCGCTTCGTGCATCGCGCGCAGGCGCACCAGACGGTCTTCGGGGTCGAAGGGCAGGCGGCGGCCGGGAATGCGCACGATGCCGGGGGCGTCGGCTTCGCCGCCGTAGCGCGGCACGAGCAGGCGCACGTCCACGTCGAAGGCAGAGAGCGCGCGGCGGAAGGTGGCGATCGACGTCGACACGCCATTCACGCGCGGAAAGAAGACGTCGGAAATCATCAGTACCCGGATCATGTGCCGAGCATGCGCGGCGCGTGTTACCGGGCGGTGAAGTAATGCGGGCGTGACCTGTTTGACCCAGTCTGGGCAGCATCGATGCGATAATGCGAGCGTTTATCACTCAGGTTATGGTGGGTTGCGGCCGTTGGTATCGGTGCCGAATCCATTCTTTCCGCTTGGTGCCATGCGCTCATGAACCGTCCCGAATTCCTCCCCGCGCTCAGCGACGAGACGCTCCCCTTCCCGCATGCGGACGAGGTGTGCATCGGCGAGATCGTCGGTCGCGATCTGCTCGAATGCGGGCCCGCGGTGCCGCTGCACGAGGCCGCAAGGCGCATGAGCGAGCGTCGCGTCAGCTCCATCCTGGTCGTCGAGGACGATGTGGTGCTCGGCATCTGGACCGAGCGCGACGCGCTCGCGGTGGATTTCGACGATCCCGCCACCTTCACGCTGGCGGTGCGCGAGGCGATGAGCGCCCCGGTGCGCACGGTACCGGCGGCGACGCTGCTGCACGACCTGGCGCTGCGCTTTCGCGAGGAACATCTGCGCCACTACCTGGTGGTGGATGAGGCCGGGCGGCGCATCGGCATCGTGTCGCAATCGGACGTGGTGCTGAACCAGGGCATCGAGCACTACCTCAAGCTGCGCAAGGTCGACTCGCTGGTGAAGGGCGGGCTGCAGGCGCTGCCGGCGACGGCAGGCGTGGGCGAGGCCGCACGTCGCATGCGCGAGGGCGGGCTCGATGCGGTGGTGGTGGATCACGGCGCCGCGGCAGCCGATACCGCCGCCGGCCGCTACGGCATCGTCACCGAGCGCGACATCACCCGCGCGGTGGCGCGCCGGGCAAGCGAAAGCGCGCTGGGCGAAATCGCCACCCGGCCGCTGATCGTGTGCGCCGAGCACGACAGCCTGTATCGCGTGCGCGCCCAGCTCGCCGAGCGCCGCATCCGCCACATCGGCGTGCTGGCCGGAGATGGCGAACTGATCGACCTGATCAGCTTCAAGGACATCCTCAGCGGCATGGAGCTGGCCTACGTGCACGAGCTGCGGCATGCGCTGCAAGCGCGCGACCTGGCGCTGAAATCCTCGCAGCGCAACCTCTACCTCGCCGAGAAGGTCATCGAGAGCTCGCTCGAAGGCATCATGGTCACCGACGCCCAGGCCCGCATCCTGTCGGTGAATCCCGCCTTCACCCAGATGACCGGCTACACCCCGGACGAGGTGATCGGCCGCAATCCCTCCCTGCTCAATTCCGGCCGCCAGGGCCCGGCCTTCTACGCGCGCATGTGGGAAAGCCTGGTGGCGGAGGGCCAGTGGCAGGGCGAGGTGTGGAACCGGCGCAAGTCGGGCGAGGTGTATCCGCAGCTACTGCACATCACCGCGATCCGCGACCACGACGGCCGGCTGACCCATTACGCCGCGCTGTTTACCGACATCAGCCGGCTCAAGGAGACCGAGGCGCGCATCCGCGACCTCGCCTACTACGATCCCCTCACCGGCCTGCCCAACCGCCGCCTGCTCGAGGATCGCCTGCAGGTCGAGATCGCCCACGCCGCGCGCCTGCGCTGCCGGCTGGCGGTGCTGTTCGTCGACCTCGACCGCTTCAAGCGCATCAACGACAGCCTCGGCCATTCGGTCGGCGACAAGCTGCTGGTCGAGATCGCCGCCCGTCTGCGCGACAACCTGCGCGAGGACGACACCGTGGCGCGCATGGGGGGCGACGAGTTCCTGGTCATCCTCAACAACCTCGCCGGACCCGACGAGGCGGCGATGACCGCGCGCCGGCTGGTGGGCGCGCTGCGCCGTCCGGTGCACATCGAGGGGCGGGAGCTGGTGGTGACCACCAGCCTGGGCGTCAGCATCTACCCCGACGACTCGCAGGACGCCGACACCCTGATCAAGCACGCCGACGTGGCGATGTATCGCGCCAAGGACGAGGGCCGCAACAGCTTCCAGCTCTTCGAGCCGGCGATGAACGCGCGCAGCCTGGAGCACCTCGCGCTGGAGACCGCGCTGCATCGCGCGCTGCCGCGCAAGGAGCTGCTGCTGCACTTCCAGCCCCTGGTCGATGCCGCCGACGGCCGCCTGGTCGCGGCCGAGGCCCTGCTGCGCTGGCAGCATCCCGACCTCGACCTGGTGCCGCCGGCCGACTTCATCCCGCTCGCCGAGGAAACCGGGCTGATCGTGCCGATCGGCGAATGGGTGCTGCGCAGCGCCTGCGAGCACCATCGCGCCTGGCGCGACGCGGGCGGGGCGCGGCTGCGCATGATGGTGAACATCTCGGCGCGCCAGTTCCGCGACGAGGGCTTCGTCGCCATGGTCGGCAGCGTGCTCGCCGAGACCGCGATGCCGCCCTCGTGCCTGACCCTGGAGCTGACCGAAAGCATGCTGATGGACGGCACCGACCGCACCATCGCCCGCCTCGAGCAGCTGCGCGGGCTCGGCGTCGGGCTGGCGATCGACGACTTCGGCACCGGCTATTCCTCGCTCGCCTACCTCAAGCGCTTCCCGATCGACGAGCTGAAGATCGACCGCCTGTTCGTGCGCGGCGTCGACCGCAGCACGCGCGACGGTGCGCTGGTGGCGGCGATCATCTCGCTCGGCCACAGCCTCGGCCTGCGGGTGGTGGCCGAAGGCGTGGAGACGCCGGGCCAGCTCGGGGTGCTGCAGCGCGAAGGCTGCGACCTCGCCCAGGGCTTCCACTTCAGCCGGCCGCTGCCGTGGCAGGACTTCATCGCCGGCTTCGGCCCGGGGGCCTGAGCGCGCCTGCGGCGCGAGTTCAGCGCGTGGCGTCGGTGTGGAAGGCGCGCGCCCTGCCGCGCGCGCGCGCATCCTGCGCCTGCAAGGTCTGCCAGGCGGCGCGCACCGCGTCCTCGCCGTACTGGCGCTCCAGCCGGCGCACGGTGAAGTGGCCGCGGCTGACGTCCTGGAAGTGGTTCATGAACATCAGGTTGATGGTCGCGCCCGCCGCCGCGCCGATGCCCGGCACCAGCATGCCGGCGGCCTTCTGCGTGAGCTGCACCTTGTAGCGCGCCGCCACCAGCGTGATCAGCCGTGCCAGCGCCGGGGCGCCCTCGCTGGTGAGTCCGCGCTGCGCGAAGTGGCGTGCGGCCTCGGTGACCGTGCTCGCCAGCGCCGCGCGCACCGCGTAGTAGCCGGATTCGGTGGCGTCGTCGGCGCTCGCGTTGCCGCCGAGCGCGAACACCTCCAGCGCCGCCAGGCGCGTCCGCGAATCGGAGACGTCCTCGCCCTCGCCGCGCGCGATGTCGAGGATGGCACGCATGATCAGGACCGTCGACAGCGGGATCTCCACCGTCAGCCCCGCCAGCCCGAAGGCGCCGCCGCCCGCCCCGCTGACCGAGCCGAGCAGCTTGTGCAGCCGCGGCGAGGCTTCGCGCGGCGCGGGCTGCAGCGTCTTCGCCGCGGTCTCCATCGCCTTCAGCAGCGCGTCGTGCGCGAGCGCGCCGACCTTGCCGCGCCAGCTTGCCGGCAGGCGGGCCATGCCATTCTCCAGCGGGCTGCCGATGAAGCTGGACAGGCGCGCGGCCAGGCTGGGGCGCTCGAGCAGCAGGCGCGCTTCGGCCAGCGCGCGCAGGTCGGCGTCGGCGAGGAGGAGGGGCTCGGTCATGGTGGCGGGGCTCCCGTCGTTGTCAGGCGTCATGGAGCTTCAGACGCCGCGGCGGCGGCGGGTGTTCCCAAGGATGTGGACGGGGCGGGCGCCGGCGCGCGCTGCCCTTACGAGGCCTCGTCCGCCGCCAGCGACTGCAGGATCGCCGCGCCCAGCACCGCGGCCGACTGCGCGCCCGAGACCGCCAGCTTGCGGTTGAGGATGAAGAAGGGCACGCCCTGGATGCCCTGCCGGCGCACGCCTTCGGCCATGCGCTCGACCGCGTCGATGCTACCGCGGCCATCCAGCCATTCGCGCACCGTCTCGCGGCGCTCGCCGCCGGCGGCGGCGATGTCGGCCAGGGTGTCGAGGTCGCCGATGTCGCGCCCTTCCTGGAAATGCGCGGCGAACAGGGCCTGCGCCAGGGCCTGGATGCGCTCCGGCCTCTGGCCCTGGGCCTGGGCGCGGTACATCAGGCGGTGGGCGGCGAGCGTGTTGGGGCGGGTCTGGATGCGCTCGAAGGCGTACTGCAGCCCGTCGCCGGCCGCCGCCTCGCGCACCGTGTCGAGCACCGCCTCGGCCTTGATCGGACCACCGAACTTGGCCTCCAGAAACGCGCGATAGGGCTCGCCTGCGGGCGGCGTGTCGGGGTTGAGGAAGAAGGGCAGCCAGTTGATGCGCACGTCGATGTCGGGGCGCGAGGCCTTCAGGTCGGCCAGCGCGCGGTCGAGGCGGACTTTGCCGAGGAAGCACCAGGGGCAGACGAAGTCGGAGACGATGTCGATGTTGAGGATCATGGCGAGGGGACGGATGCGGAGGACGGAAGGCGACAGGGTAGCCGTTCCGTCGCGCGGGGTCAGAGGAAGCGTGCGATGAAGCAGGGGCGGGCCGGGTCGGCCGCCGTGGGCAGCGGCAGCCACACGCGGCGACCGCTGCCGGGGACGCGCTCGATCGCGCTGCCGTCGGCGGCGAACAGGCGGTCGAGGCGCAGCTCGGCGTTGCCGCCCGGCTGCACGAATTCCAGCCGGTCGCCGACGCCGAAGCCGTTCTTGACCTCGACCTCGGCCAGGCCGCGCGCGGCATCGAAGCCGACCACCTCGCCCACCAGCAGGCTGCGCCCGGATTCGGAGTGGCCGCGCAGGTAGTTCTGGTGCTCGGGGGTGGAATGGCGCTGGTAGAAGCCGTCCGTGTAGCCGCGGCTGGCCAGGCCCTCGAGTTCGCCGAGCAGGCGCGGATCAAAGGGGCGTCCGGCCACCGCATCGTCGATTGCGCGCTTGTATCCCTGGGCGGCGCGGGCGACGTAGTAAGGGCTCTTGGTGCGGCCCTCGATCTTCAGCGAATCGACGCCGATATCCACCAGCCGCTGCACGTGCTCGATCGCGCGCAGGTCGCGCGAATTGAGGATGTAGGTGCCGTGCTCGTCCTCCTCGATCGGCATCAGCTCGCCGGGGCGGGTGCCTTCTTCCAGCAGCCACACCTTGCTGCCGCCGATGTGGCGCGGGCCGCCGCCCAGGGCGAGGCCCTGCACGGTGTCGACCGTGCTGCGGGTGGCGGTGCCGACCGCGCCGGCGTCCCTCGGGTTGCCGATCGGCGCGCTGCCGCAGGCCCGGACGTCGCCGGCGGCGTTGTCCGCGGCCTCGTGCAGCTTGTAGTCCCAGCGGCAGGAGTTGGTGCACGTGCCCTGGTTGGGGTCGCGATGGTTGAAGTAGCCCGACAGCAGGCAGCGGCCGGAGTAGGCGATGCACAGCGCGCCATGGACGAACACCTCCAGCTCCATGTCCGGACAGGCGTCGCGGATCTCGGCGACCTCGTCGAGCGACAGCTCGCGCGACAGGATGATGCGCTTGACGCCTACCGACTGCCAGAAGCGCACCGAGGCGTAGTTGGTGGTGTTGGCCTGGACCGAAAGGTGGATGTCCACCTCCGGCCAGCGCTCGCGCACCATCATGATCAGCCCGGGGTCGGCCATGATCAGCGCGTCGGGCTTGAGCGCGATCACCGGCGCCATGTCGTCCTCGAAGGTGCGCAGCTTGGCGTTGTGCGGGTAGATGTTGGCCACCAGGTAGAACAGCTTGCCGGCGGCGTGGGCCTCGGCCATGCCGGCAGCCAGCGTGTCGAGCTGGCCGAAGCTGTTGTTGCGCACGCGCAGCGAATAGCGCGGCTGGCCGGCATACACTGCGTCCGCCCCAAAAGCGAAGGCGGTGCGCATCATGTCGAGGGTGCCGGCGGGGGCGAGGAGTTCGGGGCGGCGGGACGGAGTGGAGGCAAGCATGCGAGGTGACGTGGTGGGGGCGTGGCGGTGGCGCTCGGGGCGAGCGCGCAAGGCCGGCATTCTAACGGAGCGGGCGGGCACCATCGGGTGCGCGCGCTCTTTGGCAGCGACATCGGACATGGAGCGTGAGAGGACATGAGCAGCGATGGCAGCCCGTCGATCCGGGGGCTCGAGCGCGGCATCGAGGTGCTGCGGCTGCTGCACACCCACGAGGGCACCGCGCTGCGCGCGCTGCATGCCGCCACCGGCTTGCCCAAGCCCACGCTGCTGCGCATCCTGCACACGCTGGAGCGCGGCGGCCTGGCGCGGCGGTCGATGTTCGACGGCCAATGGCGGCGGGCGGCGGTGTGGGCGCCGCCGCACACCGCGACCGTTGCCGACCAGCAACTGGCCGAGATCGCCGCGCCGAAGCTGGTGGCGCTGCAGCGCAGGGTGCTGTGGCCATCCGATCTGCTCGTCTATCGCGACTTCGCGATGGTGCTCGCGGAGAGCTCGCGCCGGCTGTCCGGTCTGGCGATGAACCCGCGCTACCACGTCGGCTACCGGGTCGATCTGTTCCTGTCCGCGCCGGGGCGGGCCTGGCTGGCGTTCTGCACCGAGGCCGAGCGCGAGGCGGTGATGGCGCACTTTCGCGATCATCCGCCCGCGAACCCGCGCAGCGCGGCGGTGTTCCGGCACGAGCTCGGTGCCATCCTGGAGCACACCCGGCGCCAGGGCTATGCGGTGCGCGACGCGCTCTTCGGCGGCGCCGAGGAGGACGTGAGCATGTTCGACGACGGCCTCGATGCGATCGCGGTGCCGGTGCCGACGGCCACCGGCGTGCACGCGGCGATCAACCTGGTGTGGCCGCGGCGCTACGACCTGCGCGCCAAGGTGGTCGAGGCCAACCTGGGCGAGTTGATCGCCGCCGCGGCGGCGATCGGCCAGGCCTTCGACGCCGCGCAGGCGGGCTGAGCGCCCGCGTGCGGGCGTTCAGCGGCGCTGCTGCAGGTAGCGCTCGACGGCGTCCAGGTTGCGGCGCACGCGCGGGTGGTCGGGCATCAGCGCGGCAGCGGCGCGCAGCTCGTACGAAGCCTTTTCCCATTGCTTGCGCTGGCCGGCCAGCAGGCCGAGGGCGAAGTGCAGCTCGCCGGGCTGCGCCGAGCGCGCGAGCCCCTCGCGCAGCACGCGCTCGGCCTCGTCCTCGCGCGCGCTGCCGGCGAGCAGGGTGGCGAGGCCCAGGCGCGCGGCCTGCAGCTGCGCGTCCCGGGCCAGCGCGCGCCGGTAGTGGCGTTCGGCGCCCGCCGGGTCGCGGCGGGCGGCGGCCAGGCCGGCCAGGTTGAGCTGCGCGCTCGGCATGTCGGCCATGGCCTGCTGGGCGGCGACGAAGGCGGCGAGGCCGGCGTGCAGTTGCGCGCGCTGCTCGGTGCTCAGGCGCCCTTCGTCGACGTCCGCCAGCCCGCGCGCGGCGGCGATGCGCACCGCGCGCAACGGGTCGGAGAGCAGGGCGGGCAGGCGCGCGAGGCGCTCTTCTGCCGGTCGCGCGGCGAATGCGGCGGCGGCAGTGGCGCGCACCACCGGGTCGGGGTCGTGCAGCGCCGCGGGCGCCGCGCCGCCGAGTGCGGCCAGCGCCTCGACCGCGGTGGCGCGCACGATGGCGGGCTGCGCCATGTCGCTGATCAGGGCATTCAGGGGCTGTGCAGCGTCGGGTTCGCCGCGGCGCGCGACCGTGAGGATCTCGCCGTAATGCGGCGGTTGCGAGCGCGGCCCGAAGTGGCGCGTGATCGCCTGAGCCGCCCATTCGGCGGAGCGGTCGGCGTGGCAGTCCTGGCAGGCGTTGGGGGTGCCGAGCTTTGCGCCCAGGTCCGGGCGCGGGATGCGGATCGCATGGTCGCGGCGGCCATGGACCACCATGTAGTTGCGGCTCGGCATGTGGCAGTCCACGCACTGGCTGCCGGCCTCGCCCGCGGTGTGGAAGTGGTGCGCCGGGGCGTCGTAGTCCTTCGCCAGCAGGCCGGGGAAGCGCGCGCGGTCGGGCGTGGCGTTGTGGCAGGCGGTGCACAGCGCATTGCCCTCGGCGCGGCGCTTGCCGCTGTGCGGGTCGTGGCAGTCGGTGCACGCGACGCCGGCCTGGTACATCCGGCTCTGGCGGTAGGAACCGTACTCGAAGACCTCCTCGAGCTGCTGGCCGTCGGCGTGGTAGAGGTCCGCGCGCAGGTTGTCGGGCATGAACTGGTCGAGCAGCGGGGCGCCGGCCATGGCGTCCTCGACCAGGCGGGTGCGGCGCGCGTGGCAGGCGGCGCACTGGTCGACCTGGGCGTGGGCGCCGGCGAGCGCGCGGTTCGCGGTCGGGCGGGGCGTGCCCTGGCCCGCGGTCGCGACCGCCCGTGTGCTCTCGGTGTGCGCGCGGCCGCCGCCATGGCAGGCCTGGCAGCCGACCTTGGCTTCGGCCCAGGTCGTGCGATAGCTGTCGGTGGCGTCGTCGTAGCCCTTGCGGTAGGCGGTGGTGTGGCACTCGCCGCACATCAGGTTCCAGTTCTGGTAGCGGCCGCTCCAGTGCAGGTTGCTGCCGGCAAGCGTTTGCCGCTACAGGTGCTGCGCAGCGCGGCCGGCCACTACATCGGCACGCAAGACGACGAAGGCCCGGTATCGCGGGAGTCCGTCGAGT
>JARRBR010000085.1 GCA_029982755.1 Rhodocyclaceae bacterium
TGCGCCAGGCCCTGCGCCTGTTCGAAGCAGGCGGACTGGTCGATGCGGATTCGCTCACCACCATCACCGAAGCCGACGTGCGCGCCAGCCGCCACTTCCAGCCCGCCGAGGCCGGATGAGCTCACGCCGCCGCGCAGGACTGCAGCAGACAAGACGACCACAAATCGACAACGAACGATCCGGCACCGAACCGGGGGAGACCACCATGTTCAGCCTCGACCGCAGCACGCTCACCGAATACCTGATCGAACACCGTCGCCGCAACCCGGAGGCCACTGGCGAATTCAACGCCCTGATCCTGCAGGTCGCCCAGGCGTGCAAGGCGATCTCGCGCGCGGTCGCCCACGGCGCGCTCGCCGACGTGCTCGGCAGCCACGGCAGCGCCAACGTGCAGGGCGAGGAGCAGAAGAAGCTCGACGTGCTCGCCGACGAGATCTTCCTGCGCGCCACGCACTGGGGCGGCGACCTCGCCGGCATGGTCTCCGAGGAGAACGAGGCCCCCATCCCCCTGCCCGCCAGCGACCAGCGCGGCAAGTACCTGCTCGCCTTCGATCCGCTCGACGGCTCGTCGAACATCGACGTGAACGTCGCCGTCGGCTCCATCTTCTCCATCCTGCGCGCACCGACGCCGGGCGAGGACGCCGCCGCCGCGGACTTCCTCCAGCCCGGCAGCCGCCAGGTCGCCGCCGGCTACGCCATCTACGGTCCCTCCACGATGCTGGTGCTCAGCGTCCGCAGCGGCGTCGCCGGCTTCACCCTCGACCCGATCATCGGCGAGTTCTACCTCACCCATCCCGACATCCGCGTGCCGGAGACGACGCGCGAGTTCGCCATCAACGCCTCCAACTCGCGCTTCTGGGAGCCGCCGGTGCGGCGCTACGTCGATGAATGCCTGGCCGGGCGCACCGGCCCGCGCGGCGTCGACTTCAACATGCGCTGGATCGCCTCGCTGGTGGCCGAGACCCATCGCATCCTGATGCGCGGTGGCGTCTTCCTCTACCCGCGCGACCGCAAGGATCCCGCCAAGCCCGGCCGGCTGCGCCTGCTCTACGAATGCAACCCGATCGGCTTCCTCATCGAGCAGGCCGGCGGCCGCGCCAGCACCGGCGTGCGGCCGGTGCTCGAGGTCCGGCCCGAGGGCCTGCACCAGCGCATCGGCTTCGTGTTCGGCTCGAAGGAAGAGGTCGAGCGCATCGAGCGCTACCACCACGAGCCGGTCATCGGCGGCGAGCAGGACGAGCTGCCGCTGTTCCACGCCCGCTCGCTGTTCCGCGACACCGAATTCGCTCAATAAGCCGGGGGGAACCGCCATGTCCGAACGTCATCCGATCGTCGCCATCACCGGCTCGTCCGGTGCCGGCACCAGCACCGTGCAGCGCACCTTCGAGGAGATCTTCCGCCGCGAGGGCGTCACCGCCGCCGTCATCGAGGGCGACAGCTTCCACGCCCACGACCGCAAGACCATGCGCGAGAAGCTCGCCGCCTGCGAGGTCGGCGGCGGCTGCCAGCTCAGCCACTTCGGCCCCGAGGCCAACCTGTTCGGCGAGCTCGAGAACCTGTTCCGCAGCTACGGCGAATCCGGCAGCGGCAAGCGCCGCAAATACCTGCACAGCCTGGAGGAGGCCGTGCATTACGGCCAGGAGCCCGGCACCTTCACCCCCTGGGAGGACCTGCCGACCGGCACCGACCTGCTGTTCTACGAGGGCCTGCACGGCGCCGTGCAGCATGAGCAGATCGACGTCGCCCGCTTCGTCGATCTGCTGATCGGCGTGGTGCCGGTGGTGAACCTGGAGTGGATCCAGAAGCTGCACCGCGACAAGAGCACCCGCGGCTACTCGACCGAGGCGGTGACCGACACCATCCTGCGCCGCATGCACGACTACGTGCACTACATCTGCCCGCAGTTCGCCCGCACCCACGTCAATTTCCAGCGCGTGCCGATGGTGGATACCTCCAACCCCTTCATCGCGCGCTCGATCCCGACCGCCGACGAGTCGATGGTGGTGATCCGCTTCGCCAACCCGAAAGGCATCGACTTCCCCTACCTGCTCAACATGATCAACGACAGCTTCATGAGCCGCGCCAACACCATCGTGGTGCCGGGCGGAAAGATGGAGCTGGCCATGCAGCTGATCTTCACCCCCTTCATCTGGCGCCTGATGGACCGCCGCCGCAAGGCGCTGGCGCAATGACGACAAGACGCGGGCCGCTCGGCACCACCCACGTCCAGCGGAAAGCCGGTGGTGTTCCTGAAGCAGGCGAGGACTGTCCGAGCCCGCAGGGCGAGTTCCGCAGCCAGCGGAAGGAACACCGCCTGCAAGGCCGCGAGTTCGCCGCAACGCATCCCCATCTGCAACCGGAGCAACGCCCATGAACATGCGACTCACCCAGGCACCGATCGACACCCTGTGCGCCAACGCACTGCGCTTCCTCGCCATCGACGCCGTCGAGGCCGCCAGGTCCGGTCACCCCGGCATGCCGATGGGCATGGCCGAGATCGCCGTGGCGCTGTGGACCCGCCACCTCAAGCACGACCCGGCCGACCCCGCCTGGCCCGACCGCGACCGCTTCGTGCTCTCCAACGGCCACGGCTCGATGCTGCTCTACGCCCTGCTCCACCTCAGCGGCTACGACCTGCCCCTCGATGAGCTCAAGCGCTTCCGCCAGCTCGACAGCCGCACTCCCGGCCACCCCGAGGTCGGCCACACCCCCGGCGTCGAGACCACCACCGGCCCGCTCGGCCAGGGCATCACCAACGCGGTGGGCATGGCGCTGGCCGAGAAGCTGCTGGCCGCCGAGTTCAACCGCCCCGGCCACCCCATCGTCGACCACCGCACCTGGGTCTTCCTCGGCGACGGCTGCCTGATGGAAGGGATCAGCCACGAGGCCGCCAGCTTCGCCGGCGTGCAGCGCCTGTCCAGGCTGATCTGCTTCTGGGACGACAACCGCATCTCCATCGACGGCGACGTCGAAGGCTGGTTCGCCGACGACACCCCGGCGCGCTTTCGCGCCTATGGCTGGAACGTCGTCGAGGCGGTCGACGGGCACGACGTCGACGCCGTCGACCGCGCCATCCGCGAGGCGATCGCCAACGCGGACAACGACATCGGCCCCACCCTGATCTGCTGCCGCACCACCATCGGCCGCGGCAGCCCCGGCCGCGCCGGCAGTGCGGACGTGCATGGCGCCCCGCTCGGTGCCGAGGAGATCGCGGCGACGCGCACGGCGCTCGGCTGGCCGCATGCGCCCTTCGAGACTCCGGCCGAGATCCGCAGCGCCTTCGACGCCCGCGGCCGCGGCGCCGAACAGCGCGCGGCCTGGCAGGCCCGCTTCGACGCCTACGCACAGGCCTTCCCCGAGGCGGCCGAGGAATTCCGCCGCCGCATGGCCGGCGAGCTGCCGGTGGGCTTCGGCATCCTGTCGAACGCCATCCTGCGCGGCGTCGCCAAGGAAGCCGCCACCGTCGCCAGCCGCAAGGCCAGCCAGCAGGCCATCGGCCGCCTCGCCCGCGCGCTGCCCGAACTGCTCGGCGGCTCGGCCGACCTCACCCACTCCAACCTCACCGACTGGCCCGGCTGCGGCGCGGTGCGCGCCGACCAGCCGGGGCGCCACATCAACTGGGGCGTGCGCGAGTTCGGCATGAGCGCGGCGCTAAACGGCATTGCGCTGCACGGTGGCTTCATCCCCTTCGGCGCCACCTTCCTGGTGTTCTCCGACTACGCCCGCAACGCGATCCGCATGAGCGCGCTGATGAGGCAGCGCGTCGTGTACGTGATGACGCACGACTCGATCGGCCTCGGCGAGGACGGCCCCACGCATCAGCCGGTCGAGCACGTCCCCAGCCTGCGCCTGATCCCCGGTCTCGACGTATGGCGCCCCTGCGACGCGGTCGAGACCCAGGCCGCATGGAACGCGGCGGTCATGCGCCGCGACGGCCCGACCCTGCTCGCCCTGTCGCGCCAGAACCTGCCGCACCAGCCGCGCGAGGCCGATCAGGTGCAGGCCATCGCCCGCGGCGGCTACGTGCTGGCCGAGTCCCCACCGGATGCTGCAGGGCCCGCGCTGGTGATCATCGCCACCGGCTCGGAGGTCGCGCTGGCGATGGCCGCCCACGCCACGCTCGCGGCCGGGGGCGTGGCCGTGCGCGTGGTGTCGATGCCCTGCACCGCGGTCTTCGATCGCCAGGACGCCGCCTACCGCCAGCACGTGCTGCCGCCGGGCGTGCCCCGGCTGGTGATCGAGGCCGCCCAGCCACATGGCTGGTGGCGCTACCTGGCGGGTGGGCGCGGCGACGTGGTCGGCATCGACCGCTTCGGCGAATCGGCCCCGGCGGCGGCGCTGCTGGAGCGCTACGGCTTCACGCCGCAGGCGGTGGTCGAACGCGCCCGCGCGCTGCTGGCACCGACCGCGACCGGCGCATGAGCCGCCCGCTTCCGCACGCCACACCCCAGCCGCGCCCACACCGCACACCGAAGGAGGAGACCCCCATGGACTTCCTGCGCTTGTCCGACATCCCGGCATCCGAACTCGCCGGCAGGCGGATCTTCATCCGCGCCGACTTCAACGTGCCGTTCAAGGCCGACGGCACCCTGGCCGACGACACCCGCATCCGCGCCACGCTGCCGGCGATCTGCCACTGCCTGGAAGCGGGGGCTGCGGTGATGATCACCTCCCATCTCGGACGCCCGACCGAGGGCGCGCTGGGCACGGCCGACTCGCTGGCGCCGGTCGCCGCCAGCCTGTCCGCGCTGCTGGGCAGGCCGGTGCGGCTGATCGAGGACTGGACGAACGGCCACTTCGGCGTCGTGCCCGGCGAGGTCGTGATGCTCGAGAACTGCCGCGGCAACGTCGGCGAGAAGGCGGACGATCCGCAGCTCGCCGCGCGCATCGCGCGCTTCGTCGACGTCTATGTGAACGACGCCTTCGGCACCGCCCACCGCAAGGAATGCACGCTGCACGCGCTGGCGCTGGCCGCGCCGGTTGCCTGCGCCGGCCCGCTGATGAGCGCCGAGCTCGAGGCGCTGGGCCGCGCGCTGGCCCGCCCCGCCCGCCCGCTCGCCGCGATCGTCGCCGGCTCGAAGGTGTCGACCAAGCTCACCATCCTCGAGAGCCTGGCCGACAAGGTGGACCTGATGGTGCTCGGCGGCGGCATCGCCAACACCTTCCTCGCCGCGCGTGGCTGCGAGGTCGGCGCCTCGCTGCACGAGCCCGAGCTGGTCGAGGCGGCGCGCCGCGTCGAGCGCCGCCTGGCCGAGCGCGGCGGCGTGGTGTGGCTGCCCGAGGACGTGGTGATCGCCGACCGCCTCGCGGCCGACGCCGACGCCCGCGTGTGCGACGCCGAACGCGTGCCGCCCGGCTGGATGATCCTCGACATCGGCCCCGACAGCCGCGACTCCCTCGCCAGCGTGCTCGCGCGCGCCGGCACCATCGTCTGGAACGGCCCGGTCGGCGTGTTCGAGATGGACGCCTTCGCCGCCGGCACCCGCCGCCTCGCCGAGGCCGTCGCCGCCAGCCCGGCCTACAGCATCGCCGGCGGCGGCGACACGCTGGCAGCGATCGCGCGCTTCGGGGTCGGCGAGCACATCGACTACATCTCCACCGGCGGCGGCGCCTTTCTCGAGTTCCTCGAAGGCCGCGAGCTGCCCGCGGTGGCCGCACTGCGCGCCCGCGCCCGCCCGGCAAGCCGCCGCGTCGAGCCGGTGCCGCAGTTCGAGCACGAGCCCGAACTGACCTGACACGCCCGCCAACTCAAACCCTTCCGGAGACCGCTCATGGCCATGATCGCCCTGCGCCAGCTGCTCGACCACGCCGCCGAACACGGCTACGGCGTGCCCGCCTTCAACATCAACAACATGGAGCAGATCCAGGCCATCATGCTCGCCGCCGAGGCCACCGCCAGCCCGGTGATCCTGCAGGCCTCGGCCGGCGCGCGCGGCTATGCCGGCGAGGCCTTCCTGAAGAAGATGGTCGAGGCCGCAGTCGAGCAGTGGCCCGACATCCCGATCTGCCTGCACCAGGACCACGGCGCCAGCCCGGCGGTGTGCCAGCAGTCGATCCGCAGCGGCTTCACCAGCGTGATGATGGACGGCTCTCTGCGCGAGGACATGAAGACCCCGGCGAGCTACGAGTACAACGTCGACGTCACCCGCCGCGTGGTCGAGATGGCGCACGCGGTGGGCGTGTCGGTGGAGGGCGAGCTCGGCTGCCTGGGCTCGCTCGAGACCGGCCAGGCCGGCGAGGAGGACGGCGTCGGCGCCGAGGGCACACTGGACCACAGCCAGATGCTGACCGACCCCGCGGAGGCCGCCGACTTCGTCGCCGCTACCGGGGTCGATGCGCTCGCGGTGGCGATCGGCACCAGCCACGGCGCCTACAAGTTCACCCGCCCGCCGACCGGCGACATCCTCGCCATCGACCGCATCGCCGCCATCCACGCGCGCATCCCGAACACCCACCTGGTCATGCACGGCTCCTCCAGCGTCCCGCAGGAATGGCTCGCCATCATCCGCGAGCACGGCGGCGAGATCGGCGAGACCTACGGCGTGCCGGTCGAGGCCATCGTGCAGGGCATCCGCAGCGGCGTGCGCAAGGTCAACATCGACACCGACCTGCGCCTGGCGATGAGCGGTGCGATGCGCCGGCTGATGGCCACCGACCGCAAGGAGTTCGACCCGCGCAAGTTCTTCAAGGCCGCCCGCGACGCCGCCCGCGACATCTGCCGCGAGCGCTTCGAGGCCTTCGGCTGCGCCGGCCACGCCAGCCGGATCAAGCCGCTGGCGCTGGAGGCGCTGGCACGGCGCTACGCCAGCACCGTGCGCTGAAGGCCGCGCCCCTCGACGGACGCGCCGCGCCGCTCCCCGCGCCTCGCCGGCAAGCCGCCTCCGCACCGGCGCGGCACCCCGCGGCGCGTCCCCTTCTCTCCCGGCCCTCGGGCCTTGGCCCGCTTCCCCGTCCCGGAAGCGGGCTTCCCTTTTTTGTAACGCCGACCATCCCGCGCCTGCGCGCGAGCGCCGGCCCGCACCGATCCGCTTGTCACGGCGCGAGCCGCTGGGCAAGAATGCCCGCTCGCTGCCTCCGGCCCTCCCGCCTTCCCGTTCATCACGCCGCACTGCGCGCCCGCCCTCATGTCCCTGTTCGAACAGCACCCCCTGCGCCAGACGCTCAACGACGAGGTGCATGCACGCCCGCCCGTCCCGCTCGAAACGCCCGAGTACGTCACCTACCTCGCCTTCCTGCATCACGAAGGCAGTGCCGGGCGCGAAGCCGCGCACCTGGCCTCGCTGGCCGAACAGTTCGGGCGGCCCGCGCCGGCCACCGACAGCGGCCACCTGTTCCTCGACACCGGCGCCTTCCGCCTGAAGTGGGAGCGCCACAACGAGTTCTCCAGCTACACCTTCTTCCGCCGCATCGAGGCCGGCGACGCCAGCGAGGAACACGCCCTGCTCGCGGTCCCCGCCGCGTGGCGCAAGGACATCCCCGGGCAGCTGATCGCCGCCACCCACATCGAGCTGCGCAGCACCGATGACATGTCGCCCGACAGCGTGCTCGACCAGGCCTCGCCGCGCGGCCAGACCCTGGTCGCCGCGCGCGTCGCCGAGTGCGCCGGCTGGGTGTTCACCGACTTCCACATCCATGACGGCTTCTCGCGCTTCCTGCTGCTCGACGACGGTCTCACCCCGCGCCAGGCCGGGCGCATGGTGCAGCGCCTGGTCGAGATCGAGACCTACCGCGTGATGGCGCTGCTCGCCTTTCCGGTCGCCAAGGAGGTCGGCCGCCTGCTGTCGCGCGCGGAGGACGAGCTCGCCGACCTCATGGACGGTCTCGGCCAGGCGCGCAGCACCGAGGACGACCGCGTCATGCTCGGCCGCCTGACGCGGCTCGCCGCCGAGGTCGAACGCTCGGTGGCGCGCACCACCTTCCGCTTCGGCGCCGCCGCGGCGTATTACCGCCTGGTGCAGCAGCGCATCGACGACCTGCGCGAGACCCGCCTCGGCGGCTTCCCGACCATACGCGAGTTCATGGAGCGCCGCCTCGCCCCCGCCATCGCCACCTGCGCCACCATCGCCCGCCGCCAGGAAGACCTCTCCGGCCGCATCGCGCGCAACTCGCAGCTGCTGCGCACCCGGGTCGACATCGAGCTCGAGCGCCAGAACCAGGAACTGCTGGCGCAGATGAACCGCCGCGCCAAGATCCAGCTCCACCTGCAGGAGACCGTGGAAGGCCTGTCGGTGGTGGCGATCACCTATTACGCCTCGCAGCTGGTCAATTACGTCGCCAAGGGCGCCAAGGACTTCATCGCCCCGGCGACGCCGGAGGTGATCACCGCGGTGTCGATCCCGGTGATCGCCGGGCTGGTGTTCATGGGGCTGCGGCGCATGCGCAAGCTGTTGAGCAAGGAAGAAGGCAGCGCGCATCCCTGAACGGCAAGAGGGCCTCGCCCCGGCGAGCAGAGACAGGGACACCGCTACCCGCCCCCTGGAGAATCACGGGTAGCGGATACGCTGCCGGCCGGGGAACTGGAGAATCCCGATCAGGTCTTCCGGAAGACACTAGCAGGAGGATCTGCCGCCATGTCACTCACTTCCGGACGCCGCCGCCAGATCATTCTCGGCAGCAGTGCCGCGCTGGTTTCGGCTCCGCTCGCGGCCGCGCAGCGTGCCCTCACGCCGAGCCAGATGCTCGGCCCCTTCTACCCGGTCACGCCGCCGCTGCACAAGGACAACGACCTCACCCTGGTCGACGGTCGCAGCACGCGCGCCGCCGGGCAGATCGCCGACCTCTCGGGTCGCGTGCTGGACATCGACGGACGACCGCTGGCCGGCCTGCGCGTCGAGATCTGGCAGTGCGACGCCAACGGGCGCTACCGCCACCCGCGCGATCGCGGCGGCCTCGATGAGGACCCCAACTTCCAGGGCTTCGGCCACACGATCACCGACGCCGACGGGCGCTACCGCTTCCGCACCATCCGGCCGGTGCCCTATCCCGGGCGCACGCCGCACATCCACGCTGCGGTGTTCCAGGGAGGCGACCGCTCCTTCGTCACCCAGATCTACGTCGCCGGCGAACCGCTCAACGACCGCGACGGGCTCTTCATGCGCGTGCCCGAGGCGCTGCGGCCGCTGCTGCTCGCCGACTTCGTCCCGGTGGATGACCCGGTCGCCGAACTCGCGGCAGAATTCGATTTCGTGTTGTCGCCGGTGCTGGCCGGGCTGTTCGCGGCCCACACGGCATGAACCCCAATCCGGGAACCCATTCTCGGATGACGCCGCTGGCATGAACCTTCAACGCGCGGACCCAGCCCCCATCCGGAGATCCTCCAGTCCATGACCGTCCGTTCCGTCCTGCGCATGGGCGATCCTCGCCTGCTGCAGCCCGCCGCCCCGGTCACCGCGTTCGGCACGCCCGAACTCGCCGCGCTGATCGAAGACATGCTCGACACCATGGCGGCCGAAGGCGGCGTCGGCCTCGCCGCGCCGCAGATCGGTGTCGGCCTGCGCGTCGTGATCTTCGGCTTCGAGCACAGCCAGCGCTATCCGGACGCGCCACCGGTGCCGATGACCGTCCTGATCAACCCGGTGATCACGCCGCTCGATGACGAGACCGAGGACGGCTGGGAGGGCTGCCTCTCCGTGCCCGGCCTGCGCGGCGTCGTGCCCCGCCACACGCGCATCCGCTACGAGGGCTTCACCCCCGCGGGCGAACCGATCGACCGTTTCGCCGAGGGCTTCCACGCCCGCGTGGTGCAGCATGAATGCGACCACCTGGATGGCACGCTGTATCCGATGCGGGTGCGGGATTTCACCAGATTCGGTTTCACGGATGTGCTCTTTCCGGAGCTCGGGGCTCAAGGCGGCACGCAAGATGCCCGCACCCCTCAGTCGGAAAGGCCACTCCCGGCGACCGACGTTTGAATCCACCGCGCTTGAATCGCTGCGACACCACGCTGCGAAAAGCGCGCGAGAACAGTGTTTGCAGAGACTTGGGCTGCTGGTTTGCCGCTGGGTTGTCGGGTCGAACACCCCGCGCTCCTGTTCGTCATGGACAGGCGAGCCATTGTCTGCGCGACCTGGAACGTGCTCGCGCAGCCCCTTGCATCGCGTGAACTTCCTCAACAGCCGTTCAGCGTGCGGAAGTACTGGTCCAGCACCATATCCGAGGTGAGCCCCAGATCCGAGCTGCGCATCCACAGATCCGGCCCCTCGAGAACGTGGCTTCCATGGCGCCAACGCACCTTGTAGAAGGCGACCCGGTCCCCCGGCTTCATGGCAAGGTCCGCGGCACGGCCGATGCCTCCACCTGCATCGCGACACAGCGTGCCGTCTCTGCGCCGGTAGTCGATCTGCCAGCGAAGCGACTCACGACAAGACCCGCTCTCGAATGACCAGTCGAACGCCACCACGACACCCGCATCGGACACAAAATCGTCATAACCGATCGTCGTGCCCTCCGACACGGGCGCCCCGCGCGACAAAGAAGCAAGCCATGCACGCCTGGGCTGCCGCTTGAAGACGGCAGCGTACAACTCCTCGTTCAGGCCATTGCTCCACCAAATCCGGTTGCAGTCGATCACCGTGCAGACGTTGCTTAGCTGCGGGGGAATCGGCACATCACGCAGCTTGAGAAGGATCAGATGAAACGCCGGGCGCCTCCGCCTCATTTCGTGTGCCCACCTGAACTCCTGTCGAACCCAGGCCGAATGCGCCGCGTGTTCGGTCCAAAGGACGACAAACCCGTGAGTCGCACGGATGGACTGCCGCAGCCAATCGGCGATCGCCGAGTCGTTCTTCGGTACCTCCTGCGCCGGCTGCGCTGAATCGAACCAGATGTCGGCATTCGCATCACTCTGCAGATCCTCGAAGATGCGCCGCGCGAGCAGGGTGTCCTCGGCCGCATGGCTGAGAAAGAAGCTGGCGACCGCCCGAGGCCGATCATCCCGAGGATCCTCAGACGCCAGCACAAGGACCGCCCACCCCGCGGCCAGCACCGTCTCCGCAGCATCGCCCGCCCTGGTGCTGGTGATGCGCAGGGGCTCGCCTCGGTGCCTGTAGATCGCGCGCGCGATATCGATATACGTCAGCTCCGAATCGGCACTCCGCCACTGTTCGATCCAGCGACGGTTCTCGAGCACCCGGGCGACGGCATCGCTCAGATCGGCCGCGGACTGGTCTGCCGAGCGCACCCAGATACCGGTGGTGTCTTCCAAGCGCAGATAGATGACCCGATCACCGGGCACGATCTGCGGATCGATCCCGATGTCCGAGCCATAGTCCCGGGCGATGGCTCGATGAGGATCGCCCTCGATTGCCACTGCGAATGCGGGGGCTTCGTCGGCCAACTCCCACCAGCAGTCGCTAACGGTGCCTGACTCGCCATGGAAGTAGTTGATAATGCCGCCCATATTTTGTTACCTCATCGATGACATGCGTCTGCTTTGCTCGTCGCGCGAAGATGCAGGTTACCGGACAGTATTGCTGTCCCGAGAGGAGGCCAACGCGTTGCCGCGGCCTCCCCTATAATCTTCCTTTTGCCAGCAACCCGAGGCCCCACCGTGGCGACGCCCATTTTCGAAACTTCCATCAAGAGCCTGCCGCTGCTCGGCCGCGGCAAGGTGCGCGACATCTACGCCGTCGACGACGAGAAGCTGCTGATCGTGACCAGCGATCGCCTGTCGGCCTTCGACGTGATCCTGCCCGACCCGATCCCGGACAAGGGTCGCGTGCTGGTGGCGCTGGCGAACTTCTGGTTCGACAGGCTCGCCCACATCCTGCCCAACCAGCTCACCGGCATCGACCCCGAGACCGTAGTGGCCGCCGACGAGCGTGACCAGGTGCGCGGCCGCGCGCTGGTGGTGAAGCGCCTGAAGCCGCTGCCGATCGAGGCGGTGGTGCGCGGCTACGTGATCGGCTCGGGCTGGAAGGATTACCAGGCCACCGGCGCGATCTGCGGCATCGCGCTGCCGGCGGGCCTCAAGCAGGCGGCCAAGCTGCCGGCGCCGATCTTCACGCCCTCGTCCAAGGCCGACATGGGCGAGCACGACGAGAACATCTCCTTCGCGCAGGCGCAGGCGCGCTGCGACGCGATGATGAAGGAGGCGCTCGCCGGCACCGGCAAGACCGGCGCCCAGCTCGCCGAGGAGGCCCGCACGGCGGCGATCGCGCTGTACTCGGAAGCGGCCGACTACGCCGCCAGCCGCGGCATCATCATCGCCGACACCAAGTTCGAGTTCGGCATCGACGCCGCCGGCACGCTGCACCTGATCGACGAGGCGCTGACCCCCGACTCCTCGCGCTTCTGGCCTGCCGACAGCTACCGCGAAGGCATCAGCCCGCCGTCCTTCGACAAGCAGTTCGTGCGCGACTACCTCGAGACGCTGGACTGGAACAAGGCGCCGCCGGCGCCGACGCTGCCGGCGGACGTCATCGAGCACACCGCGGCCAAGTACCGCGAAGCCTACGAGCGCCTGACCGGCCGGAAGCTGGCCTGAGCCGCACCGGCCCGGAGTGCGTGATCGCCAGAAGGGGCGCCCAGAGGGCGCCCCTTTTTTGCGCCTTGCCTTGCCATCCCGACCCGCTGCGGGCCTGATCGGCCCGCAGCCCCAGCGCGCGGCAGTCGAACCGGCTCGTCTTGCATAGCATCAGCCTATCTGGACAAGGAACAGCTCTCATTCGCGAACTCTTCGCACATGTCCTATTCTAAAAACACGAAGACCCGGCAGCAGGCATGGGCATTCACGCGTGGCAACCATGCCTGGCCGGGTTGCGACTCACCCAGAACAACGCAGACGCGGAGACGAACATGGACAAGCCCTATGACTCGCTGGACCAGCACTTCAACCTGCCCCACATCCGCTCGATCGGGACCGACCGGCCGATGCAGTGGCTGCGCATGGGCTGGGACGACATGCGCGAGAACCTCGGCGCCAGCCTCTCCTACGGCGTGATCCTGGCTGCGGTCGGTTACGCGATCCTGTCCTATGCCGCGGACAAGCCCTACCTGTTCATGGCGGCGATCTCGGGCTTCATGCTGGTCGGACCGATCGCAGCCGCGGGCCTGTACGAGATTTCGCGCCGACACGAGAAGGGCGAGAAGGCATCCTTCGCGGGGTCGCTACGCGGCCTCGCCCGCAATGCCGACGGACTCGCCATGTTCGGTGCATTCCTCGCCATCGCGCTCATCGGCTGGGAGCGGATCTCGGCCATCATGTTCGCGCTGTTCTATCGGGGCGAGATCAGCAACGTGACCAACTTCGTCAGCGGCATCCTGAGTTCGGGCACGAACCTGTATTTCCTCGCGGCCTACGTCATCGTCGGCGCCGTGCTGGCGATCGTCGTGTTCTCGCTCTCCGCGATCGCGATTCCGATGGTGATGGATCGTGAAACCGACACCATCACCGCCGCAATGACCAGCCTGCGCGCGGTCCAGACCAACTTCGACACGATGATGCTGTGGGCCGTGATGATCGTGGTCCTGATCGGCATCGGCTTCGCCAGCATGATGATCGGCATGGTGATCCTGCTGCCGCTGGTCGGCCACGCCACCTGGCACGCCTATCGCGACCTGGTCCGCTGAGCCTTCGCAGCCCAACCGGCGGCGGGCGCGCCTGCAGGTCGTCGAGCCGCACCGGCAGATCGAGGTCGCAGCGCACCGTCAGGAGCTTTCTTGCCAACGGGAGGAAGTCGCGCGCCGCGCGCAGACTTCTCGGGCATGCCGCGTTTCGCCGACATCAAGCCGGCGCACGTCGAGCCCGCGATCCGCGGCCTGATCGACGAGAACCGCGCGCTGATCGAGCGCCTCACCGCCGACCCGGCCACCCCGACCTGGGACGGCTTCGTCAGCCCGATGGACGAGGCCGGCGAGCGCCTCGGCCGTGCCTGGGGCGTGGTCGGCCACCTGCACAGCGTGTTCGACGTGCCCGAGTGGCGCGAGGCCTACAACGCGATGCTGCCCGAGATTTCGCGCTTCTACGCCGAGGTCGGGCAGAACCTGGCGCTGTTCCAGAAGTACAAGGCGCTGCACGACAGCCCCGAGTTCGCCACCCTGTCGCCGGTGCGCCAGCGCATCCTCGAGCACGCGCTGCGCGACTTCCGCCTCTCCGGCGCCGAGTTGCCCGACGAGCAGAAACCGCGCTTCCAGGCCATCCAGGAAGAGCAGTCGCAGCTCGCCGCCAAGTTCTCCGAGAACCTGCTCGACGCCACCAATGCCCACGCCGAGTGGATCACGGACGAGGCTGGCCTCGCAGGGATTCCCGACGACGCCCGACAGGCCGCCCGTGCCGCCGCCGAGGCCGACGGCAAGGACGGCTGGAAGTTCACGCTGCAGATGCCGTCCTACCTTCCGGTGCTGCAGTACGCCGACGACCGCGAACTACGTGCCCGCATGTACCGCGCCTACGCCACCCGCGCCTCTGAACTCGGCAACCCGGAGCTCGACAACGGCCCGCTCATCGGCCGCATCCTCGCCCTGCGCGACGAGGAAGCGCGCATGCTCGGCTACCGCAACTTCGCCGAGGTCTCGCTGGTGCCCAAGATGGCCGACACGCCCGAGCAGGTGCTCGCCTTCCTGCACGACCTCGCCGCCAAGGCCAAGCCCTTCGCCGAGAAGGACCTGGAAGAGCTCAAGGCCTTCGCCAAGGCCGAGCTCGGGCTGGACACGCTCGAGCCCTGGGACGTGGCCTATGCCTCCGAGAAACTGCGCCAGGCGCGCTACGCCTACTCCGACCAGGAGTTGAAGCAGTACTTCCCCGAGCCCAAGGTGCTCGACGGACTGTTCGGTGTGATCCGCACGCTGTACCGCGTCGACATCCTCCCCGACGAGGCGCCGAGCTGGGACCCGGACGTGCGCTTCTTCCGCATCGAGAAGGAAGGTGAGCTCGTCGGCCACTTCTACCTCGACCTGCATGCGCGCAGCACCAAGCGCGGCGGCGCGTGGATGGATTCGGCACGCAGCCGCCACCGCAACACCTGGGGCAGCGACACCCCGGTGGCCTATCTGGTGTGCAACTTCCCCGGCCCGGTGGGCGGCAAACCGGCCACCTTCACCCACGACGACGTGCTGACGCTGTTCCACGAATGCGGCCACGGCCTGCACCACCTGCTCACCCAGGTGGACGAGCTCGCGGTGTCGGGCATCCACGGCGTGGAATGGGACGCGGTCGAGCTGCCCAGCCAGTTCATGGAGAACTTCTGCTGGGAGTGGGACGTGCTGCAGGGCATGACCGCGCACGTCGACACCGGCGAGCCGCTGCCGCGCGCGCTCTACGACAAGATGATCGCCGCCAAGAACTTCCAGAGCGGCATGCAGACCGTGCGCCAGCTCGAGTTCT
>JARRBR010000086.1 GCA_029982755.1 Rhodocyclaceae bacterium
CCATCCCGAGGCCCACAGGTCCGCGCTCGGTCAGCCCGAGCGCGGCGAGCGTCCGGTACGCGGGCGCGGCCAGGGCGGCGGGCGCAATGCGCCGACCACGCTGACCGAGCCCGAGCGCCTGCAGAAGGTGCTCGCCCAGGCCGGCGTCGCCTCGCGGCGCGAGATCGAGGAATGGGTCGTCGCCGGGCGCATCTCGGTCAACGGCCTGCCAGCCTCGCTCGGACAGAAGATCGGCCCGGGCGACCGCGTCAAGGTCAATGGCAAGCTTATCCCGCTGCGCTTCACGCAGCGCTCGCCGCGGGTGCTGATCTACCACAAGCCCGAGGGCGAGATCGTCTCGCGCGACGACCCCGAAGGCCGGCCCACCGTGTTCGAGCGCCTGCCGCTGCTGCGCAAGGGGCGCTGGCTGGCGGTCGGGCGCCTGGACTTCAACACCTCCGGCCTGCTGCTGTTCACCAATGACGGCGACCTCGCCAACAAGCTCATGCATCCGCGCTACGAGCTCGAGCGTGAATACGCGGTGCGCATCCTCGGCGAGCTGACCGAGGAACAGGCGAAGTCACTGACCGAGGGCATCCAGCTCGAGGACGGGCCGGCGAAGTTCAACCTGCTGCGCGATGAGGGCGGCGAAGGCGCCAACCACTGGTATCGCGTGACCATCTCCGAAGGGCGCAACCGCGAGGTCCGGCGCATGTTCGAGGCCGTCGGCCTGACCGTCAGCCGCCTGATGCGGGTGCGCTACGGCAGCGTCGAGCTTCCCGCGCGCCTCAAGCGCGGGATGTGGATGGAGATGCCGGAGCCCGAGGCCTGCGCGCTCGCCGGCCTGCCGCCGCCGCAGCAGAGCCGGCAGCAGGACGAGCGTGCCAAGCGCCCGGTCAAGCTGCATCGCACCCAGCCGCGCTGATCGCGCGGCGCCCGAGCCGGGAAGCACCGCGGGGATCGCGCGATCCTCGCGTGCGGGTTTGCTCGTCCACACGGTTTGCTGTATACTCGGCCGGCTTTGATGGATGGCTTTCCGCGTCGACCGCGTTCGGCGCCGATTCACTGTCTGTCGTGCGGTTGTGGCCAGCGGCGGGTTTCCTGCAGGAACAATTGTTTGATGGGCGTTTCGCCCATTTTTTATTTGTGGCGCCGAACGAGGGCGCCGGCGAGTGGTGGGGCGGCGAGATGCGAGCGGATGTCGAGCAACTGATCGAACAGGTGGTGACCGGACTGGGGTACGAACTCGTGGATGTCGAGTTCTCGCCCAAGGGGCGCCTGCTGCGCGTGTTCCTCGACATCGAGCGCGGCATCACCGTCGACGACTGCGCCACCGTCAGCAACCAGCTCCAGCGCGTGTTCGAGGTCGAGAACGTCGATTACGACCGGCTCGAGGTGTCCTCGCCGGGCCTCGACCGCCCGCTGAAGAGGCTGGCCGATTTCGAGCGCTTCGCCGGCGAGCAGGCCCAGGTACGACTGTCGCTGCCGATCGGCAATCAACGCAATTTCGTGGGCGTGATCGAGGGGGTGCGCGAGGGCGCGGTGGCGCTGCGCACCGAGAAGGGCGAGGTGCTGCTGCCCTTCGACGACATCGAGAAGGCACGTCTGGTACCCCAATTTTGAGACTGTGGATGTGGAGGTTTTACTGAAATGAGCCGCGAGATCCTGCTGCTTGTCGATGCCTTGGCGCGCGAGAAGAACGTCGCCAAGGAGATCGTTTTTTCCGCGCTCGAAACCGCCTTGGCCTCTGCGACCAAGAAGCGCATCCACGATGACGCCGACGTGGTCGTGGCGATCGATCGCGACACCGGCGACTACACCTCGAAGCGCCGCTGGCTGGTGATGCTCGACGAGGAGGTCGTCAACGACGAGGCCGAGATGGGCATCATCGACGCCCGCGAGCTGCGCGCGGACATCCAGATCGGCGATTACATCGAGGAAGAGCTCGAGCCGATCGACTTCGGCCGCATCGGCGCCCAGGCCGCCAAGCAGGTCATCCTGCAGAAGATCCGCGACGCCGAGCGCGAGCAGGTGCTCAACGACTTCCTCGACCGCAAGGAATTCCTCGTCTCCGGTTCGATCAAGCGCATGGAGCGCGGCAGCGCGATCATCGAGGTCGGCCGCATGGAAGCCGTGCTGCCGCGCGATCAGCAGATCCCGCGCGAGAACCTGCGCGTCGGCGACCGCGTCAAGGCCTTCCTGCTGCGCATCGACCGCGGCGCCCGCGGCCCGCAGCTGGTGCTGTCGCGCACCGCGCCCGAATTCCTGATGAAGCTGTTCGAGCTGGAGGTTCCCGAGATCGAGGACGGCCTGCTCGAGCTTAAGGCCTGCGCCCGCGATCCCGGCCTGCGTGCCAAGATCGCGGTCAAGTCCAACGACCAGCGCATCGACCCGATCGGCACCTGCGTCGGCCTGCGCGGCTCGCGCGTCACCGCGGTGCGCAACGAGATCGGCGGCGAGCAGATCGACATCATCGTGTGGTCGGCCGACCCCGCTCAGTTCGTGGTCGCCGCGCTGCAGCCGGCCGAGGTCGTCTCCATCGTCGTCGACGAGGAAGCGCATGCGATGGACGTGGTGGTCGACGAGAACAACCTCGCGATCGCCATCGGTCGCAACGGCCAGAACGTAAAGCTCGCCTCCGAGCTCACCGGGTGGACGATCAACCTGATGAGCGAGCAGGAGTCCGCCGAGAAGACCGCGCAGGAGCAGCAGGGACTGCGTGCGCTGTTCATGGAAAAACTGGATGTGGACGAGGAACTCGCCGACATCCTGATCGAGGAAGGCTTCTCCTCGCTCGAGGAAGTGGCCTACGTGCCGCTGGCCGAGATGCTGGAGATCGAGGCCTTCGACGAGGACACGGTCAACGAGCTGCGCAACCGCGCACGCAACGTGCTGCTGACCGAAGCCATCGTCACCGAGGAGCAGCTGGAGAACGTCTCCGACGATCTGCTCAACCTGGACGGCATGGAGAAATCCCTGGCCGCCAAACTGGCCCAGCAGGGCATTCGTACCCGTGACGACCTGGCCGACCTCGCGGTCGACGAACTGGTCGAAATGGCCGGGATCGACGAAGAAAGAGCCAAGGCGCTGATTTCCGTTGCGCGCGCCCATTGGTTCGAAGAATGATGGGAGGGCTGTAATGGAACAGATGAGCGTGACCCAGTTTGCCGGCGAACTGAAAATGCCGGCCGCGGCGCTGCTCGAGCAGTTGAAGCGTGCGGGCGTCGAAAAATCCGGCGCCGCCGACCTGCTCACCGAACAGGACAAGGCGAAGCTGCTCGAATACCTGCGGCGTTCGCATGGTGACACCCAGCCCAAGGGCAAGATCACCCTGACCCGCAAGCAGACCACCGAGATCCGCGCAACCGATTCGACCGGTCGTGCGCGCACGGTGCAGGTCGAGGTGCGCAAGAAGCGCACCTTCGTCAAGCGCGACGAGCTCGCCGAGCAGGGGGGCGTGGCCGAAGCCGCGCCGGTCGAGGAACTCGCTGCGGCGGTCGAAGCGCCCGCGCCCGTGCTCGAAGCGCCGGTCGTCGAGACGCCGGCGGTCGAGACGCCGACCGTCGAGGCCGTGGCTGCGGCGGAGCCCGTCGCAGCCGAGATCGTCCCCGAGGCCGTTGTCGCCGAGCCCGAAGCGGCCGCGGCGCCCGCGCCTGCGGTGGCCGAGGAGGCTGAGGCCGAGCCGCCCGCCGCGGCGGCGGAAGCGCCTGCCGCCGGCGACAAGCCCGTGCAGTCGGGCCGTGCCGAACGTCCCGCGCGCCAGGAGCCTGCGCCGCAGGTCACCACCGTGCTCAGCAAGCCGCTGCCGCTGTCCGAGATCCTCAGCGAGGAAGAGATCGCCGCGCGCAAGCGTGACGAGGAGCGCCAGCGCGCGCTGAAGGAACGCCAGGCGGCCGACCTGCGTGCGCGCCAGGAGCGCGAGGCGGCGGCGCGTGCCGCGTCCGAGGCGCGCAAGGCCGAGGAAGAAGCCCGCCTGCGCGCCGAGCAGCAGAAGAAGGAAGAGCCGGCCAAGGTGGCCAAACCGACCACCGGCACCCTGCATCGCCCGGCCAAGACCGAGGACAAGCCCGCCAGCCGCGAGGCCAAGCGTGCCGCTCCGGCAGCGCCGGCGCGCGAGGCCGAGGGTGCCAAGCGCCGTGGCGGCATGAAGACGCGCGGCGAGGTCGGTGCCTCGACCGGCAGCAACTGGCGCGGTGCCGGCAAGGGCGGCGGCCGTCACGGTCGCCATCAGCAGGACGACCGTTCGTCCTTCCAGGCGCCCACCGAGCCGATCGTGCGTGAAGTACACGTGCCCGAGACGATCACCGTCGCCGATCTCGCCCACAAGATGGCGGTGAAGGCGACCGAGGTCATCAAGGCGCTGATGAAGATGGGCTCCATGGTCACCATCAACCAGGTGCTCGACCAGGAAACCGCGATGATCATCGTCGAGGAGATGGGCCACCTCGCGGTGGCAGCCAAGCTCGACGACCCGGACGCCTTCCTCGAGGAAAGCGAAGCGCACAAGGACGCCGACGTCCTGCCGCGCGCCCCGGTGGTCACCGTCATGGGCCACGTCGACCACGGCAAGACCTCGCTGCTCGACTACATCCGCCGCGCCAAGGTCGCTGCGGGCGAATTCGGTGGCATCACCCAGCACATCGGCGCCTACCACGTCGAGACCGCGCGTGGCATGGTCACCTTCCTCGACACCCCGGGTCACGAGGCGTTCACGGCGATGCGTGCCCGCGGTGCCAAGGCCACCGACATCGTCATCCTGGTGGTGGCGGCCGACGACGGCGTGATGCCGCAGACGCGCGAGGCGATCCATCACGCCAAGGCGGCCGGCGTGCCGCTGGTGGTGGCGATCAACAAGATCGACAAGCCCGACGCCAACCCCGAGCGCGTGACCCAGGAGCTGATCGCCGAAGAGGTGATCCCCGAGGCCTACGGCGGCGAGACCATGTTCGTTCCGGTGTCGGCCAAGAAGGGCACCGGCATCGACGAGTTGCTGGAAGCCGTGCTGCTGCAGGCCGAGGTGCTGGAACTGACCGCGCCGAAGGACACCCCGGCCAAGGGCCTGATCATCGAGGCGCGCCTGGACAAGGGCCGTGGTCCGGTGGCCTCGCTGCTGGTGCAGTCGGGCACCTTGCGCAAGGGCGACGTGCTGCTCGCCGGCGCCACCTTCGGCCGCATCCGCGCGATGCTGGACGAGAACGGCAAGCAGATCGACGAAGCCGGCCCGTCCATTCCGGTCGAGATCCTCGGCCTGTCCGACGTGCCGGCCGCGGGCGACGAGGCGATCGCGCTCGCCGACGAGAAGAAGGCGCGCGAGATCGCGCTCTTCCGCCAGGGCAAGTTCCGCGACGTCAAGCTCGCCAAGCAACAGGCCGCCAAACTCGAGAGCATGTTCGAGCAGATGGCCGAGGGCGAGGTCAAGAGCCTGCCGCTCATCATCAAGGCCGACGTGCAGGGTTCGCAGGAAGCGCTGGTGCAGTCGCTGCAGAAGCTGTCCACCGACGAGGTGCGGGTCAACGTCATCCACGCCGCGGTCGGCGCGATCAGCGAATCCGACGTCAACCTGGCGCAGGCTTCGGGCGCGGTCATCATCGGCTTCAACACCCGCGCCGATGCCGGTGCGCGCAAGCTGGCCGAGACCTTCGGGGTCGACATCCGCTACTACAACATCATCTACGACGCAGTGGATGAGGTGAAGGCGGCGCTGTCGGGCATGCTGGCTCCGGAGAAGCGCGAGGAAGTCACCGGTCTGGTCGAGATCCGCCAGGTGTTCACGATCTCCAGGGTCGGCTCGATCGCCGGCTGCTACGTGCTCGAAGGCGTGGTGCGACGCAACTCGCACGTGCGCCTGCTGCGCAACCACACCGTGGTGTGGACCGGCGAGCTCGAGTCGCTCAAGCGCTTCAAGGACGACGTCAAGGAAGTCAAGTTCGGCTACGAGTGCGGCCTGCAGCTCAGGAACTACAACGACATCCACGAAGGCGACCAGCTCGAGGTCTTCGAGATCAAGGAAGTGGCGAGGACCCTGTAAGCCATGCCCAAGGAGTATTCCCGCAGCCAGCGCGTGGTGGAGCAGATCCGCCGCGAGCTGGCCGAGCTGATCCGGCTGGAGGTGAAGGATCCGCGCGTCGGTTTCATCACCCTCACCGACGTCGAGATCACGCCCGACTACGCCCACGCCAAGGTGTTCTTCACCAGCATGACCGGCGAGGGCGACGTGCCCGAGATCCTGCAGGGCCTGCGCCGCGCGAGCGGCTTCCTGCGCCGCGAGCTCGGGCGCCGGATCCGCATCCACACCATCCCGGAGCTGCACTTCCACTACGATCGTTCGGTGGAGGAGGGCTCGCGTCTGTCGCAGCTGATCGACGCGGTGGTGAAGGAGGACGAGGCGCGTCATCACGACGAGCCTGCCGACGGCGAGGATTCCGCCGCCAGTGACGATGACGGCAAGCCCCGCGCCTGAGGCTGCGGCGCCTCCGCCGCGTGCGAAGCGCCCGAAGCAGCCCCAGCGCAGGATCGTCCGCCGCCCGGTCGATGGCGTGCTGCTGCTCGACAAGCCGCAGGGCATGAGCTCGAACGGCGCGCTGCAGACCGCGCGCCGGCTGCTCAACGCCGCCAAGGCCGGCCACACCGGCACCCTCGACCCGATGGCGAGCGGGCTGTTGCCGCTCACCTTCGGTGAGGCCACCAAGTTCTCGCAGATGCTGCTCGACGCCGACAAGACCTACGAGGCGGTGGTGCAGCTCGGCGTGGAAACCGACAGCGGCGACGCCGAGGGCACGGTGCTCGCCACCCGTCCGGTGACGGTCGATCGTGCCGCGCTCGAAGCGGCACTGGCGCGCTTCCGCGGCGAGATCGAGCAGGTGCCGCCGATGTATTCCGCGCTCAAGCGCGACGGCAAGGCGCTCTACGAGTACGCTCGCGCCGGCATTGAACTCGAGCGCGAGGCGCGCCGGGTCACGATCCATGCGCTGGACCTGCTCGATTTCGACGGCGAGCGCTTCGCCCTCCGCGTGCATTGCAGCAAGGGCACCTACATCCGCAGCCTGGCGATGGACATCGGTGCCGCACTCGGTTGCGGGGCCCACCTCGCGGCCTTGCGCCGGACCGCGATCGGTGGTTTCGATCTGGCCGGCGCGGTCACCCTGGAAGCCCTCGAGGCGGCCGGGGAGGGCGGGCGCGACGCGCTGCTGGCGCCGGTCGATGCGCTGGTCGCGGACTTCCCGGTGCTGAAGCTCGACGAGGAAGCGGCGCGTGCCCTGCTGCAGGGGCGCACCCTTGCGCTGCCCGGCGCACACCCCGGCGAGCGCGTGCGCGCCTACGGGCCCGCGGGCTTTCTGGGGCTGGCGCAATGGCAGGACGACGGGCGGCTCGCCGCGCGCCGGCTGATCGCCACCGGCGGCCTCGCCGATGCGCCATGCGCATGATTTTGATTGAGTTGTTGGCGCGGCTATGGGTATAATCCGCCGCTTCTGATTGGCAGAAAACACGAGTAAAGACACACATGGCTCTTGATACCGCATCCAAGTCGAAGATCGTCTCCGACTTCCAGCGCGCCCAGGGCGACACCGGCTCCCCGGAAGTCCAGATCGCGCTCCTGACCGCCCGCATCAACGGGCTCGCCCCCCACTTCAAGGAGCACGCGAAGGATCACCACTCCCGCCGCGGCCTCCTGAAGATGGTCAGCCAGCGCCGCAAGCTGCTGGACTACCTGAAGGGCCGCAACGCCGACAGCTACCGCAATCTGATCGAGCGTCTGGGCCTGCGCAAGTAATTGCCGCCCGTGACGAGTCCGACAGCGCCGATCAGGGCGAAGTAAGCCAGCAAAGCCGGTGCGTGCCCCTGCGGCCGCGCCGGCTTTTTGCTATTCGTCCGCAGCGTTCGCGCGCCCCGTCGCGACCGTCCTGCCGCGGTGCCCGGCCGTCATAGGCCGGGTAGCCGCAAGCAGTTGTAGTTCGCTGCCTCCACCGAAAGAATAAGGAATACGAACTTGCCTACCGCAATCAAGAAAACCTTCGCCTACGGCGCCCACACCGTCACCCTGGAGACCGGCGAGGTCGCCCGCCAGGCCGGCGGCGCCGTCATCGTCAACATGGACGAGACCGTGGTGCTGGCCACCGTGGTCGGCGCCAAGGAAGCCCGCCCGGGCCAGGACTTCTTCCCGCTCACCGTCGACTACGTCGAGAAGTTCTACGCCGCGGGCCGCATCCCCGGCGGCTTCTTCAAGCGCGAAGGCCGCCCGAGCGAGAAGGAGATCCTGACCTCGCGCCTGATCGACCGCCCGATCCGCCCGCTCTTCCCCGATGGCTTCATGAATGAAGTCCAGGTCATCGTCACCGTGCTGTCGCTGAACCCCGAGATCGACGCCGACATCCCGGCGATGATCGGCGCCTCGGCCGCGCTGGCGATCTCCGGCCTGCCCTTCAACGGCCCGGTCGGCGCCGCCCGCGTCGGCTACCTCGACGGCCAGTACATCCTCAACCCGACCGCCACCGAGCTGCAGAGCAGCGGGATGAACCTGGTCGTGGCCGGTACCCAGGCCGCGGTGCTGATGGTCGAGTCCGAGGCCCAGGAGCTGCCCGAGGACGTGATGCTCGGCGCCGTGGTGTTCGGCCACGAGCAGATGCAGACCGCGATCAAGGCCATCAACGAGCTGGTCGAAGTCGCCGGCAAGCCGGAGTGGGACTGGCAGGCGCCGCCCGCCAACGAGGCGCTGATCGCCAAGGTCGCCGAACTCGCCAAGGCCGAGATGGAAGAGGCCTTCCGCATCACCAGCAAGCAGGAGCGCTCGGCCCGTCTGTCCGAGATCCGCAAGCGCGTGATCGGCCAGCTCACCGAAGGCGTGGAGAACGCGCCCTCGGTCAACGAGCTCAAGGACATCTTCTTCAACCTCGAGTCCGGCATCGTCCGCAGCCGCATCCTCAACGGCGAGCCGCGCATCGACGGACGCGACACCCGCACCGTGCGCCCGATCGAGATCCGCACCGGCGTGCTGCCACGCACCCACGGCTCGGCGCTGTTCACCCGCGGCGAGACCCAGGCCTTGGTGGTCGCCACCCTGGGCACCGGCCGCGACGAGCAGATCATCGACGCCATCGCCGGCGAGTACAAGGAGCGCTTCCTGCTCCACTACAACTTCCCGCCCTTCTGCACCGGCGAGACCGGCCGCTTCGGCGTGACCAAGCGCCGCGAGGTCGGCCACGGTCGCCTGGCCAAGCGCTCGCTGGTCGCCATGCTGCCCAAGCCGGAAGAGTTCTCCTACACCGTGCGCGTGGTGTCCGAGATCACCGAGTCCAACGGCTCCTCGTCGATGGCCTCGGTGTGTGGCGGCTCGCTCGCCATGATGGACGCCGGCGTGCCGCTGAAGGACCACGTTGCCGGCATCGCCATGGGCCTGATCAAGGACGGCAACCGCTTCGCGGTGCTGACCGACATCCTGGGCGACGAGGACCACCTCGGCGACATGGACTTCAAGGTCGCGGGCACCGAGAACGGCATCACCGGCCTGCAGATGGACATCAAGATCCAGGGCATCACCAAGGAGATCATGCACGCCGCTCTGGAACAGGCGAAGGAAGGCCGCCTGCACATCCTCGGCCTGATGAAGCAGTCGCTGTCGGCCAGCCGTGGCGAGGTGTCGGAGTACGCGCCGCGCATGATCAACATGAAGATCAATCCGGAGAAGATCCGCGACGTGATCGGCAAGGGCGGCGCGGTGATCCGTGCGCTGCAGGAAGAGACCGGTACCGTGATCGAGATCGAGGACGACGGCGCGATCACCATCTCCTCGGTCAGCGCCGAGGGTGCCCAGGCCGCCAAGGCCAAGATCGAGGCGATCACCGCCGAGGTCGAGGTGGGCAAGGTCTACGAGGGCACGGTCGTGCGCCTGCTGGACTTCGGCGCCATCGTGAACATCATGCCGGGCCGCGACGGCCTGCTGCACGTGTCGCAGATCGCCAACGAGCGCGTGAACAACGTCGCCGACTACGTGAAGGAAGGCCAGGCCGTGCGCGTCAAGGTCCTCGAGACCGACGAGCGCGGCAAGATCCGCCTGAGCATGAAGGCGCTGCTGAACGAAAGCGCCGGCTGAACGGCGGCGGGGCGATCCCGCCTTCGTTTCGCTTGACGAAAAAGGACGCGCAAGCGTCCTTTTTCATGTTCGCCGGCGGGACCGACGCCGATCGGTCCGGACAGCAAAAAGGGGCGCCGTAGCGCCCCTTTGACCGTTCGGTGCGAGACCGGATTATTTCGCGACCTGGCGCTCGCGCATCTCCTCGAGCGTCTTGCAGTCGATGCACATCGTCGCCGTCGGGCGCGCCTCCAGGCGCTTGAGGCCGATCTCGACGCCGCAACTGTCGCAGTAGCCGTATTCTCCCGCCTCGATGCGGCCGATCGCCTCGTCGATCTTCTTGATCAGCTTGCGCTCGCGGTCGCGGTTGCGCAGCTCGAGCGCGATGTCGGACTCCTGGCTGGCGCGGTCGTTGGGATCGGCGAACACCGTGGCCTCGTCCTGCATGGTGTGCACGGTGCGCTCGATGTCGTCGACCAGTTCGCCCTTGAGCGAGTTGAGGATCTCGCGGAAGTGGCCCAGCTGCTTCTCGCTCATGTATTCCTCGCCGGCTGCGGGTACGTAGGGCGGGAATTGCTTGTGCAGGGTTTCGTCGGCCATGGATCAGCTTCCGTTTGTTGGTGTTGAATGAAGGGAGCCGACTTAATAGCAGAATCGGCCTGAGGCAGCAAGCCGAGGCGCGCGAAGCGGGCGTGCGGGCCAGCCCGGGTGCGCGGTCTTCTGGTGCAGATGCCGGGCAGGGCTTACCATCGCCGCTGGTCCGAAACGGAGAATTCCATGGCTTCCTCTTCCGACAGCGTCAGCATGGCGTTGTTCTGCGATTTCGAGAACGTCGCCCTCGGCGTACGGGACGCCAAGTACGAAAAGTTCGACATCAAGCGCGTGCTCGAGCGCCTGCTGCTCAAGGGCAGCATCGTGGTCAAGAAGGCCTATTGCGACTGGGAGCGCTACAAGAGCTTCAAGGCCGCGATGCACGAGGCCAACTTTGAGCTGATCGAGATTCCGCACGTCCGTCAGTCGGGCAAGAATTCGGCGGACATCCGCCTCGTCGTCGATGCGCTCGATCTGTGCTACACGAAATCGCATGTCGACACCTTCGTCATCATCAGCGGCGACTCGGACTTCTCGCCGCTGGTCTCCAAGCTGCGGGAGAACGCCAAGCAGGTCATCGGCGTCGGCGTCAAGCAATCGACGTCCGACCTGCTGATCGCCAACTGCGACGAGTTCATCTTCTACGACGACCTCGTCCGCGACAGCCAGCGCGCCGCGGCCAAGCGCGAGGCGCGCGACAACCCGCCGGCAGCCAGGCGCTCCACCGAGGAGGACACGGCGCGGCGCGAAGAGCTGGAGGCGCGGCGCGGCAAGGCCATCGACATCGCGGTCGAGACCTTCGAGGCCCTGCTCGCCGAGCGCGGCGAAAGCGGCAAGATCTGGTCGTCGATGCTCAAGGAGGCGATCAAGCGCCGCAAGCCGGATTTCAACGAAAGCTACTTCGGCTTCCGCGCCTTCGGCAACCTGCTGGAGGAGGCGCAGAGCCGCGGCCTGCTGGAGTTGGGGCGGGACGAGAAGTCGGGTACTTACGTGACGCGCCCGGCGCCGGGTGTTGCGGTGAGCGAACCGGTCGCAATCGTGACGGAGACTTTGAGCGTCGAGCCCGTCGCGGTGAGCGCGCAGGCGAATGAAGCCGTTGAGGCGGAGCCGGCGGTGCGCGCCGGCCGCGAGGGCGGGCGGGGATCGCGCCGTCGCGGTGGTCGGGCCGCGGAGGCCGGCGTCCCGGCCGAAGAGCTTGTTCAGGCAGCGGCGCTGCCCGCGCAGGCGGTGGAAGCCGGGGCGTCGGCGCAGGCAGTCCCTGCGGCCGAGAGCGCACAGCCCGAGGCGTCGGCCGTGCTGCAGCCCGAGCACGGTGAAACCGGCGGACAGGCCGGCAAGCCGCCGAAATCGGGCGGCGGACGAGGTCGCGGGCGTCGAACTGCGGCGAAGGGCGAAGCCGAGGCGGCGCCGGTGCAGCCGGCCGCGACGCCCGAGGCTTCGGCCGCGGAGTCCGCAGCGCCGGCGATCGGCGAGGCTGCGCCGGCCGGGCAGGGCGATGCGACCCGCGGCAGGCGGGGCGGTGCACGGCCGGCCCGCAAGCGGACGCAGCCGGCCGAGCACGCCGCAGGCGCCGCGCAGGAGACGATCGAAGCGAAGGCGGCGGAGACGCGGGTCGCTGGGGCTGAACGGGCTGCGAAGCCCGCCGCGGGCGACCGCGCCGCCGGTGGCGAGGCAGCGCCGGCCGCCGTGGCGGGGGCCGAGGGGGGCGCTTCCGAGGCAGGCGACGCACACCACGGCGAACCCGCCCGCAAGGCCGCGCCACGCAGCCGTCGCCCGCGCAAGCCCAAGGCCGAGTCCGCCGAGTGAGGATGGGCGCCGCCTGGTCGTATCCGCGCTGGATCGCCCACCGCGGCGCCGGGCGGCTCGCGCCGGAAAACACGCTCGCGGCCTTCGCCCTCGGGCACGCGCACGGCTATCGCATGTTCGAGTGCGACGTGCGCCTGAGTGCGGATGGACGGGCTTTCCTGCTCCATGACGACAGCCTGGCGCGCACGACCGATGGCGCCGGCGAGGCGCTCGCACACAACTGGACCGAGCTCGCGCGCCTGGACGCGGGAGCCTGGCACTCGCCCCGGTACGCGGGCGAACGCCTGCCGACGCTGGACGCGATCCTGGGCTTCTGCATGCGCAACGGCTGCGCGCTGAACGTCGAGCTCAAGCCCGCCCCCGGCGATGCGCGGCGCACCGGCGAAATGGTGGCGGCGGAGATCGCCCGGCGCTGGGTCGGCACGCCGCCGCCCTTGCTGAGCTCCTTCGAGCCGGAGGCGTTGGCGGCTGCGGCTGCAACGGCACCTCTGCTATCCCGCGGGCTGCTGCTGGAACGCTTCGCCGACGGCTGGCTGGAGACCGCGCAGCGCCTGGGCTGCATCGCGATCGTGGCCGAGCAGCAGGCGTGGACCGAGGAAACTGCGGCCGCGGTAAGCGCGGCCGGCCTGCACCGGCTCGCCTACACGGTCAACGACGATGCCGAGGCCGCGCGCCTGCTCGCCCTCCGGCTCGATGGCCTCATCACCGACCGCGTCGATCATTTTCGCCCCTGAGCGCGCCCGCCCAGCGTGGCGGCCGGAACTCGCCACCGCGCACATGCTCTACCGCTAGTCCCTTTCCCCTTTCGTCCGCAGGATCATCATGTCCTCACGTTCGAGCCTCGGCGCCCTGGCGCTCGCATGCAGCCTGATCGCGACCCTCTCCATGCCGCCGTCGGCCGAAGCGGCCGCGGCGCAGTGCCTGGTGCCCGGCACCTGGGTGCGGACCGACGGCGCGAGTCCGCAGCCGGTCGATGGCGGTACGCTGCTCGCCGCAATGGCGCAGCGCGCGGTCGTGCTG
>JARRBR010000087.1 GCA_029982755.1 Rhodocyclaceae bacterium
CTGGGATGGGGCCTCGCGCTGCCGGTGGCGGTGCTCGTCGGCGGCGGGGGCTGGCTGCTCGGCACCCAGTCCGGGCTCGATGCCGCCGTGGCGCTCGCCCAGCGCGCAAGCGCCGGCGCGCTGCAGGTCGAGGGCGCGCGCGGGCGGGTGCTCGGTGGCGTGGACATCGATCGCATCGCCTACCGCACGCCCGATCTCCATGTGAGCCTGGATGCGCTGTCGCTGGCCTGGCAGCCCGCGGGGCTGCTGGAGCGCCGGCTGCGCGTCGACCACCTCACCGTCGCGCGCGTGGTGCTCGCGCAGGCGGTGGCCGAAGACGAGCCCGACGCCGCGCCGCCGGCCGCGCCGGCCTCGCTCGAGCTGCCGATCGCGGTCGAGATCGCGCGTCTCGCGGTCGGCACCTTCGTCATGCACGACCTGCCCGCGGCGGGCGAGGCGGCCGATGCCGCGGCCGGGGTGGAAGCGGCGGCCGAAGCCCTCGAGCGCGCCGAGGACGCGGTCACGGACCCCGCGATCGCCGCCGAGGCGGTGACCGAGGTGGCCGCCGAGCAGGGGCTGATCTTTACCGGACTGGAAGCCGCGATCGCCAGCGACGGCCGCCGCCACCAGCTGCGCGCGCTCACCGTCGATCTGCCGCAGGGCAAGGCGAGGCTGAAGCTCGCCCTGGATGGCATGTCGCCGTTCGCGCTCGAGGGCGAGGGCGGCTTCGACGGCGCAATCGACGGCCATCCGCTGGCGCTGCAGCTGAAGCTCGGCAACACCCTGCTCGAGCCGCGGCTGCAGGCCGAGGCCCGCTCCGGGGACCTCGAGGCGCGGGTGGGGGCGCAGGCCGCGGCTTTCGCGCCGAACCCCCTGCGCCGGCTGGATCTCGAGGCCGCGAGCTTCGATCCCGCCGCCTTCGTCGACGGCGCGCCGCGCGCGGCGCTGAGGCTCGAGGCCGAGCTGGCCGCCCCGGCCGACGGCGAAGGGCTGCTCGCCGGCCCGATCCGCCTGGTCAACGCCGCGCCGGCCGCGGCCGACGCTGACGGCATTCCGCTGCATAGCCTGGCGGGCGTGCTCGACTGGCGCAGCGGCGAGATCGCCCTCGATGCGGTCGACATCCGCCTGGCAGGGGAGGGTCGCATCGCCGGCCGCGTGGCATGGCGCCCGCCGCAGGCCGGGCCGGCGGATGCGGCCGTGGAAGGCGGGGCCGGCGATGCCGCCGCGCGTGCCGACGCCGGTGCGCCGGAGGACGGACCCGGCGTCCCCGCCAGCCCGCCGGCGCCGGCAAACGACACGACCGGCATCGGCTTCGGCCAGATCCTCGCCGCGCTCGAGCTGACCGCCATCGACACCCGCCAGCTGGACTCGCGCCTGCCGCGCCAGATCGTCGCCGGCCGCATCGACGCCGAGGCCGGCGCGCTGCGCCAGCAGGCGCGCATCGGGCTCGACGTCGGCAGCGCGCGCATCGACGCCGAGGCGGCGGTGGAGGTGCTTGCGGCCGCGGCGATAGCCGGGGCGACGGATCTTCGCCACGCCCCGATGTCCGCGCCGGCCCAGGCCGCCGCCGGGCAGGGGCGGGAAACCGCACCGGCTGGATCGCCTGCCGAGGAGGCAGAGGCGCCGGCGGACGCAGACGCCGCCGCAGGCCCGCCGGCAGCCGGACCGCTGCGCCGTCTCACCCTCGACGCCCGTTTGCGCGCCGTCGATCCGCGTGCGCTGGCGCCGTCCGCGCCGTCCGCACGCCTGAATCTCGACCTCAAGGCCGATGCCGAACTGTCGCCCGCAGGGCTGCCGCAACGCGCCGCCCTCGACTTCAGCATCCCCGACAGCCGGCTCGAGGGCCTGCCGCTGGTGGGCGAAGGCCGCCTGCGGCTCGATGGCCGGCGCCTGCCCGAGGTCCGCGTCGCGCTGCGCCTCGCCGGCAACACCCTCGACGCACGGGGGGCGCTCGGCGCTGCCGCCGACCGCCTCGCCCTGCGCCTGGATGCGCCGGCGCTGTCGGCGATCGGATTCGGGCTGGCCGGCCGCGCCGGCGCCGAAGGGCAGGTGGGCGGTACGCTGGAAGCGCCGAACGGCCAGCTCCAGTTCTTCGGTGAAGGCCTCCGCCTGCCTGGCGAGGTCCGCCTGGCCGGCATCAACGGCAGCGCACGGCTGGATGCGGGCATGGACGGCCCGTTTACACTTGCGCTCGGGCTCACCGGGCTCGGCCCCGGCGCACGCGCTGCGGACGGCAAGGCCTTGCCGGACTGGCTCGCCAGCGCCCGGGTGAGCGCCGAGGGCACGCGTGCGCGCCACCAGCTCGAACTCAGCGCCGCCACGCCGGCGCAGGCGGACGTGGCCGACAGCGTGCGCCTCCTGCTCCAGGGGGGGCTGGGCGAAGGCGGTGCCCTGCGCTGGAGCGGCCAGCTCGCCGCCCTCGAGACCGCCGGCCGCTTCGCCGCCCGCCTGCTCGCGCCGGCCACGCTCGAACTCGCCGCCGACCGCGTCCGCCTCGGCGCGGCCGAGATCAATGCCGGCGACAAGGGCCGCATCCGCCTGCAGGAGACCGCCTGGTCGCCGGCGCAGAGCGTGGCGCGCGGCGACATGAGCGGGCTGGTGCTGGACCTCGAGCCGAAGCGGCGCGACGGCCGGCCGCGGCGCAACGCCGATCCGCTGACCCTCGGCGCGCGCTGGGACCTGAGCGTCGGCCGCACGCTGGCGGGCGAGGCGCGGGTGTTCCGCGAATCCGGCGACCTCAGCGTGGAGGGCGAGCTGCGTACCCGCCTCGGCCTGGAGCAGCTGGAGGCGGTGCTGAGGGGGCGCGGCGATCGCATCGAGCTCGCCGTCGATGTACGCGGCAAGGAGCTCGGCAGCGTGCAGGGCGAAGCGGGCCTGCGCGCGCGACGCAGCGCGGACGGCCTGTGGAGCGTGCCGCCGGAGACCGCGATCAGCGGTTCGGCGCGGCTCGACATGCCCTCGATCACCTGGCTCGGCCGCCTGGCGCGCGAGAACATCGAGACCGCGGGCCGCGTCGCCGGCAGCTTCACGGTCGGCGGCACGGTGGCCGCGCCGCGCGCCAGCGGCCGCATCGAGGGCCGCGAGCTCGGCTTCACGCTGATCGACCAGGGCCTGATCCTGGCCGGCGGCGAGCTCGACCTCGACTTCGACAGCGACCGCGTGCGCCTCGAGCGCCTGGAGTTCGTGTCCGACAACCGCGTGCGTCCGCGCGAGAACCGCATCCCCTTCGCGCGCCTGACCGCGACGCCGGGCCGCTTCACCGCGCGCGGCGAGATCCTGCTCGCCACCGGCAACGGCGATTTCCGCTTCGACGCCGACCGCCTGCCGCTGCTGCAGCGCGACGACCGCTGGATGCTGCTGTCCGGGCAGGGGACGGCGCGCAGCACCTGGACCGCGCTCGAGCTCGACGCCGAATTCCGCGCCGATGCCGGTTACATCGAATTCGCCGAGTCCCTGCCGCCCAGCCTGTCGGACGACGTCGTCGTGCTCGGCCGCGACGAGCCGGCGGCGGACGGCGGCGGCTTCGCGGTCGATGCCGACGTCCGCGTCGGCCTGGGCGATGCGCTTTATCTCTCGGCGCTGGGGCTGGAAACCCGCCTCGCCGGCGAGCTGCGCCTGCGCCTGTTGCCGGGGCGGCCGCTGTCGGCGGTGGGCAGCGTGTCCACGGTGGGCGGCAGCTACCGCGGCTACGGCCAGAACCTGGTGATCGAGCGCGGCGTGGTGAACTTCCAGGGCGCGCTCGATGCGCCCGGCCTCAACATCGTCGCGCTGCGCAAGGGGCTGGAGGTGGAGGCGGGGGTGGCGGTCACCGGTAGCGCCAAGCGCCCGCAGATCCGCCTGGTGTCGGAGCCCAACGTGCCCGATCCGGCCAAGCTGTCGTGGATCGTGCTCGGACGCGCGCCCGATGCCGGCTCCGGCGCCGACCTCGGGTTGCTGCTGCCGGCCGCGGCCGGGCTGCTCGGCGGCCCGGGCGGCGGCATGACCGAGGAGCTGTCGCGCAGCCTGGGCTTCGATTCCTTCTCCTTCGGCCAGGGCGAGCTCAACAGCACCAGCCGCGCGGCCAGCAGCCGCGTGCTCGGCAGCGGCTCGACCGTCGCCGGCGGGCCGACGGTGTCGACCCAGGTGCTGTCCCTGGGCAAGCGCCTCGGCCCCGACCTGTTCCTGTCCTTCGAGCAGAGCCTGGGCGGCGCGGCCACCCTGGTCAAGCTGACCTACCAGATCTCGCGCCGGATGTCGGTGATCGCCCGCGGCGGCACCGATACCGCGCTCGACGTGCACTACGGATTTTCCTTCCGCTGAGCGCGCGCAGCCCGGGAATGAATCGCGTGCCGGATGGTCTTCCTGCGTGAGAGCCCGAACACCCCATGGAGTCATGACATGAGCGAAAACAAGACCGATCCCGCATTCGAGACCGCCATCCTCGGCGGTGGCTGCTTCTGGTGCCTGGAGGCCGTGTTCGACCTGGTCGACGGTGTCGAGGAGGTCGTGCCCGGCTACTGCGGCGGCCACGTCGAGGAGCCGAGCTACCGTCAGGTGTGTACCGGCGGCACCGGCCACGCCGAGGTGGTGAAGGTCGTCTTCGATCCGGCGAAGGTCAGCTACCGCGAACTGCTGGAGATCTTCTTCACCATCCATGACCCCACCACGGTCGACCGCCAGGGCAACGACGTCGGGCCGCAGTACCGCTCGGTGATCTTCGTCACCAGCGACGCCCAGCTCCACACCGCGCTCGGCCTGATCGAGGAGATGGGCGAGCAGCGTGTGTTCCCGAGCGCGATCGTCACCCGTGTCGAGCGTGCGCCGACCTTCTGGCCGGCGGAGGCGGAGCATCACGACTACTACGTCAACAACAGCGACCAGCCCTACTGCCAGTACGTGGTCGCACCCAAGATCGCCAAGTTCCGCGGCCGCTTCGGCGTGCGGCGCATGCCGGGGAGCAGGGGGTAGAATGCCGGCTTTCCATCAAGGCAGGAGAGACGCATGACCCAGACCACCACCGCCAGCGGCCTCGTCATCGAGGACCTCGAGGTCGGCACCGGCGAGACCGCGGTCGCGGGCCGCATGGTGTCGGTGCATTACACCGGCTGGCTCACCGACGGGCGCAAGTTCGACTCCAGCAAGGACCGCAACGATCCGTTCAACTTCCCGCTCGCCGCCGGCCATGTGATCCGCGGCTGGGACGAGGGCGTGCAGGGCATGCAGGAAGGCGGCAAGCGCAAGCTCACCATCCCGCCCCAGCTCGGCTACGGCGCGCGCGGCGCCGGCGGCGTGATCCCGCCCAACGCCACCCTGGTGTTCGAGGTCGAACTGCTCAAGGTGCTGTGATCCCGTGGGGAGCGGGACAGGCCCGCTCCCCGCGCAGGCCCGAGGGCCGAATCAGCAGCGATACGACGAGAACCCGGACCGCGTGACCGCGCAAGGCAGCCAGAAATGAAACTCGACCCGGCGCAGCGCCACATCCTGACGCTGCTGCAGAAGGACTCCACGCTGAGTACCCAGGCGCTCGCCGACAAGGTGGGCATGTCGCCCACGCCGTGCTGGCGGCGCGTGCGCGACATGGAGGAGGCGGGGGTGATCCGCGGCTACGTCGCGCTCGTCGACCGCCACAAGGTCGGGCTGGGGACCTGCGTGTGGGTGCGGGTCAAGCTGAAGCAGCACAGCGCCGACGTGCTCGAGCGCTTCGAGCGGGTGGTGAAGGGCTGCCAGGAGGTCGTCGAGTGCTACGAGCTGCTCGGCGAGACCGACTGCCTGCTCAAGCTCTACCTGCCGGGCCTGGAGGCCCTGTCGGTGTTCATGCACAACTTCCTGCTCAAGATTCCCGAGGTCGACGTCACCCACTCGGCGGTGGCGCTGCGCGAGATCAAGAACGAAACCGCCCTGCCGCTGTGAGGCGGGCAGGGCGGTTCGCGGTCGCGGCGAGGGCGGTCGCGTGACTTACAGGTTGCTCCAGAACACGAACAGCACGCCCACCGGCGCGACGTAGCGCGACAGCAGCGTCCACAAGCTGAAGCCGAACTTGCCGAGGCCGAGTTCGGCCTTCACGCCCTGCTGGTCGAGCTTCCAGGCCGCGAACACGACCGCGCCCAGGCCGGCGAGCGGCAGCATGAACTTGCTGGTGGCGTAGTCGAGCAGGTCGAAGATGTTCATCCCGAAGAGCTTGACGTCGGCCCACACGTTGAAGGACAGCAGGGCGGCGATGCCCAGCGCCCAGATGGTCACGCCGGCGACCACGGTGGCGGTGACGCGGTTCAGCGGCGTGCGCTCCTCGAGCAGTTCCACCACCGGTTCGAGCAGCGAGATCGAAGACGTCAGCGCGGCGAAGGTCAGCAGCAGGAAGAACAGCGCGCCGATCACCAGCCCACCGTTCATGCTGCCGAAGGCGATCGGCAGGGTCACGAACACGAGGCCGGGGCCGGCTGCGGGGTCGAGGCCGTTGGCGAACACGATCGGGAAGATCGCCATGCCGGCGCACAGCGCGAAGGTGGTGTCCATGATCACCACGGTGCGGGCGGCGCGCAGCAGGTTCACGTCCTCGCCGAGGTAGGAGCCGTAGGCCATCATGATCCCCATGCCCAGCGACAGGGTGAAGAAGGCGTGGCCGAGCGCGGCCAGCAGCACCTTGCCGTCGAGCTTGCTCCAGTCGGGGTTGAACAGGTAGGAGAGGCCCTCACCGAAGCTGCCGGTGGTCATCGCGTAACCGACGAGCACGATCAGGATCACCCCGAGCGCCGGCATCATCAGCTTGGTGCCACGTTCGAGGCCCGCGGACACGCCGAGGGCGACCACGACCACGGTCAGCAGCATGAAGATCGAGTGCCAGGTCAGCAACTCGCCGGGCTGCGCCAGGAAGCCCTCGAAGGCGCTGCCGATTGCGGCCTTGTCCAGGCCGGCGAAGGCGCCGGTGGCGGCATCACGCATGTAGGCCAGCGCCCAGCCGCCGATCACCGAGTAGAAGGACAGGATCAGGAAGGCAGCGAGCACGCCGACCGCACCGACCACCGCCCAGTTGGTACTGTGGCCGTTCTGGCGCGCGACCTGGGCCATGGTGTTGATCGGGTTCTTCTGCCCGCGGCGGCCGATCATCCATTCCGAGACCAGGATCGGCACGCCGATCAGCGCGATGCAGGCCAGGTAGACGAGCACGAAGGCGGCGCCGCCGCTCTGGCCCACCATGTAGGGAAACTTCCAGATGTTGCCGAGACCGACCGCGGACCCGGTGGCGGCGAGCACGAAGCCCATCCGCGACGACCATTGGCTGTGCGCTTGCGTCTTGGCCATGTCAGCACTCCTCTCGGCACTGGATGCGGGCGCAGCGGCCGGGCCTCATGGGCGGCCGGCCGCGGAAGGCGGCGGTGAAGGTCATGCGTGTCTCCTCGAGTTTTCTGGCGCTTGTGGCACGGCGGGCAAAAGCGGCGGATTCTAAACCTTCGCCAGCAGGGGCCCAAGCTTGCAGGTGCTTGTTTCCGGGTGCCGGCGGTCCGCGCTCGTTCCTGTTGTAATGTCGGCCGTCGGGTTCGGCGGCTTGGACGGCCAGGATCGTAAAACCTGATGTACGAAAAAATATTTCTTATAACGAACGTTCAACGGCTGATTGCGAAAAATCTTTTCTGCGGGGCTGCCTAGCATTGCATCCCGTAGTCGCTGCCGTCCGCGTTCGACGTGCAGCGTGCCGACCCACAAGCAGAGGAGACCACGCCGACCCGCCGGCTGCCCGCGCCAACCGCGCGCCGCATGTCGGGCGGGAGGCGGTTCACAACACCATGTCGAACACCCTGAAATCCGCCAGCCTCGACGACAAGTACGCGCTGAAGACCGGCCGCGCCTGGATGACCGGCATCCAGGCCCTGGTGCGCCTGCCGATGATGCAGAAGATGCGCGACGAGGCCGCAGGCCTCAACACCGCCGGCTTCGTCACCGGCTACCGCGGCTCGCCCCTCGGCAACGTCGACCAGGAGTTCTGGAAGGCGAAGAAGTACCTCGAGCCGATGCAGATCCGCTTCCAGGCCGGCCTCAACGAAGACCTCGCCGCGACCTCGGTGTGGGGTACGCAGCAGGTCACCCTCGACCCCAACGCGAAGTACGACGGCGTGTTCTCGATCTGGTACGGCAAGGGCCCGGGCGTGGATCGCACCGGCGACGTGTTCCGCCACGCCAACGCCGCCGGCACCTCGAAGCACGGCGGCGTGCTGGTGATCGCCGGCGACGACCATGCCGCCAAGTCTTCCACGCTGCCGCACCAGACCGAGCACGTGTTCAAGGCGCTGATGATGCCGGTGCTGGCGCCGGCCGGCATCCAGGAGTACCTCGAGTACGGCCTGCACGGTTTCGCGCTGTCGCGCTACTCGGGGTGCTGGGTGGCGTTCAAGGCGCTGACCGACACGGTGGAGACCTCCTCGTCGGTCGATGTCGATCCGTTCAAGGTGCAGACGCTGATCCCGTCGGCGGCGGACTTTCCGCTGCCCGAGGACGGCTTGAACCTGCGCTGGCCCGATCCGCCGCTGGTGCAGGAAAAGCGCCTGCTGCACCACAAGCTGTATGCCGCGCTCGCCTACTGCCGGCTCAACAACCTGAACCGCACCATCATCGACAGCCCGAACGCGAAGCTGGGCATCATCACCAGCGGCAAGAGCTACCTCGACGTGCGCCAGGCGCTCGACGACCTCGGCATCGACGAGGCGAAGGCCGCCGCCATCGGCCTGCGCCTGTACAAGGTCGGCATGGTGTGGCCGCTCGAGGCCGAGGGCGTGCGCAAGTTCGCCGAGGGCCTGGACGAGATCCTGGTGATCGAGGAAAAGCGCCAGTTCCTCGAGTACCAGTTGAAGGAAGAGCTCTACAACTGGAAGGACGAGGTGCGTCCGCGGGTGATCGGCAAGTTCGACGAGAAGGGCGAGTGGGCGCTGCCGCACAGCGAGTGGCTGCTGCCCGCCGCCGGGGAGCTGACCCCGGCGATGATCGCGCGCGCCATCGCCGGCCGCATCGCCCGCTTCTACACCTCCGACCGCATCAAGGCGCGGCTCGCCTTCATCGAGGCCAAGGAAGCCGCGCTCGCCAAGCCGCGCCTGTCGATCGCGCGTGTGCCGCACTACTGCTCGGGCTGCCCGCACAACACCTCGACCAGGGTGCCGGAAGGTTCGCGCGCCATCGCCGGCATCGGCTGTCATTACATGGCGACCTGGCTGTCGCCCGAGCACACCCAGACCTTCTGCCAGATGGGCGGCGAAGGTGTGCCCTGGATCGGCCAGGCACCCTTCACCAGCACGCCGCACGTGTTCGCCAACCTCGGCGACGGCACCTACATGCACTCGGGCATCCTCGCCATCCGCGCCGCGGTGGCGGCGAAGGTGAACATCACCTACAAGATCCTCTACAACGATGCGGTGGCGATGACCGGCGGCCAGCCGCACGACGGCACGCTGTCGGTGCCGATCATCGCCCGCCAGCTGCTGGCCGAGGGCGTGGGCACGGTCGTGGTGGTCAATGACGGCACGCCGCGCGCCTACGGCCCGGCAGACCTGCCGCACGGCATCGCCATCCGTCATCGCGACGAGCTGGACGCCGTGCAGCGCGAGCTGCGCACGGTGCCGGCGGTGACCGCGATCATCTACGACCAGACCTGCGCCGCCGAGAAGCGCCGCCGCCGCAAGCGCGGCAAGTTCCCGGATCCGGCCAAGCGCGTGGTGATCAACGACCACGTGTGCGAAGGCTGCGGCGACTGCAGCGACAAGTCCAACTGCATGTCGGTGGGCGCGGTCGAGACCGAGTTCGGGCGCAAGCGCTTCATCGACCAGTCCTCGTGCAACAAGGACTACTCCTGCGTGAAGGGTTTCTGCCCCAGCTTCGTCACCGTCGAAGGCGGCAAGCTGAGGAAAGGCAAGGCCAGCGGCGCGAGCGCGCTCGGCGGCCGTCTTGCGGGCGAGCTCCCCGAGCCGCAGCTGCCCGACACCGCCGCGCCCTGGGGCATCCTGATCACCGGCGTCGGCGGTACCGGGGTGGTGACCATCGGTGCGCTGCTCGGCATGGCCGCGCATCTGGAAGGCAAGGGCATCTCGGTGCTCGACATGGCCGGCCTGGCGCAGAAGGGCGGCGCGGTGTGGTCGCATGTGCGCATCGCCGACCGCCAGGAGCAGCTGCACGCCGCGCGCGTCGCCGCCGGCGAGGCCAACGCGGTGATCGGCTGCGACCTGGTGGTGGCGGCCAGCGACGAGTCGCTCGCCAAGATGCAGAAGGGTCTCACGCGCGTCGTCATCAACCGCGACCAGACCAACACCAGCGAGTTCGTGCGCGGCTTCGCCGCCCAGGCGCGCAGCGGCAACGTCGGCGCCAACCCGGACCCGCAGTTCCCGGCGGCGGCGATGGAGGTGCAGATCATCGACGCGGTCGGCGCGGACAAGGCCGAGTTCCTCGACGCCACCCGCATCGCCACCGACCTGCTGGGCGACTCGATCGCCACCAACCTGTTCATGCTCGGCTACGCCTGGCAGCGCGGCCTGGTGCCGCTGTCGCGCCAGGCGATCGAGCGCGCGATCGAGATCAACGGTGCCGCGGTCGAGGCCAACAAGGCCGCCTTCCTGTGGGGTCGGCGCGCCGCGGTGGACCTGAAGGCGGTGATCGAGGCCGCCAAGCCGCAGTTCGGCACGCCCGAGCATCATCATCTCTCGACCAGCGTCGACGAGGTCATCGCCCGCCGCAAGGCGCAGCTCGTCGAGTACCAGAACGCCGCCTACGCCGAGCGCTACGCCAGCCTGGTCGAGCGCGTGCGGGCTGCGGAGACGAGGGTCGCGCCGGGCATCTCCCTGCTCACCGAGGCGGTCGCGCGCGGCTACCACAAGCTGCTCGCCTACAAGGACGAGTACGAGGTCGCACGCCTGTACACCGCGACCGACTTCCTCAAGCGCGTCGAGGAGCAGTTCGAGGGCGACTACAAGCTCGTCTTCCACCTCGCCCCGCCGACCCTGGCCGACAAGGATCCGCACACCGGCGAGCTGAAGAAGAAGGCCTACGGCCCGTGGATGCTGAGGGCGATGCGCACGCTGGCGAAGTTCCGCCACTTGCGCGGCTCGATGCTCGACCCCTTCGCCCGCAGCCACGACCGCAAGCTCGACCGCGAGTTGATCGCCGACTACGAGCGCGTGGTGGAGGAGATCATCGCGAACCTCGACCACAGCAACCACGAGGCCGCGATCGAACTCGCCGCCATCCCTGACCAGATCCGCGGCTACGGCCACGTCCGCGAGCGCTACCTCGCCAGCGCCCGCCAGCGCCAGGCCGCGCTGCTCGAGGATTTCCGTCACCGCCGCGGCCCGAGCGCGCCGGTTGCGACCAAGGCGCGCAGGACGATCGCGATCATCCCTGGCTGACGCGATTCCTGCCGCTCCAGGGGGAAACAGGGGACCGGGACAGCGTGGTCTGTCCCCCCTGTTTCCTCCAGCCCTGATTCATCTGCTTCATCAAACTGCCGCCTGACCGGCGCCGCCACGAGCGGCGCCGGCGGGACGGCTCACACCCACGTTCCTACAAGGAAGGAGACACAGCATGGCCGTATTTTCCCTGAGCGACTTCGCCGACCACGAGCAGGTGGTCTTCGTCAGCGACGACAAGAGCGGACTGAAGGCGATCATCGCCGTCCACAATTCCAACCTCGGCCCCGCGCTCGGCGGCTGCCGCATGTGGCCCTACGCCAGCGAGGAGGAGGCGGTGCGCGACGTGCTGCGCCTGTCGCGCGGCATGACCTACAAGTCGGCGATGGCCAACCTCAAGCTCGGCGGCGGCAAGTCGGTGATCATCGGCAATCCGCGCACGCACAAGGCGCCCGAGCTGCTGGCCGCGTTCGCCCGCGCGCTGGAGCAGCTGAACGGCCGCTACATCGCCGCGGAGGATTCCGGTACCAGCGTGGCCGACATGAAGTACATGGCGCAGTTCACCCGCCACGTCGCCGGCATCCATGACAAGCCTTCGGACGAGGGTACGCGCAGCGGCGATCCGTCGCCGGCCACCGCCTACGGCACCTTCATCGGCATCAAGGCCGCGGTGAAGGAGCGGCTCGGGCGCGACACCCTCGACGCCCTGCGCGTCGCCGTGCAGGGCGTGGGCAACGTCGGCTTCGACCTCGCCCGCCAGCTGAAGGAAGCCGGCGCCCAGCTGTGGGTCACCGACATCCACCGCGAGCCGCTGGTGCAGGCCGGCCGCGAGCTGGGTGCCACCGTCGTCGCGCCGGACGAGATCTTCGGTCTCGACGTCGACGTGTTCGCCCCGTGCGCGCTCGGCGCCGTCCTCAACGACACCACCATCCCGCAGCTGAAGGCCAAGATCGTCGCCGGCGCCGCCAACAACCAGCTCGCCGAGGCCCGCCACGGCCTCGAGCTGATGAAGCGCGGCATCCTCTATGCGCCCGACTACGTGATCAACGCCGGCGGCATCATCGACGTCTATCACGAGCGCATCGGCTTCGACCGCAGCGCGCTGCTCAAGCACATCGAGGGCATCCACGACAACCTGATGGAGGTCTTCGAGCGCGCACGCAAGGAAGAGCGCCCGACCGGCGAGGTGGCCGACGCGATCGCCGAGGAACGCTTCACGCGCTGAGCCGGTCGATCGATGACATGAGGAACGGCGGCCCGCGGGCCGCCGTTCTTCATGTGCGGATGCTGCGTCAGGCGCTGCGCTGGCGGCGGCGCAGCGCACCCAGGCCGGCGAGGCCGAGGCCGAGCAGGGCAAGTGAGGCGGGTTCGGGGACGGCTACCGCCGGGCCTGGTTGCTCGTCTTCGGGGCCCGGGCTCACCGGCAGCAGTTGCGGCAATGCCCGCATCGTCACCGTCGCGTACAGCGCCTTCGCCCCCTCGATGTTGGTGGCAAAGGTGAGGGTGTTCAGGCTGAGCTGAAACAGGCCGCTGTTGCCGAACAGGACGTCAAGCGGATTCCAGCTCAGGCTGAAGTCGACCGCGGGATCACTGATCGGGCCCGCGGTAGCAACACCCGAGGTCTGGATTTCCTTCATCTCCCCCATCGGGTTGGTGAAGGTGAAGCGGAAGGTGACGTCCAGGCTGTCCCTCTCGCTGTTACTGATCCCGAGGTTGTCGCCGGGGCCAATGTCGGGTTCGCGAAAGGTGACCGTGCCGACCCGAAAGCTGTGCGAGTCTCCGACCGCGGCGAGCGAGAATTCATGCGTCGTGAAGCCAAGCGTCGAGAACTCGACGTCGAGCAGGGTGCCGCCATTCTCGGGATTCTTTCCGGTATCCACGCCGTAGCCGGTTCCCGGCGTGATGCTGGTATCGGTGATCGCAAAGCTGACCGGAGTTGCCATTGCAGCCGGTGCAGCCATCACGAGGCTGGCTGCAACGAGGGTCAGGGCGCTCGTTCCGAATCTCTTCTTCATTTTTTATCCAGTGCTTGTCCGTTGAGGCTCTGTGCCGTTTCCAGTGGAAATTGACTTCTCAACAGACATGACCTTCGGTGGTACAACCGCCCGTTTCTGACGCCGACCTCGCACCCGATGAGC
>JARRBR010000088.1 GCA_029982755.1 Rhodocyclaceae bacterium
GAACGCATCGCTGCGATGCCGGATCGTGTGCGGTCGTATTTCAGCCATGAGTACGTTCGCTACGCTCAGTAATTTAGCTATTTGATTGCCGGGTTAATATGTTGCCGTTGTTGGTGCCCGTCACGAACGTTCTAAGCCGTGTCAGCAGTGCTTGAGCGGAGTAGCTCAATACTCGATGCGCAGGCGAGTCCATCAGGGTGCAATAGAAGCGGATGTGCCGACCATTAGGGTCGCGTGGGGGCTTTTGCCGTGCCATTACGCGCCCCCCATGTGTCGGTCAGCGTCCTTCTTGATATAATCCGTCTTGCCCGTCTGCTTCGCTTTGCCGACTTCGCCACGATTGCCCGTCGTGGCGTTGTCATTTCTGGGGGGTGCAATGCCCGTCAGTGCAGAGTAGAAGCGTGCGCCGACCTCGCCAGCATTGGCGATAGGGTGATGGTGCTTCATGGTCAGCCCTCCTGCTCGCATACGCGCAGGTAGTCGTTCAGCGCGTCAATGCGCCATCCGACACAGCGGGGGCCTAGAACTATCTTTCGAGGGAAGCGGGGATCACGCTCGGAGAGTTGCCACAGCTTGGTGCGGCCGATCCCAAGTAAGGCGCAAGCGGCCTTAGGGCGCAGAAGTTGCGCAGAGGGGAGGGGTGTTGCGTTGCGGCGTTTCGGTCGTCGGTCTGAGTCGGGGTCGCCGTCACCGTCGCCATCATCATCGTCATCTTCCTCGGCTGCGACCTCCGGCGCAGCTGCTTCAACGGCTTCGCCACCGACGTTCTCGCCGCCGATCAGATTGGCTTCATTGCGGATAGACAGCGCGAAACGAGCAGCCGCCCATTGCGTATTGGCTTGCTCTATTCCCATTACACGCATCGCGTATTTGAGATAGCTGCCACGAGCGCCCATGTCGACGAGCCGGTCAATGATTTCAACGTCGGCGCGGCAGCGTCCGAATCGAATGTCTCGCATTTTCTTTTCTCCTATAAAAAGCCTGCGAAACTTTCAAGAGCAAGATAAACAAACTCTCAAAAGTCGGCCCGATGCTAGCCGATTGCAGACGGCGGGGAAAGACGTTGTACGAACTTTATGCAGCAGAAGTTTTGCGGCTCTTTTTCGGTGCCTGTTTCGTGATGGCCTTCCCGAATGCTTGCATCGCCGTTGCCGCAGCAGCAGGACACAAATGTCCATAGCTGTCCTCGATCATCTTTGCGGACTTGTGGCCGACCATGCGCGCCACCTCGAAGATGGAAACGCCCATAGTCAGCATGGTGCTGATGAAGTTGTGCCGCAGGCTGTAGAACACGAGTTCGTCGGGCAACTTGCCTAGGCGCTTGACGTTGTCCCAGGGCTTCTGATGCGCGGTCGAACTCAGGCGCTTGCCGGTGCGCGGGGAGGGGAACACGAGGCCGTCAGAGGGCTTGCCGCACTGCTTCCACCAGCGGCCCATGATGGCCTTGATCTCGTCGTTCAACGGTAAGTCGATCTTGACCGGGTCCGGGTTGTGCAGAGTCTTCTCGGGGTACTTTTGCAGCCGACCGAACTGGACGTTCAATTCCTTCCACGTCAGCGAGTACAGATCGCCGCAGCGCATGCCGGTGTGAATGCCTAGATGGCAGTACGGCACGAACCAGTGCGCGAACTCCACGTCATCCAGGCTCGGCAGGTGCGGCTTTCCGTGGGCGCGACTGCTGCGGCGCTGCGCTCTCAGTTCCTCGTCCCACTTCTCCAGGCCCGATAGTAGGCCGGTGCGCTCGGCATCGGTCAGCATGCGCCGATCTTCCTTGCGCTCTGCGCTGAACGTCTTTGTCTTGTCCTCGTGCGTCGGTGCCAGAAGTTGAACGTCTTGCAGCGGGTGGTGAGGGATGGCCCCGTTCTTGAAGGCGTGCCGAATCATCGTCTTCAGTGCACCGAAGTCGCGCTTCAACGTCGAGAAGGAAATGCCCGCAGCCTCTCGCTGGGTCTGCCATCCTTCGATGTCGGTCTTGGTCAGCGTCAGCATGTCTTTGTCCAGCCAGGACGCGAACACGGAGCGGACGCGCCCGATGGTCAGCTTGCCGGCGTTCTTCTTGCGCGACTGGACGCGGGTGTAAGGCCCTTCGAGGTATGCGCCGACTGTGCGCAGCTTCGCTTCCTGCTCGGCTGTGATCGCCGCTTCTCGGGCTTCCTTGCGCTCGGCAAGCGGATCGACGCCGCTGTGTCGCCACTCACGCGCCCACCAAGCGGCCTCGGGTGCCTTCATCGAGGGATATGTGCCGATGGTCTTGACGCGCCGCTTGCCGGTCACGTCGTTGTACCTGTAACGCCAGCTCCCGCCCTTGGCGACCTTGCGCAAGTGGAACCCTGTCTGCACCTCGCAGGACAGGATTTCATTGAGCGCGGCGTCCTTCAGGAACTTACGGACTGCGGTGTCCGTGATGCTTGTCTCGGCGGTGTTCATGATGGCCTCGTGCGTGAGTGTGTCGATGGCATGAAACGAGTGCACTTTTAGTGCACTTCAATCATAACAAAACACGGTATTTCACGCACAAACGCGAACAAACCTAACAGGCTAAGTGCTTGATAAGTAACGTAAGTGCTTGATTTTGGAACGGGTGCGCTTGCCCTTACAAGGCGAATGTCGGCGGTTCGACCCCGTCAGCACCCACCAGGATATTCCCGAAGCCCGGAGCGCGTCTCCGGGCTTCGTCGTTTACCGGCCTGAATCGTCCCGGATCAATTTTCCGCTCGAGGATTTTTAATATCATGCCTTGACGTTTTGTGGGAGGGCGCCATGGCCAAGAAATTTCCACTTCATCCGAAGAATCCCGAGCGCATCTGCTGGGGCTGCGACAAGTACTGTCCCGCCGACGCGCTCGGCTGCGGCAACGGCTCGGGCCGCACCCTGCACCCGGCGGAGATGCTCGGCGAGGACTGGTATACCTACGGAGACTGGGGCATCGACCCCGAGGACCCCGCGACGCCGGGAAAGAAGAAGACCGACTGAGGGTGTCCGGCCGACGGGATCGCAGCGGGGCTGGTGCAGGCCGACGTGTGCCGGACGGGTCGGGTGTCCTCGAGCCCCGTTAGATCGATTTTCCTCCAGGCTTCGTCTCATCGATACTGCAGTGCACAAAATTGTTGACGTGCGGATTCGACGCCGTATAATCGCCTCAATGCTGCAACGCAACAAGTTGGATCGATGCCGGGCTTCAGTGTGCAGCCAGACGATTCTTCGTAGCGCAACATCCATCTTTAGGAACGCCCGTCATGACCAAGATCCAGACCCCCGAGCAGTTCGCCGCCATCGGCCAAGCCAACCTCGAATCCCTGATGTCGCTGGCCACCAGCGCTATCGCTCGCGCCGAGCGTCTGGCCGAGCTGAACCTCAACACCGTTCGCTCGGTGCTGGAAGACAGCGTCGCCACGACTCGCAAGCTGGCCGAAGCCAAGAACCCGCAAGAACTGGCCAACCTGCAGGCCGAGCTGACCAAGCCGATGATCGACAAGGCCGTCGCCTACGCCCGCAGCGTCCAGGAGATCGCGACCGAAGGCCAGAACGAGGTTTCGAGCCTGTTCGAGAAGCAGATCGCCGAGCTGAACAAGAACTTCGCCTCGATGCTCGACCAGGCCGCCAAGTCGGCTCCGGCCGGTTCGGAAGGTGTGTTCGCTGCCGTCAAGTCGGCTCCGGCCGGTTCGGAAGGTGTGTTCGCTGCCGTCAAGTCGGCGATGGACACCGCCAACAGCCTCTACGACAACGCCAGCAAGGCTGCCAAGCAGGCTGCTGAAGTGGCCGAGGCCAACATGGCCGCCGCTACCGAAGCGACCGTCAAGGCGATGACTGCGACCCAGAAGGCTGCCGGCAAGAAGTAATCACACTTCGCGGGGGCCGAACGTCGAGCCCGCCCGGTGAGCGAGGGGCCAGCCCGTGTCATGCGAGCTGGCCCCTTTGTCATTTGAGCGGTGCTTATGCGACCGGTGCCGCAACGGCTGACGCGCGGCCTGTCGTTCCGATGCGGTGAACGCATGGCGGAAAGGCGCGAGTCGGTGCGTCATGCTTGACGTCATCCTGGCCGCCTTCTAAAATGCGGCCTCTTTTCTGGAGGGCGGTTAGCTCAGCGGTAGAGCACTGCCTTCACACGGCAGGGGTCACTGGTTCGATCCCAGTACCGCCCACCACGACGAAATGTCGTGGATGTCCTCCGGAAAACCGATTGCTGTGCGCGCACATGCAGATCGGGCGGTTAGCTCAGCGGTAGAGCACTGCCTTCACACGGCAGGGGTCACTGGTTCGATCCCAGTACCGCCCACCAGATTCCGAAGGAAGCCGGCCATCGAGCCGGCTTTTTTCATTCAGGAGAGCTCATGGTCAACGTTCTCGTCGCCGGCGCCTCGCGCGGCATCGGTCTGGGTCTGGTCCGTGCGTACGTGGAACGCGGAGACCGCGTGTTCGCGCTGGCGCGCAATCCCGCGGCCTCTGCCGGATTGGCGGACCTCGTCGGCCGATTTGGCCCGCGCCTCCAACTGATCGCATGCGACCTCAACGCCCGGGGGCGCTCCGGAACGTGTCGCAGCCGCGGTCGGTGACTGCCGGCTGGATCGCGTTCTGCTCAACGCCGGCGTCCCCGGGCCGCAGGAACAGGACCTGGCCAGCGTCAGCGATGCCGACGTTGCCCAGGTGTTCCTCACGAACGCGGTTGCGCCGTTGCGCCTCGCTCGCGCGCTGCGCCCGGTTGTGCGGAGCGGGGCCGTTCTGGCGTTCACGAGTTCGGTGATGGGAAGCCTGCAGCTGAGCGTCGGCGCGAGCATGCCTTTGTATTCGGCCAGCAAGGCGGCACTGAACAGTCTGCTGCTCCATTGGGCGGCGGAGCTCGGTTCATCGCGCGATTTCAGCCTGCTTGCCCTTCATCCTGGCTGGGTACGCACCGACATGGGGGGAGATCAGGCCCCGCTGAGCGTGGAGCAGAGTGTCGCCGGGCTCGTTGACGTCATCGAAGCAAACGCCGGGCTCGACCAATGTCGCTTCGTCGATCACGAGGGCAATACGCTGCCCTGGTAGGCGAAGCAGGGCCGGCCCGGGACTTCCACTGCGCGCCGCTGGTGAGGCCGGTGATGCGCGACATGCCCGAACCTCGTTGAACGATGATGCCGCCCCTCACGCTCTCTCCTGACGAAATCGAGATCACGGCGATCCGTGCGCAGGGCGCTGGCGGACAGAACGTCAACAAGGTGTCGAATGCGGCGCATCTGCGCTTCGACATCGTCGCCTCCAGTCTGCCAGAGGACGTCCGCACGCGACTGTTGGCGCTGCACGACCATCGCATCAGCAAGGACGGCGTGGTGATCATCAAGGCGCAGAAGTTCCGCAGCCTGGAGAAGAACCGCGCCGAGGCACTGCGCCGCCTGGAAGAGCTGATCGAAAGTGTGGTGACGCCCCCGAAAGTGCGTCGCGCAACGCGGCCGACGGGTGCATCCATCACCCGCAGACTGGAGGGGAAGGCGCGGCGGGCGTCGATCAAGGCCGGGCGGGGAAGGGTGGCCGAGTGAGCGGCCAACCCTCGGTCGGTGATCAGTCGGCGTCGAGCAAGCGCGCGCATTCGTCCATCATCGAGCGCGCCAGGTCCGAGTCGTAGTTCGGATCGAGCGCTTCCATCATCTCGTGGGCGGTGTAGAGGCCCGCTTCGCGTGAGAGCGTGCCGGCGATCCGGCGGGCGAGGCCGTCGCTGAGCGCGGACAACTGGCGGCGATCCGCCAGCGGCAGGCTGCGCTCGCTGCGCCGGAGCCAGTCGGCGATGAAGCTCGCACCCTGGGCCTCGGTCAGCCACTGGCCGTGCTCGTAGAACATCGTCAGGCGTTCTGCCGTCAGTGCAAAGATCAACGCAGCGCGTGTCCCCCGGCTGTCTGCCGGTGGCGTCGGGCGGGTTTGTGCGGGCATGGCGTGTCTGCCAGGTGGCGTGAAGGGACTTCCGGATGCTAGCAGTCCTCCGCGTCCGGGTCCGAGGGGATTCACGCCATCGTTGCCGTCTGCTGCGGGGGTGCTCAGTGTTCCTCTTGCGCACGCAGGCGGGCCAGATTGCGATGCCAGTCTTCAAGCGCGTCGCTGTCATCCGCCAGTTCCGCAATGCTGCGCTTGCGCGGCGTGCTCCAGGCGGCGCAGTCCGATCCCGGTTCGGACAGGGGAGCGCCGGTGACCTGCGAAGCGTTCATCGACGACGCCGGCCGGTTGGTGGTCGAGGCATGATGGGTGCGCATCTTGCGTTACTCCTTTGGAAATCAAGTGGGCGAATCGGGCGGACGCGGCCCGGCCTGACTCATCGACTCGGTCCGGAGACCGCACAATCGGCGCAGTGGTAGCCGTAGCGCGAAGTGCCGCGCACGGCCTGCTGGCGACCGCTCACGCCGCGGCACTGGCCGCATTTCCGGCACCTGAACGAAGGGCGCGTGATCCCGGCCAGCCTGGCGAGTCGGCGGGTGGCATCGCGATAGCGCTCTATCGTGTCCTGACGTCCATATCTGCTCGTCTCGTTCATGCGCGCTCCTTTGCTGATCTGCGGGGTGTCGATGGGGCGGGCCGCATCGCGCAGTTTCGGCGCTCAGGGTTGCAGTCCTGTGAAGTTCTTGGACGAGGAGCGCCAGGACACCGTGGGGAGTGCGGCGGGCCGGTTGTGCGGAGCGGGCGCCGACCCGGCTTGTGTCCCGCATCGAGAGGAAGCGAGTCGGGAGGGGTTGGAAGCTGTCCGCAATAGAATATGACTTTACATAACGCAGATTCTCCGGTTTGTGGATATCGCTCGCATTGAGGCAATTTCCTCCTGACGCCCGTGTATGGCCGGAACCGGAATGAAAAAAGGCATGAGCCCTTGCGGTTGCTCATGCCTGTGCTGTCTGGTGCGGGGAAAGAGACTCGAACTCTCACGCCTTGCGGCGCTGGAACCTAAATCCAGTGCGTCTACCAATTCCGCCATCCCCGCCTTGCTGCGTCGAAGCGGCGCGCATTATACACGCCCGCCGTCCAAAGCCGCCGCCGCGCACGCGCAAACGCCTGTGCCGGAAAAAGCGCACTCCGGTTACTTCGTGCCCCGCCCGTAGGTGTCCTCGAAACGCACGATGTCGTCCTCGCCCAGATAACTGCCCGACTGCACCTCGATGATCTCGAGCGGAACCTTGCCCGGGTTGGCGAGGCGGTGCGTGCGGCCGAGCGGGATGTAGGTCGATTCGTTCTCGGCGAGCAGGAAGGTCTTGTCGCCGCTGGTGACCTCGGCGGTGCCGCGGACAACGATCCAGTGTTCGGCGCGGTGATGGTGCATCTGCAGGCTCAGTTTGGCGCCGGGGCTGACGACGATGCGCTTGACCTGGAAACGCTCGCCGGCGTCGATCGAGTCGTACCAGCCCCACGGGCGATAGACCTTGCGATGCGTCTGCGTCAGGCTGCGGCCTTCGGCCTTCAGTCGCGCGACGACCTTCTTGACGTCCTGGGTGTGGTCCTTGTGCGCCACCATCACCGCGTCGGGGGTCTCGACCACGACCATGTCCTCGCATCCGACCGCCGCGACGAGCCGGCTGCCGGCATGGACCAGGGTGTTGTGGCTGGATTCGAACAGCACCTCGCCGCGGGCGGCGTTGCCGTCGGCGTCCTTCGCGGAGACCGCCCACAACGCGTCCCAGGCGCCGACGTCCGACCAGCCGGCGGCGAGCGGCACCACCACGCCCTGGCCGAGCTCCGGCGCCGCGGCCAGCCTTTCCATCACCGCGTAGTCGATGGAGTCGCTCGGACTGCGCTCGAAGGCGGCGGTGTCGAGGCGGATGAAGTCGGCGTCGTGATCGCGGCCGGCAATCGCCGCAGTGCAGGCGCCGGCCATGTCGGGGTTGAAGCGCATGATCGCGCGCAGCCACACCGAGGCCTTCATCATGAAGATGCCGCTGTTCCAGTAGTACTCGCCGCTGGCGACGTAGCGTTCGGCGGTGGCGCGGTCGGGCTTCTCGACGAACTCCTGCAGCGCACGGGCGCCCTCCCCGGCCTCCAGTGCTGCGCCGGCGCGGATGTAGCCGTAGCCGGTCTCGGGATGGTCCGGGACCACGCCGAAGGTGACGAGCGCGCCGTCCGCCGCGGCCCTGGCGCCGACCGCGATCGCATGCTGGAAGGCGGCGAGATCGCCGATGACGTGGTCGGCCGGCATCACCAGCAGGATCGGGTCGCCCTCCTCCGCCGCCACCAGCGCGGCGAGCGTCAGCGCGGGCGCGGTGTTGCGGCCGACCGGCTCGAGCACGATCTGCGGCGAACGCACGCCGATCTGGCGAAGCTGTTCGGCGATGATGAAGCGATACTCCTCGTTGGTCACCACCAGCGGCCGCGGGTCGACGTCGACCGCCGCGAAGCCCTTCAGGCGCGCCGCGGTTTCCTGCAGCAGCGAGTGATCGCCGGTGAGCGGCAACAACTGCTTGGGATAGCTTTCGCGCGAGGCCGGCCACAGGCGGGTGCCGGAGCCACCGGAAAGAATCACGCTCTTGATCGTCATGAGGATGTCGTCCTTGTTCGCTGTCGCCGCCGCAGCGCGAGGCAGGCGGTGTGACCGGATGGGCGGCTTCGGTTCGGGCTGGGCCTCAGCTCAGGATCTCGCGCAGCATGCGCGCCACGCCGTCGCGCCAGTCGGGCAGGTTGAGGCCGAAGGTGGTGCGCAGACGGCTGGTGTCGAGGCGGGAGTTCAGCGGCCGCGATGCCGGAGTCGGATAGTCGGTGGTGGCGATCGGGGCGATCTCCGCCACCTTCAGCGTCACGCCCAGTTCGCGCGCGGCCTCGATCACGAAGCGGGCGTATCCGTGCCAGCTCGTCTCGCCATCGGCAACGAGGTGGTAGGTGCCGCCCCGCGCCGGCGCAGCGACGGTTGCACGGATCGCGTGCGCGCTGACGTCGGCGATCAGCTCGGCGCCCGTCGGCGCGCCGAACTGGTCGGCGATCACGGTCAGGCGTTCACGTTCGGCTGCCAGGCGCAGCATGGTGCGGGCGAAGTTGCCGCCACGCGCCGCATGCACCCAGGAAGTGCGGAAGATCAGGTGGCGGCAGCCGCTGGTGCGGATCGCCTCCTCGCCGGCGAGCTTCGTACGGCCATACACCGACAGCGGCCCGGTGGGTGAATCCTCCCGCCAGGGCCGGTCGCCGCTGCCGTCGAAGACGTAGTCTGTGGAGTAATGCACCAGCAGCGCATCCATCTCCGCTGCGGCTGCGGCCAGCACGCCGGGCGCCTCGGCGTTGATGCAGTGCGCGCGGGCGACATCGGTCTCGGCCTTATCGACCGCGGTGTAGGCGGCGGCATTGACGATCACGTCGGGGGCGAGCTGGCGCAGCGTGCGCGCGAGGCCGTCGAGGTCCTCGAGATCGCCCCGCAGGCCGTCCGCGCCGGTGCGGTCGAGCGCGACCATTCCGCCGAGCGGCGCAAGTGCGCGCTGCAGCTCCCAGCCGACCTGGCCGTTCTTCCCCAGCAGGAGGATCTTCATGCCTGTGCCTCGCGTCCGCCGTAGTTGCGCGCAAGCCAGTCGCGGTAAGCGCCGCTCTGCACGTTGGCAATCCAGCCCGGGTTGTCCAGGTACCACTGCACCGTCTTGCGGATGCCGGTGTGAAAGGTCTCCGCCGGGCGCCAGCCGAGCTCGCGCTCGATCTTGCGCGCGTCGATGGCGTAGCGGCGGTCGTGGCCGGGGCGGTCCTTCACATGCGTGATCAGGCGGGTGTAGCTGCCTGCCGCGTCCGGGCGCAGCTCGTCGAGCAGCGCGCACAGCGTCTTCACGATGTCGATGTTGGCCATCTCGTTCCAGCCGCCGACGTTGTAGGTCTCGCCGACGCGGCCGCGCGCCAGCACCTCGCGGATCGCGGCGCAGTGGTCGCCGACGTAGAGCCAGTCGCGCACGTTCAGGCCGTCGCCGTAAACCGGCAGCGGTTTGCCGGCGAGCGCGTTGACGATCATCAGCGGGATGAGCTTCTCGGGGAACTGGTAGGGCCCGTAGTTGTTCGAGCAGTTGGTGGTGAGCACCGGCAGGCCGTAGGTGTGATGCCAGGCGCGCACCAGATGGTCGCTCGCCGCCTTGCTGGCCGAGTACGGGCTGTTGGGCTCGTAGGTCTTGGTCTCGGTGAAGGCCGGGTCGTTCGGGCCGAGCGAACCGTACACCTCGTCGGTGCTGACGTGCAGGAAGCGGAAGGCCTCGCGCTCACCCGCCGGCAGCGCGCTCCAGTGCGCGCGCGCGGCCTCGAGCAGGGTGAAGGTGCCGTCGACGTTGGTACGCACGAAGGCGCCGGGGCCGTGGATCGAGCGGTCGACGTGGCTCTCGGCGGCGAAATGCACCACCGCGCGCGGCTTGTGCTCGGCGAACAGGCGATCGAGCAGCGCGCGGTCGCAGATGTCGCCGTGCACGAAGACGTGGCGCGGATCGCCCTGCAGCCGCGCCAGGGTCTCGAGGTTGCCGGCGTAGGTCAGCGCGTCGAGGTTGATCACCGGCTCATCGCTGGCCGCCAGCCAGTCGAGCACGAAGTTCGCGCCGATGAATCCGGCGCCGCCTGTCACGAGGATCACTGTGCAGTCCCTGCAATGAACGAAAGCATGAATTATCGCATCCCGAATCGATGCGGGCTAAGTGCAGCGATCGATCGGTTGCCCGGGACGGCGCGTCCGCCGTTCCGGGCAGATGCACGCGGGGAGCCTACATGCGCAGGCGGTCCGCGTAGCCGGTCATCTCCAGGTAGCCCTGCCCGAGCTCGCGCCCGCCTGCGCCGGACTCGCCTCCCGGCATCTCGAGCAGGCGCACCGCGCCCTCCCAGTAGATCGCACCGGTGGAGGCGCGGCTGTCGAGTTCCTGGTCGTCCATCAGCGGTTGTATGCGGAAGCGCCGGCCGTCGGCGAGTTCAAGCTCCCACTCGACCGGGTAATCGATGCCGGTTCGCGGCGAGCGCCAGCGCCGGACCGGGGTGAAGTGCAGGTCCTCGGGGCCGAACACGGTCGTCTTTCCCGAGGCATCGCTCAGCGTGCCCGCGCCCCACATCGCCCTGCCCTCCCCGTCGCGCATCTGGAAGCCCATCAGCCCGCCGCCGTCGTGCAGGTTGATGCCGATCCAGTCCCAGCCGCGCGCGCCTGCGGGCAGGATCTCGCTCGACCACTCGTGGTCCAGCCAGGCATGTCCGCTCACCGTCACCGCGGTGTCGTCGAGGCGCAGCGTGCCGCTCACCGCGAGCTGCGGACGACTGTAGTAGTAGCTGGCGTTGAGGGGATCGGGCGCCTTCTGGCTGAAGCCGGCCTTGCCGTTCGCCACTGGCGGGCGATCGGCCACGAACTCGAGCTCGAAGGCGAAATCCTCGGCCTCGATGCGGCTGCGATAGGGCGCCTCCGGTGTCTCGCCGCCGTCGAGGAACCAATCGTCGACACGCACCGCGGTGCGCCCCTCCTGCGCCTCGACCAGACCCGGGTAGGCGCGTCCCGAACGCTCGGCGTGACGCAGGCGCCCGGTCGCCGGGTCGGCGACCGCGGCATGGGCGAGGATCAGCTGGCGGGGCGCGAAACGGCTCGGGTTGTCGTCGCCGATGCGGGTGCGCACGCGGAAGAAGGTGAGCTGGAAGCCGCGCTCGACGCCCGCCGCATCCCGCAGCCAGCCGGTGATGTACCACCATTCGGTGCGGTAGTCGGGATGGGCGCCGAAGTCCTGCGGGAACGCCAGCGTCCGTCCGGCGACGACCGCCGGGTAGTCGGGCTTCGCGCCATCGGCCTGCGCAGGCGCAGCGCCGAGCAACATCAGTGCGGCGAGGAGCGCGAAGAGAAGACGCAACCCCAGCGCAAAGCCCCCTCCGCTGCAGGCGCGGCGGCAGCCGCGACCCCGCGCCTCCGCAGGGGCCGCATCGGTTGGGCGGGCCAGCCACTCGTCTCTGCTGCCGCCGCGCCCACGGGAGGGCGGCGTTCGCGCGATGGGCGAATGCCCTGCTCGATGCGTCCTGCACCGCGGCGTGTCGAATGCGATGTCCATCTCCCTCACCAGTCCGCCTTCACCGCCAGAACCGCCGAGCGCTGCATCGCATGCCGGGCGGCCAGCCGCGCCACCAGCGCGGCGAGCACGACCAGCGTGGCTGCGAACAGCGCCAGTGCCCCCCAGGGCACGGCCAGGTCCATGCTCCAGTGGAAGCTCTGACGGTTGATGATCTCGATCAGCACCCAGGCGATGGCACCGCCGGCGATCAGGCCCGCGAGCACCCCCAGCCCGGCGGTCAGCGCGCCTTCGACGGCGATCAGCCGCCCGATCTTGGCGCGGGTGAAGCCGAGGTGGCGCAGCATGCCGAACTCGCCCTGGCGCGTGGTGGCCAGCGCGGCGAAGGTGGTGGCGATGCCGAACAGGCCGATCAGCACCGCGACCGCCTCCATCAGATAGGTGATCAGGAAGGTGCGGTCGAAGATCTCGAGGCTGAGCGCGCGGATCTCGCCCGGCAGCGCGACGGTGATGTGCTCGGCGCCGAAGCGCGCGCGCACGGCCTCGGCGACCGCTGCGGGCGGCGTACCAGGTGCGACGCGCAGCGCGGCGTCATTGACGCGCTCGTCGCCGGTCAGGCGCACATAGTCGCTGCTTTCGATCAGTGCGGCGCCGTGCTGGCGGGCGTAGTCGCGCCACACCCCGGCCACCACGAAGGCCTCCATGCGCCCGCCCAGCGGCAGTTCGAGGCGGCTGCCCGGGCGCAGGTGGTGGCGGTCGGCGGCGGCTTCGGACACCCACACCGGGGGCAGGCGGTCAGGCACTGCCTCCGGTGTCATCGATCCGCTCACCAGCGGCAGCCCCCAGTTGCCGCGCGCAGGCCGCGCCAGCACGCTGAACACCGGCTCGTCGTCGGCCAGACGCAGGTTGACCAGCCGCGTCGTGTCCACCGAGGCTACGCCCGGCACTGCCGCGATCTGCGCGAGCGCCTGCGGATCGAGGTAGCCGCTGCCAGCGGACGAGGATGCGCGCACGTAGAGATCGGCCGGCAGTACCTGCGTCAGCCATTCATCCACCGAGACGCGGAAGGAACTCACCATGATCGCCATCGACACCGCGAGCGCGACGCTGGCGATCACCCCTGCCCCCGCCACCACCGCCTGCCCGGGCGTGGCCGCCAGGCGCGCATGCGCTAGCCGCCAGACCACGCCGCGTCCGCGTCCGAGCAGGGGCAGCACCGCGCGCGCCAGCGCCGGCAGCGCCAGAACGGCACCGGCAAGCACGAACACCACGGCGGCGTAACCGCCCACCGGGATGCCGCCGAGTGGCGGGAGCAGGCAGGCGAGCAGCGCCAGCGTCAGCAGGGCACCGGCGTGGCGCAGGCGCGCCGCGGACTGCGGCAGGCCGGCACGCTCGCCCTCCCCGG
>JARRBR010000089.1 GCA_029982755.1 Rhodocyclaceae bacterium
CGGCATGGTCGGTTGGGTGAAAGGCTCGGATGCGTAATTATACAATTACATCAATGCGTTAGGCTGGATTTCCGGCTAAGCGAACACGGATTCAGGAGTTCCGCTTCGTCAATTCCGCAGCGCTTACCCGCCATGGCGCCGAATTCAGCGTCGATTGGCGTCGGCCAGGCTGGGGGCGGATCGTCCTGTCGCAGGCGCTCGTCGACATCGACGCCGATGCTGAGGCCTCGGATCGGGACTTCGACATGAGTTCGCCGACTTCGATCACCTCGGTGCTCGTGGTGAAGGATTTGCCCCAGCGCTGGCGCGGCAGCGTGGGTTACTACCGCCATAGCGAGATGTACTGGCTGAATCAGGGCGACAGCGTGCCGGTGGTCAACCGCTTCGACCTGCGTCTCGCACGCAGCTTCGGCCCGGTGAGCGAGGACAACGAGGTGGCGATCGTCGCCCAGAGCGTTAACGGCCGCTATCCCGAGTTCTACGCCCGCAAGTACCGCCACGAGCCGCAGCTCTTCGCCACGCTGCGCCTGTCCTGGTGAGTCGATCGATGCAGCGGCGGTGGCGTTGCGGCATGCGCGCGGTGATGCGCCTGCTCGCGCTCGGGCTGGCGCTGATGTGCGCACCCGCGTCCGCGCTCGACGTCGCGGTCGTGGTGTCGCAGCGCGAAGGCGTGCACAAGGCCTTCGCCGACGCCTTCAAGCGTGCCGCCGCCAGCCTCGGCCACCGTGTCTTCGACATCGGCAGTCCGGCCGAGGGGCTGGACGACGTCGCGCTCGCGCGCGCCGATCTGGTCGTCGCCAGCGGTGAGGCCGCCGCCGAACTGGCCCTCGCGCGCCACGTGCGGCCGACGCTGGTGACGATGATCGCGCGCAGCCGCTTCGAGACCTTGCGCAAGGCGTATCCGCAGGCGCCGCTGTCGGCCTGGCTGCTCGACCAGCCGCTGGAGCGCCAGCTGCGCCTGCTGCGCGCGGTGCTGCCCGAGCGCAAACGGGTGGGTCTGCTGCTCGGCGCCAACGCCGATGCCGAGGCGCGGCTGCACGGCGTGGCCGCCGACTTCGGCCTCAGCCTCGCCACCCGCGTGGTGCGCAACGACAAGGAGGTGATTGCCAGCCTGGAGGAGGTGCTGAGCGCCAGCGAGGTGCTGCTGGCGCTGCCCGATCCGATGCTGACCAGCCCGACCGCGGCGCGCTCTATCCTGCTCACCAGCTACCGCTACCAGCGGCCCATCATCGCCTTCTCGCGCGCCTACGTGAACGCCGGCGCGCTGGCGGCGGTGTTCATCACGCCCGAGCAGGTCGCCGGCGACCTCATCGACTGGCTGCGCAGCCAGAACGGCAAGCCGCTCGTCCTGCCGCCGCCGCGCGACCCGGTGTCGTTCGAGATCGCGGTCAACCGCCAGGTCGCGCGCGCGCTCGGCATCAACGTCGCGGACGACAGTGAGCTGCTGCGCCTCACCGCGGAAGGAGGCCGGCCATGAGCGGCGATCGACGGACGCTGCGCGTCCGCCTGCTGCTCACCGTGCTGCTGCCGGTGATGCTGCTGTCGGTGGCGATGACCGGGGTGTCGCTGTTCCGCGGCGCGCGCGTGGCGGATGGCGAGATCGCCGAGCGCGGCCTCGCCATCGTCCGCTTCCTCGCACCCGCGGCCGAGTACGGGGTGATCTCGGGCAGCCGTGGCAGCCTGGACGGGCTGATGCAGGCACTGCAGGCGCAGAGCGACGTGGCGGCCGCGGTGCTCTACGACCGCGGCGGCGAAGAGCTCGCGCGCATGGGCGAGCCGGTGCTCGACGACGCCGCGGAGGCGCGCTCGGCGAGTGCGGCCGTGCCGCTGCGGCGGCAGGGACAGCGTGCCGCCTTCGCCGCACCGGTGATGTCGGTGCCGGTGGAGGTCGATGAGCTCGCCGGCGCCGAGCCGGCGCTGGCACCCTTGCCGGTGGGCTGGGTGTACGTGGAGCTCGACACCCGCGCCTACGACGCGCGCTGGCGTGCCACGGTGCTGACCGCGATCGGGCTCGCGACCGGGGCGGTGGTGCTCGCGATGCTGCTCGCGATCCGCCTGGCGAACGTCGTCGGCGCGCCGGTGGCGCGCCTGGTCGACGCGGTGCAGCGCATGGCGCGCGGCGATCTCGACGTGCAGGTCAGCGGGCGCGCGGGCAGCGAGGAGCTGTACACGCTGCAGCAGGGCTTCAACTCGATGGCGCGCTCGATCGCCAATGCGCACAAGACGCTGCAGGCCCGCATCGAGCAGGCCACCGCGCGCCTCGCCCACCAGGCCCTGCACGACCCGCTCACCGCGCTGCCCAACCGCCGCGCGTTCGAGCAGGCGCTGGAGAAGATGCTCGCCGCCTCGCACCGCGCCGGCGATCGCGGCGCGCTGTGCTTCATGGACCTCGACCACTTCAAGCCGGTCAACGATACCGGCGGGCATGCGGCCGGCGACGCCCTGCTGCGCGTGGTGGCCGACCTGATCCGCAGCCGCCTGCGCAGCGGGGACATCGTGTGCCGGGTCGGTGGCGACGAGTTCGCGCTGATCCTGCACGGCTGTACCGCGGACGATGCCGGTCGCATCGCCGACGACCTGTGCGCGGCGGTGCGCGACCTGCGCTTCGAGTGGGAAGGGCGCGAATACCGCATCGGTGCCAGCATCGGTTTCGCGATGATCGACGGCTCGATGGACAGCGTCGCCGACATCGTCCGTGCGGCCGACCAGGCCTGCTACACGGTCAAGCGCGAAGGGCGCGGGCGGGCCAGGGCCTGGCAGCCCGCGGATGCCGCCGCGCCGCCGCCCGAGGAATGACCGGGCCCGCGCGCGGCGGCCGGGCGACGCCTGCTCGCCGCGCCGCGGGGGGCGTGACCGGCTCCGTATAATGGCGATCCACCCGACGCCGCGCGCTCGTCCGCGCCCGCCATGTTCCACCTGAGCTTCTCCAACCGCTTCGAGATCCTGCTCGATACCCTGCTCGACCGCCTCGGCGCCGAGCAGCCGGGGCCTTTCGGCCAGCGCCAGGTGGTGGTGCCGAGCAGCGCGCTGCGGCGCAAGGTGGAGCTGGCGATGGCGGACCGCGAGGGCGTGTGCGCCAACCTGCGCTTCGACTACCTCGCGCAGTGGCTGTGGGCGCAGATCGGGCGCGTGGTGCCGGTGGCGGAACGCTCGCCGTTCTCGCCCGCGCTGCTGGCCTGGCGCATCCACGGCCTGCTCGAGCCCGGGCACGAGCACGGCGCGTGGGTGGCGGCCCATCCGCGCCTGGCGCGCTACCTGGCGGGGGCGGACGCGCGCATGCGCTTCGAGCTCGCCGGACGCATCGCGCGCGTGTTCGACCACTACCTGACCTACCGCCCGCAGTGGCTGGCGCTGTGGGCGGACGGGCGCGGCTCGGCGCTGGGCCCGGGGGCGGGCGCCGTCGAGCGCGCCGACGAGGCCTGGCAGGCCGAGCTGTGGCGGCGCATCCGCGACGGCATGGGGCTGCGTCACGAGCATCCGGCGCAGGCCTTCCTGCGCCGCGTGACCGCGATGAGCGCCGAGGAGCTGGCCGCGGTCGGCCTGCCGGCCTCGGTGCACGTGTTCGCGCTGCCGGCGCTGCCGCCGCTCTACCTCGACCTGTTGCGCGAGCTGTCACGGGTGGTGGAGGTGCGGCTGTACGTGCTCAACCCCTGCCGCGAGTTCTGGTTCGACATCGTCGATGCGCGCCGCCTGTCCTGGCTGGCGGCGCAGCAGAAGGACATGTTCTTCGAGACCGGCAACGGCCTGCTCGCGGCCTGGGGCAAGCAGACCCGCGCCCACATCGGCCTGCTGTTCGAGGGCGAGCACGCGCTCGAGGAGGATGCCGCGTTCGCGCCCCATCCCGACCGCCACCTGCTGGCGCGGCTGCAGAACGCGATCCTCGACCTGCAGGAACTGCCGCCGGCGGGCCTGCGCCCGGCCGGGACCGACCGAAGCGTGGAGGTGCACGTCTGCCACTCGCGCACCCGCGAGCTGGAGGTGCTGCACGACCGCCTGCTCGGCCTGTTCAAGGCTCACGCCGGCGGCGAGGATGCGCTGCGACCGGCCGACGTCGTGGTGCTGACGCCCGATCTCGAGACCACCGCGCCGCTGATCGAGGCGGTGTTCGGCACCGCGCCGCCGGCACGCCGCATTCCGTGGCGCATCACCGGCCTCGGCGGCACCCGCGACAACCCGGTGGCGCGGGTGCTGGACCAGGTGCTGGAGCTGGCCGCCAGCCGCTTCCCGGCGAGCCGGGTGTTCGACCTGCTGCAGCAGGCGCCGGTGGCGGCGCGCTTCGGCCTCGACGAGGCGGCGCTGGAGACGGTGCATGACTGGCTGCGCGCCGCCGGTGTGCGCTGGGGGCTGGACGCGGCTACCGATACCGAGGCCGGCGCGGCGCCCGCGCACACGCTCGACGAAGGCCTGCACCGCCTGTTCCTGGCCTGGGCCGCCGGCGAGGCCGCCGATCAGGCCAGCTTCGCCGGCCGCATCGGCGCCGCCGCGCCGGAGGGGCAGGCCGCACTCGCCCTCGGCAGCCTGTGGCGCTACGCCGACAGCCTGCGCCGGGTGCGCGACCTGCTGCTGCGCGAGCACGATGGCGAGGGCTGGCGCAGCGTGCTCAACGAGGTGCTCGATCGCCTGGTCGGCGACCCCGCCGAATACGCCGATGCCTTGCGCGAGCTGCGCGCGGCGATCGCCGCGCTCGCCGACGACATCGCCGCCGCCGAGCTGGCGGCCACGCTGCCGCTGGCGGTCGTGCATCCGGCGCTCGCCGCGCTGCTCGACGACCCGGCGCGCGGTGGCGTGCCCGGCGGCACGGTCACCTTCTCCGCGCTGCCGGCGCTGCGCAGCCTGCCCTACCGCGTGGTGTGCGTGATCGGGCTCGACCACGGCGCCTTCCCCGGCAGCGAGCGCCCGGCCGAGTTCGACCTCATGACCGCCCGCCCGCAGGCCGGCGACCGCCAGCGCCGGCTCGACGACCGCAACCTGTTCCTCGACCTGATCCTGTCCGCACGCGAGGTGCTGCACATGTCCTACGTCGGCCGCAGCGTGCGCGACGGCAGCGCGCTGCCGCCCTCGGTGCTGGTGGACGAACTGCTCGACACCCTCGCCACCGCCTGCGCCAGCACGGCGGGCGATGCCGAAGCGCTGGCCGAGGCGCGTGCCCGGCTCACCGTGGTCCATCCGCTGCAGGCCTTCGCCGCCGACTACTTCATCGCCGGTGCGCGCGCCGACGATAGGCTGACGAGCTTCAACGCCGACTACGCCGAGGCGCTGGCCAGCCGGCTGGCGGCCTCTGCCTCGTCGGCGGGCGCGGCGTCCGGGCCGGCCGCGTCCGTGATCGCGGCGGCCGAGGACGAGGATGATGCGGCCGGCGTCGAGGATGCAGGCGACGAGGAGGCGGTCGCCGATCCGGCCGAGGCCGCCCCCTTCTTCACCGCGCCGCTGCCGCCGCCGGATGCGGCCTGGCGGGAAGTGGACCTGCTGCAGCTGACCCGTTTCTTCGCCAACCCCTGCCGCTACCTGCTGCGCGAGCGCCTGGGGCTGGACCTGCCGGAATCCGCCGAAATGCTGGAGGACGTCGAGCCGCTGCTGCCCGACTGGCCGGGCCAGCGCGCGCTCGCCGCGCGCCTGCTGCCGGTGATGCTGGCCGGGGAGGGCGGGACTGGCACCGCAGGTGCCGACGGCCTGTCGTCCCGGATGGATGCGGCGTCCGAGGCGCCTGCCCGCCTGTGGGCGCTCGCGCGCGCCGGCAACGAATACCCGGCCGGCAGCCTTGGCGAGGCCGCGCTCGCGCGCGAGTTCGAGCGCCTGCTCGCCTTCGCCCGCCGCCAGCGTGCGCTTCTCGCCGCCCCGGCGCAGCCGCCGCACCTGGCGCGCTTCGAGTGCGGCCTCGATGGCGAGGCCTGGTCCCTGACGGCCAGCTTCGCCGACCTGCGCGCCGACGGCCTGCTGCGCGCGCGCTACGACGACACCCGTGCGGGCGACTACCTCGGCGCCTGGCTCGCCCACCTGCTGCTGTGCGCGGCGCCGGCGCCCGGCGTGCGCTGCGCGACGCACGGCCTGTCGCGCGACGGCGAATTCCGGTTCGAGGCGCTGGAGCCCGCGCATGCACGCGCGCAGCTCGAAATTCTGCTCGGCCTGTACCGCGAAGGCCTCTGTGCGCCGCTGCACTTCTTCCCCAAGTCGGCCTGGGCCTTCGTCAAGAACGGGGACAGCCTGCACAAGGCCTCGGCCAGATGGAGCGGCGGCATGCGCCCGCAGTTTGGCGAGGCCGCCGACCCGGCCTACCGGCTGGCGCTGCGCGGCGTCGAGCAGCCGCTGGACGAGCGTTTCTGCGCGCTCGCCCGCGCGGTGTTCACGCCGCTGTTCGCGGCGCTGGACGACGACCGGCTAGGCTGAGGCCGGGGCGTCGGCGCGCGCGCCGCTCACGACGCTCCGACCGGATCACGCGGCTCCTGCCGCGGGCGTCGGCTAGAATCGCCGCCATGCCGCTGACTCTCGCCGCCCCCGTCCATAGCGAACTGATCATCAAGAAGAGCCGCTTCATCGGCTGCGTGCAGCCGATGGCCGACCGCGCCGGCGCGCAGAAGGTGGTGGCGGCGCTGTGGGCGCAGCATCCGGGCGCCCGCCACGTGTGCTGGGCGCTGCTCGCCGGCGGGCAGTCGGCGGCGGTGGACGACGGCGAGCCGAGCGGCACCGCCGGGCGGCCGATGCTCGACGTGCTGCGCCACCAGGACCTGGAAGGCGTGCTCGCCACCGTGGTGCGCTACTTCGGCGGCGTCAAGCTGGGCGCCGGCGGCCTGGTGCGCGCGTATACGGATGCGGTGGCGCAGGCGCTGCTGCAGGCGGAGAAGGTGCCGATCGTGCGCCTGGCGACGCTGCGCTGCATGGTGCCGTATGCGCTGGAAGGGCTGCTGCGGCGCGAGCTGGATGCAGCGGGCGCGACGCTGCTGACGGTGGCGCACGGCCAGGCGGTGACGCTGTGCTTCAGCCTGCCCGAGGATTCCGCCGCCGCCCTGCGCGCCCGCCTCGCGGAGGCGGGGCAGGGGCGGATCGAGTGGATCGAGGAGGCGGGAGCGCCGCCCGCACCCTAGTCGCGGTGTCGCACCGCGCTCCCGCAAGCGCCGCTCACGCGCCCGCGACCACCTCCGGCAGCGTCACCACCTTCCAGCCGCGCGTCTCCAGCTCGCTGCGCAGATGCCGTGCGCTCTCCACCGCGCCCAGGGTGTCGCCGTGCACGCAGATGCTGTCCATCGCCGTCGGCAGCACCTTGCCGCCCTGGCTGACCACGCCGCCGGCCTCCAGCATGCGCAGCACGTGGGTGACGAGCTGGTCGTGGTCGTGGATCACCGCGCCGGGCTGGCCGCGCGGCACCAGCGTGCCGCGGTCGGTGTAGGCGCGGTCGGCGAAGATCTCGCCGGCCACCGTCAGCCCGGCGCGCTCGCCGGCGAACCAGAGCTCGGACAGCACCGGGGCGAGCAGGATCAGGCCGGGGTCGATCGCCTTGACCGCGCGCGCCACCGCGTCGGCGAGCGCGGCGTCCTCGCAGGCCTGGTTGTTGAGCGCGCCGTGCGGCTTGACGTGGGTGACGCGGCCGCCCTCGGCCGCGGCCATGCCGGCGAGCGCGCCGACCTGGTAGATCACCATGGCCTCGAGCTCGGCCGGTGCCAGCTTCATCTGCCGGCGGCCGAAGCCCTGCAGATCGGGGTAGGCGGGATGGGCGCCCAGGCTCACGCCGGCGGCGAGCGCGGTGCGCACCGTGTGGCGCATCACCACCGGATCGCCGGCATGGAAGCCGCAGGCGATGTTGGCCGAGCGCACCACCTGCAGCAGGGCCTCGTCCTCGCCCATGGTCCAGGCGCCGAAGGATTCGCCGAGGTCGGCGTTGAGGTTGATCGTCTTGTTCATGTAAAGGGGCTCCGGTCGGTCGGGGAGAGGGCGGGGATCAGTGCAGCGGCCGGTAATCGGTGCCGAGCGCATGCACGACGCCATCGACCAGGTTGCCGGTGTACAGCGCCACGAGGTCGATGCCGTCGGCCGGCAGCGGGCGGATCGCGGCGATCAGGGCGCGCGTCTCGGCTTCCGCGGCGCGCGCGATGCGGGCGCCCTCGGCTGCCGTCACCCGGGCGAAGCGCAGCGTGCTGCCGGGGCGCAGCGCGGCCAGGCGGCCGAGGTCGGCGGTGATCACGGTGGCGATCTTGGGATAGCCGCCGGCGGTCTGGGCGTCGGCGAGCAGCACGATGGGCTGGCCGGCGCCGGGGACCTGGATGGAGCCGGGCACGGTGGCGTCGGAGACGATCTCGGCGGCGCCGGCGTGCGCCAGCTGCGCGCCTTCGAGGCGGATGCCCATGCGGTCGGCCTCGGCGGTGACGCGGTAGTCGCCGCGCACCAGGGCTTCCAGCGCCGCGGCGTCGAAGTGGTCGTCCTGCGGCCCGGCGACCAGGCGGATCGGGCTGGCGTCGGCTTCCGGGGGCTGGGTCAGCACGCGGTCGCTGCCCCAGGGGTCGGCGTCGGCCAGGGCCAGGCGCGTGCCGGCGGCGAGCGCGCGCCCATCCACCCCGCCGAGGCCGGCGCGCACGTAGGTCGAGGCGCTGCCCATCACCGCGGGCAGGGCGAGTCCGGCGACCGCGACCATGGCGATGCGCCCGCCGCCCATCTTGCGGATGCGCAGCTGTTCGCCGTCGGCCAGCGTCACCGAGCGCCAGGGGGCGAGCTGGCGGCGGCCGTCGGTGCCGTCGACCTCGACCACCGCGTCGCCGGCGACGGCGATCTTCACCGCGCCGCCACTGGCCGCGACGTGCAGGCCGCCGTCGAAGCATTCGATGACCGGCGCGTCCTCGGCGTTGCCGGCGAGCGCGTTGGCGATGCGCATCAGGCGGCGGTCGAGCGCGCCCGCCCAGGGCACGCCGATGCGGCGGAAGCCGTGGCGGCCGCCGTCCTGGATGGAGGCGAAGGCGCCGGGGGAGAGGATTTCCAGTTCGGTCTGCGCGCTCATGCTGCGTTCTCCGCGGGGGTGGGGGCGGCTTCCAGCCACTGCATCGGGTCCAGCTCGCCGTTGCGCAGGCCGGCCTCGATGGCGCGGCATTGCTCGGCGCTGACCGGGGCGAAGCGCACGCGGTCGCCGGCGGCGAGCAGCGAGGGCGCGGCGCGGCGGGCGTCGAACAGCGGCACCGGACAGCGTCCGAGCAGATGCCATCCGCCCGGGCTCTCCCAGGGGTAGATCGCGGTCAGCCCGGTGGCGATCGCCACGCTGCCGGCGGGCACGCGCACGCGCGGCTGGGCGCGCCGGGGCAGGCGCAGCCTCTCCGGCAGGTCGCCCATGAAGGGGAAGCCGGGCAGGAAGCCGAGCATGTAGACCAGGTATTCGGTGCCGCTGTGCAGGGCGACGACCTCGTCCTCGCCGATGCCGAGGGTTTGCGCGACCTCGGCGAGGTCGGGCGCGGCCTCGCCCTCGTAGCACACCGGCAGGCGCCAGTGGCGGCCGTCGGCGGGCGCGCCGTGCTCGGCGGCGGCGATCAGCGGCTGCAGCGCGGCGAGCACGGTGTCGCGGTCGGTGGCGAGCGGGTCGAAGAACACCGTCAGCGAGCGGAAGGTGGGCATGGTCTCGATCACGCCCGGCAGTGCGCCCGCCTGCTGCAGGCGCAGGATGGCGGCGTCGAGCGCGTTCACCGCGGCCAGCAGGGCGGGGTCGATGACGCTGCCGAATTCGATGGTGAGCGCGGCGTCGCCGGCGTCGAGGATGCGATAGCTCACGGGAGGACTCCCTTGCCTATGACTACGAGGTGGAGGCCGCACGCGCGGCCTGGTCGTAACGACCGGACAGCGTGCGCAGCAGCTGGGCGAGTTCGCCGATGCGGGCGTTGTCCTCGGCGCTGCCGGTAAAGCCCGGCATCAGGCAGGACTCGCGCACGTCGCGGTAGGCCATGCAGGCCTCGCGTCCGGTGTCGGTGACCGAGAAGAACGCCTCCTTGCCGCGCTTGACGCTGTGCACCAGGCCGAGGCCGGCGAGCTTGCGCAGCGAATAGGAGACGACATGGGTGTCCTCGACGTTGAGCACGAAGCAGATGTCGGCCAGGCGCTTCTCGAGGTCGCGGTGGGCGACGTGGTGCAGCACCAGCACGTCGATCGGCGTCATGTCCTTGACGCCGGCGGCGGTCATGCAGCGCATCATCCAGCGCGCGAAGGCGTGCCAGGCGATGATCAGGCCGAACTCCATCTCGGACAGCTCCGGTGACTTCGGCGACACCAGATGCTGGGAGGACACGATGCGGTTGGCTTCGCTCACGGCGGTCTCCTGGGGGGTAGAAAGCGTTTTGAAGAGGTTTTGAAGAAAAAACGTGTACGTTTTGTTGACAAGATACCTACGAAATCTCTATCGTGCAATAACGGTGACTTATCGCAGACCGGTCGCCGCCCTCCAATCCGCGTTCCGGGCCTCTTGCCCTCCTTCATCCAGGAGCACACGCCATGACCTTCCCGCACTCCCTCCTCAAGGCGATCACCGGTTCCCTGCTCGGCTTCGGCATTGCTGCCACCGCCCACGCCCAGACCGCGTGGGACATGCCCACGCCCTATCCAGCCAGCAACTTCCACACCGAGAACATCCAGCAGTTCGCCAAGGAGGTCGACGCGGCCACCGGGGGCAAGCTCAAGATCACCGTCCATCCCAACGGCTCGCTGTTCAAGGCCAATGAGATCAAGCGCGCGGTGCAGGCCGGCCAGGCGCAGATCGGCGAGCTGATCATCTCCGGGCTGGCCAACGAGGACGCGCTCTACGCGCTCGACACCGTGCCCTTCCTGGCTACCGGCTACGAGGATTCGAAGAAGCTGTGGCAGGCCTCGAAGGCGGCGGTGGAAGCGCGCCTGGCGAAGAACGGCCTGATGGTGCTGTACTCGGTGGCCTGGCCGCCGCAGGGCCTGTATTCCAAGACCGAGCTCAACACCATCGGCGACCTCAAGGGCATGAAGATCCGCTCCTACAGCCCGACCGTGGCGCGCATGATCGAGCTGATGGGCGGCCAGCCGGTGACCGTGCAGGCCGCCGACCTCACCCAGGCGCTGTCGACCGGCGTGGTGTCGGCCAACCTGACGTCCTCGGCCACCGGCTACGACACCAAGAGCTGGGAGCAGCTGAGCCACTACTACGACATCCAGGCCTGGCTGCCGAAGAACATCGTGTTCGTGTCCAAGAAGGCCTTCGACGCGCTCGACCAGCCGTCGCGCGAGGCGCTGCTGAAGGCCGCCGCTGCCGCCGAGGCGCGTGGCTGGAAGGTGTCGGAAGAGAAGAACGCCTGGTACATCGACCAGCTCAAGACCAACGGCATGAAGGTTCAGCCCGCCCCCGAGGCGCTGCAGGCCGAACTGCTCAAGATCGGCGAGAAGATGACCGCCGAGTGGGTCGAGAAGGCCGGCCCGGACGGTCAGGCCATCCTCGACGCCTACCGCAAGCTCAAGTAATCGGCCGATGCACCGGCCCCGCTGCGGCGGGGCCTTCACCGTTCAGGAGTTCGCCCATGAGAGCGTTCCTCGATTCGCTGTACCGCCTGTCCGGCGGCCTCGCCGCGGTCGGCATGGTGGCCACGCTGGTGCTGGTCGCCTCCGGCGTCCTGGCCCGGCCGCTCGGCATCTACCTGCCCGGCACCGACGACTACGCCGGCTACGCGATGGCGGCCTGCGGCTTCCTCGCGCTCGCCTACACCTTCAAGCACGGCGAGCACATCCGCGTGGGGCTGGTGCTCGAGCGCGTCGGCCCGCGCATGCGCGCGGCGCTGGAGTGGTTCTCGCTCGCCTCGGGCACCGCGGTGGCGGCGGCGCTGGCGTTCTACTCGGTGCGGCTGGTGCTGCAGTCGCACGAATTCGAGGAGATCTCGCAGGGCGTGGACGCCACGCCGCTGTGGATCCCGCAACTGACGATGGCCTTCGGCTCGATCGTGCTGCTCGTCGCGCTGGTCGACGACCTGGTGATGACCACCCTGGGCCGCGAACCGACCCGGCTCGCACACGCGAGCGGCGAAGCCGTGCGCATGGAATGAGGATCCGATCATGGAACTGATGATTGCGGCCGTGATGATCGGCCTGATGCTGGCGCTGCTCGCCGGCGGCCTGTGGATCGGCCTCGCCCTGATGGCGATCGGCATCCTCGGCATGCTCGGCTTCACCCCGCGCGCGCCCGGCGACGGCATGGCGGTGGCCATCTGGAGCCACGGCTCGAGCTGGACCCTGACCGCGCTGCCGCTGTTCCTGTGGATGGGCGAGATCCTGTTCCGCACCAAGCTGTCGGAAGACATGTTCAAGGGCCTGTCGCCCTGGCTGGAGCGTCTGCCGGGCCGCCTGCTGCACACCAACATCATCGGCTGCACGCTGTTCGCCGCGGTGTCGGGCTCGTCGGCGGCGACCTGCGCCACCATTGGCAAGATCGCGCTGCCCGAGCTCGAACGCCGCGGCTATCCCGAGTCGATGGCGCTCGGCACCCTGGCCGGCGCCGGCACGCTCGGCCTGCTGATCCCGCCCTCGATCATCATGATCGTGTACGGCGTGGCGGCCGACGTGTCGATCTCCAAGCTCTTCATCGGCGGCGTGCTGCCCGGCATCCTGCTGGCGACCCTGTTCATGGGCTGGGTGGTGGTGTGGTCGCTGCTGAACCCGGGCAAGATCCCCGCCGCCGACCTCAGGAGCAGCTTCGGCGAGAAGCTCGCCGCCTCGAAGAACCTGATCCCGGTGATCCTGCTGATCGCCGGCGTGCTCGGCTCGATCTACAGCGGCATCGCCACCGCCACCGAGGCGGCGGCGATCGGCGTGATCGGCAGCCTGATCATCGCTGCCAGCCAGCGCACCTTGAACCGCGCGAGCTTCCTCGCCGCGCTGATGGGCGCCACCCGGCTGTACTGCATGATCGCGCTGATCCTCGCCGGCTCCGCCTTTCTGACCCTGGCGATGGGCTACATCGGCCTGCCGCGCCACCTCGCCGAATGGATCGGCTCGCTTGGCCTGACGCCCGCCATGCTGCTGGTGGCGCTGGCGATCTTCTACATCCTGCTCGGCTGCTTCCTCGACGGCATCTCGATCGTGGTGCTGACGATGGCGGTGCTGATGCCGACG
>JARRBR010000090.1 GCA_029982755.1 Rhodocyclaceae bacterium
CGGCGGCCCCGGGCACCGAGCCGGTGCAGACCGACGCCCAGCCCCTTGCGCCGGCCGCCGAGGCCCCCGCGCCGGCGGCGCCCGAGCCTGCCGTCGCCGCCAGCGGCGGACGGCTGAGCTTCCGCTTCGGTGCCGACTCCTGGATCGAGGTCCGCGACGCCTCCGGCACGATCCTGCATTCCGGCACCAACCGCGCCGGCAGCACCCGCAGCGTGCAGGGCACGGCACCGTTCACGCTGGTGGTCGGCAACGCCGCCAGCGTCACCCTCGAACACGACGGCAAGCCGGTCGACCTCGCTGGCCACATCCGCGGCTCCGTTGCCCGCCTGACGCTTCGCTGATGACCGAACCCATGACCCTGCGACAGGATTCCCTCCCGCTCGACGCCTGCCCGCTCGCCCGCCACCGCACCCGCGAGGTGCGCGTCGGCAAGGTACGGATCGGCGGCGACGCCCCGGTCGTCGTACAGTCGATGACCAACACCGACACCGCCGACGTGCTCGGTACCGCGATGCAGGTCGCCGAGCTGGCGCGCGCCGGCTCCGAGATCGTGCGCATCACGGTGAACAACGAGGCGGCGGCCGCCGCGGTGCCGAAGATCCGCGACCGCCTGCTGGCCTTGAACATGGACGTGCCGCTGGTCGGCGACTTCCACTACAACGGCCACAAGCTGCTGACCGATTTCCCGGCCTGCGCCGAGGCGCTCGCCAAGTTCCGCATCAATCCGGGCAACGTCGGCGCCGGCGCCAAGCGCGACCCCCAGTTCGCCGCCATCGTCGAACTCGCCTGCCGCTACGACAAGCCGGTGCGCATCGGCGTCAACTGGGGCAGTCTCGACCAGTCGGTGCTCGCGCGCATCATGGACGAGAACGCGAAGCGCGCCGAACCGCGCGATGCCGGCGCGGTGATGCGCGAGGCGCTGGTCGTGTCCGCCCTCGAGTCCGCGGCCAAGGCCGAGGAATACGGCCTCGGCCGCGACCGCATCATCCTCTCGGCCAAGGTCTCCAGCGTCCAGGACCTGATCGCGGTGTACCGCGACCTTGCCCGTCGCAGCGACTATGCGCTGCACCTGGGCCTCACCGAGGCCGGCATGGGCAGCAAGGGCATCGTCGCCTCCACCGCGGCGCTCTCGGTGCTGCTGCAGGAAGGCATCGGCGACACCATTCGCATCTCGCTGACTCCCGAGCCGGGCGGCAGCCGCACGCAGGAAGTCGTGGTGGCGCAGGAGATCCTGCAGACCATGGGCCTGCGCGCCTTCACGCCGATGGTCACCGCCTGCCCGGGCTGCGGACGCACCACCAGCACCTTCTTCCAGGAACTCGCCTCCAGCATCCAGGACTACGTACGGGCGCAGATGCCGGTGTGGCGCGAGCAGTACGACGGGGTCGAGAACATGACGCTGGCGGTGATGGGCTGCGTGGTCAACGGGCCGGGCGAGAGCAAGCACGCCAGCATCGGCATCTCGCTGCCGGGCACCGGCGAGACGCCGGCCGCGCCGGTGTATGTCGATGGCGAGAAGGTCGTCACCCTGCGCGGCGACAACATCGCTGCCGAATTCAAGGCCATCGTCGACAACTACGTGGCCACCAAGTACGTGAAGAAGGGCGGCTGAGGCTCGCCGAGCCCGGCGCCCCGACATGACGACAGCGCAACGACGCGACACAACGCAAAGCAAAGACAAGACCTACATGAGCCAGACCTTGCAGGCCGTGCGCGGGATGAACGACATCCTGCCGGCCGACGCCGAAACCTGGGAATACTTCGAAGACATCGTCCGCGACTGGCTGCAGAGCTACGGCTACCGCCCGATCCGCATGCCGCTGGTCGAGCCGACGCCGCTGTTCAAGCGCGCGATCGGCGAGGTCACCGACATCGTCGAGAAGGAGATGTACTCCTTCGAGGACGCGCTGAACGGCGAGCACCTGACGCTGCGCCCGGAAGGCACTGCGTCCTGCGTGCGCGCCGCGATCCAGCACAACCTGATCCCCGCCGGCGGTCCGCAGCGCCTGTACTACTACGGCCCGATGTTCCGCCATGAGCGCCCGCAGAAGGGCCGCTACCGCCAGTTCCACCAGATCGGCGTAGAGGCGCTGGGCTTCGCCGGCGCCGACACCGACGCCGAGCTGATCCTGATGTGCGCGCGGCTGTGGGAAGACCTCGGGCTCGAGGACGTTTCGCTCGAGATCAATTCGCTCGGCGCCCCCGAAGAGCGCGCCCAGCACCGTGCCGCGCTCATCGCCTACCTCGAGCAGCACCAGGACAAGCTCGACGAGGACGGCAAGCGCCGGCTGTACACCAACCCGCTGCGCATCCTCGACACGAAGAACCCCGAACTGCACGCGATCGTCGAGGCGGCGCCGAAGCTCGCCGACTACCTCGGCGAGGAGTCGAAGGCGCACTTCGAGGCGGTGCAGGTCTTCCTCAAGGATGCCGGCATCCCGTACCGCATCAACCACCGCCTGGTGCGCGGCCTGGACTACTACAACCGCACCGTGTTCGAGTGGGTCACCACGCGCCTGGGCGCGCAGGGCACGATCTGCGCCGGCGGCCGCTACGACGGCCTGTTCGAGCAGCTCGGCGGCAAGCCGCAGCCGGCGGCCGGCTTCGCGATCGGCATCGAGCGCCTGCTGCTGCTGTGGAAGGAATGCGGCGGCGAGGCCGAGCGGTCGGTGCCCGACGCCTACGTGGTCAGCGTCGGCGACGCCGCCCAGCGCCTGGGCATGCGCGCCGCGGAAACCCTGCGCGAGCACGGTTTCGCGGTGCTGATGCATTGCGGCGGCGGCAGCTTCAAGGCGCAGATGAAGAAGGCCGATGCGAGCGAGGCGCCGGTGGCGATCGTGATCGGCGAGGACGAGGCCGCGGCCGGCGAGGTCGGCATCAAGCCGCTGCGCGGCGGCGGCGCCCAGCAGCGCGTCACCCTCCAGGGGTTGCCCGAGGCGATGGCCGTGCTGCTGTATTCCGAAGAACCCGAACTAGAGGCTTGATGATGGCGGTCTACGATCTCGAAGAGCAGGAACAGATATCCGAACTCAAGGCCTGGTGGGCGCAGTACGGCAACCTCGTCGTCAGCCTGGCGGTGGCGGCGGCGCTCGCCTCGGTGGGCTGGCAGGGCTGGAACTGGTACCAGAACCGGAACGCCGGCGAGGCCGGCGTGCTGTACTACGCGGTGCAGCAGGCTGCCGAGCAGCAGGACGCGCAGAAGGCGCGCGAGGCCGCCGGGCGCTTGATCGGCGAACACGGCGGCAGCGTCAGCGCCCAGCTCGGTGCGCTGCTGTCGGCGGCGCTGCAGTTCGAGAGCGGCGACCTCGCCAATGCCCGTGCCCAGCTCGAGTGGGCGGCCGACAAGGGCAAGGACGCGGCGCTGCGTGATCTCGCCCGCCTGCGCCTGGCTGCCGTGCTGCTGCAGCAGGGCGAGCACGACGCGGCGCTCGCCCGCCTGCAGGCCGCGCCGAGCGCGGCGTACAAGGCCCGCTTCGACGACCTGCGTGGCGACGTCCTCGCCGCCCAGGGCAAGAAGGCCGAGGCGCGCGCCGCCTGGCAGGCCGCGATCGACGGCCTCGCCGCCGAAGGCGAGGAGGCCGCCACCCTGCGCGAGGTCGTGCGCGTGAAACTCGAATCGCTCGGAGTCTGACGATGAAGCCGTTCCCGCTGCGCCTGGTCCCGCTGCTGGCCGCCGTCCTGGTGTCCGCCGGCTGCTCGTCGCTGAATCCGTTCTCCAGTTCCGCGGCCAAGCCCGCACCGCTGGAGGACTTCACGCCCTCGGCCCAGCTCGCAGCCGCCTGGCAGGCCAACATCGGCGAAGCCGGCCCGTACCGCTTCCAGCCCGCGGTGTGGGGCGACGCGGTATATGCGGCCGGCCATGACGGCGAAGTTGCGCGCTTCGAAGGCGGACGCCCGGTGTGGCGCATCGACACCGACACCGAGCTGTCGGCGGGTGTCGGCACCGACGGTCGCCTGGCGGTGGTGGCCGCCACCGACGGCGCGGTGATCGCGCTCGACGCCGCGACCGGCAGCGAACGCTGGCGCGCGAACGTGGGCGCCGAGGTGCTCGCGCCGCCGGCCGTCAGCCTGGATTTCGTCGTCGTCCGCGCCTCCGACAACCGCCTGATCGCGCTCGATGCGCGCGATGGCAGCCGGCGCTGGGTGTACCAGCGCAACAACCCGCCGCTGGCGCTGCGCAGCTTCGCCAGCGTGGTCATCGAGGGGCCGGTGGTGCTCGCCGGCTTTCCCGGCGGCAAGCTGGCGGTGATCAATCTCGCCAACGGCGGCGCGATCACCGAGCTCAACGTCGCCGTGCCGCGCGGTGCGACCGAACTCGAGCGCGTGGCCGACATCGCCGGCACCCCGGTGGTCGGGCGGCGCGAGGTGTGCGCGGTCAGCTACCAGGGCCGCGCCGCGTGTTTCGACACCTCCAACGGCAACACCATCTGGGCGCGCGATCTTTCCAGCAGCGTCGGCATGGACCGCGATGCGCGCTTCGCGATGGTCACCGACGAGCGCGACGCCGTGCAGGCGCTCGACGCCTACAGCGGCGCCAGCGTGTGGAAGCAGGACGCGCTCGCGCGCCGCAAGGTGTCGCGGCCGCTGATCGTCGGCGACCACGTGGTCGTCGGCGACGTCGAGGGCTACGTCCATCTCCTGAACCGCGAGACCGGCGCCTTCGCCGCCCGCGACCGTGCCGGCAGCGAGGCGATCGGAGCCGATCCGGTGCCGCTCGGCCGCGGCTTCGTCGTTCAGGACGCCGACGGCGACATTACCGCGTACGAAGTACGCTGAGGCAGTACAGCAAGTGAAACCCACCATCGTTCTGGTCGGCCGGCCCAACGTCGGCAAATCGACCCTGTTCAACCGCCTGACGCGCACGCGCGATGCGCTGGTCGCCGACCAGCCGGGCCTCACCCGTGACCGACACTACGGCGTCGGCCGCGTCGGCGACCGCGACTATCTGGTCGTCGATACCGCCGGCTTCGATCCCGTGGCCAAGGACGGCATCATGCACGAGATGGCGCGCCAGGCCGAACAGGCGATCGCCGAGGCCGACGTGCTGCTGTTCCTGGTCGACGGCCGTGCCGGGCGCACGCCGCACGACGAGAACATCGCCGCGCGCCTGCGCCGTGCCGGCCGGCCGGTGCATCTGGTGGTTAACAAGGCCGAAGGACTGGATCGCGCGATGGTCGCCGCCGACTTCCACGCCCTGGGCCTCGGCGATCCGCTGCCGGTGTCCGCCGCCCATGGCGACGGCGTGAAGCAGCTCGTCGAGCTGGTGCTGGCGCCGTTCCCGCTCGACGAGGAGAAGGAGGCGCGCGAGGACGAAGGTCCGCGCGTGGCGATCGTCGGCCGGCCGAACGTCGGCAAGTCCACGCTGGTCAATACGCTGCTCGGCGAGGAGCGGGTGATCGCGTTCGACATGCCGGGCACCACCCGCGACGCGATCGCGATTCCCTTCGAGCGCGAGGGGCGGCGCTACACGCTGATCGACACCGCGGGCCTGCGTCGGCGTGGCAAGGTCTTCGAGGCGGTGGAGAAGTTCTCCGTCATCAAGACCCTGCAGGCGGTGCAGGAGTCCAACGTGGTCGTGCTGGTGCTCGACGCGGCGCAGGACATCTCCGACCAGGATGCCCACATCGCCGGCTTCGCGCTCGAGGCCGGGCGCGCGCTGGTGGTGGCGATCAACAAGTGGGACGCGGTGGACGACTACCGCCGCGAGCGCCTGAAGTCGGACATCGCACGCAAGCTGGCCTTCCTGTCCTTCGCGCGGTTCCACCAGATCTCGGCGCTGAAGTCGCAGGGCATCGGCGGGCTGCTGAAGTCGGTCGATGCGGCCTACGCCGCTGCAACCGCCGACCTGTCTACGCCGCGGCTGACGCGGGCGCTGCAGCAGGCGGTCGCCCGCCAGGCCCCGCCGCGCCATGGCCTGGCGCGGCCGAAGATGCGTTACGCCCACCAGGGCGGCATGAACCCGCCGGTGATCGTGATCCACGGCAACGCCCTGGACGACATTCCACAGTCCTACGTGCGCTATCTGGAACGCTGCTTCATGGAGGCGTTCAAGCTGCAGGGCACGCCCTTGCGCATCCAGTTCCGTACCACGCACAATCCGTACGCGACACGGACTTGAAAACTTTCGGCGTCGAGAACCCGTCTCCACACCCGGATTTCGTTGCATACTGCCATTGCGCAGTGCAGCAATGAAGTTCACTGCATTCTTATAACCAAAAGATAAAGAGGTTCAGCAATGAGCAACAAAGGGCAACTTCTACAAGACCCCTTCCTCAATACCCTGCGTCGCGAACACATCCCCGTGTCGATCTACCTGGTCAACGGCATCAAGCTGCAGGGCCAGGTGGAATCCTTCGACCAGTACGTCGTGCTGCTCAAGAACACCGTGACGCAGATGGTGTACAAGCACGCCATCTCGACCGTCGTCCCGGCGCGCCCGGTCGTCATCCAGCAGGAAGAGGGCAGCAACTGAGGCCGCAGCGCATCGTTCGCGGCCGGCTGATCCCGGCCGCAGGGGGCGCCCATGTTTGAGCGTCCCGCCTCCGGAGAGCGCGCGGTACTCGTCCAGCTCGACCTCGGCCAGGGTGCCATCGACGAGCGCCTGTCCGAACTCAAGCTGCTGGTGCTCAGTGCGGGTGCCAGCGTCGAGGCCGTGGTGCAGGGCAAGCGTGCCGCGCCCGACCCCAAGCTCTTCGCCGGCAGTGGCAAGGTCCAGGAGATCGGCGAGGCGCTGCGCGCCAACGGCGCCGACATCGTGATCTTCAACCACGCCCTGTCGCCGGCCCAGCAGCGCAACCTCGAACGCGAGCTGCAGTGCATGGTCATCGACCGCACCGCGCTGATCCTCGACATCTTCGCCCAGCGTGCGCGCAGCCACGAAGGCAAGCTGCAGGTCGAGCTCGCCCAGCTCGAGCACCTGGCCACCCGGCTGGTGCGCGGCTGGACCCACCTCGAGCGCCAGAAGGGCGGCATCGGCCTGCGCGGCCCGGGTGAGAAGCAGCTGGAGACCGACCGCCGACTGCTCGGCAACCGCGTCAAGATGCTCAAGTCGCGCCTGGCTCAGATCGAGAAGCAGCGCAAGGTTCGTCGTCGGGCCAGGGAACGCCGCGACGTTCTGTCGGTCTCTCTCGTCGGTTACACCAATGCGGGCAAGTCGACGCTGTTCAATGCACTGACGAAGGCGGGGGCCTACGCGGCCGACCAGCTCTTCGCCACGCTCGACACCACCTCGCGCCGGCTCTACGTCGGTGCCGAACAGGGTGGCGTGAGCGTGGTGCTGTCGGACACCGTGGGCTTCATCCGCGACCTGCCGCATGCGCTGGTCGCGGCTTTCCAGGCGACACTCGAGGAGACCGCGCAGGCCGATCTGCTGCTGCACGTGGTGGATTCGGCCAGCGAGGACCGCGACGCCCAGATCGAGGCGGTGAACCTCGTTCTCGCCGAGATCGGCGCGGCCGACGTGCCGCAGATCCTGGTGTGGAACAAGGTCGACCTGACTCGGGCCGCTCCGGCGGTCGAGCGGGGCGACTGTGATAAGATCAGGCGCATTTTTTTGAGCGCCCGAACGGGGGAAGGTCTCGACCTGCTTCGCGATGCGCTTGCCGAAGTAGCTCAGCAGACCTTTGGTGACAACGCCGGCCGCCATCACGGCGAGGCAGACGAACGACCAGAACAAACGTGATAACAGGCATTCTCATGTCACTCAACGACCCACGCTGGGGTAGCCAGGGCGGCAACGACGGCGACCGCAACGACGGTAATCGTGGCGACGACAATCGCAACGACGATCTGCGCGGCGACCGCAATCGCGGCGCAAACCAGGGACCGCCCGACCTCGAGGAGGTCTGGCGCGACTTCAACCAGCGCCTGTCCGGCATGTTCGGCGGCAAGCGCGGCGGTCGCGGCAGCGGTGGCGGCGGAGGTGGTGGTGCGCCGCAACTGCCGAACTTCTCGTTCAAGCAGTTCGGTGGCGGCATCGGCGTGCTGCTGGTGCTGGTGCTGCTCATCTGGCTGGCGAGCGGTTTCTACACGGTGGACGCCAACCAGCGCGGCGTGGTGCTGCGCCTCGGCAAGTACATCGGCACCACCGAGCCCGGCCTGCGCTGGCGCCTGCCGGCGCCGATCGAGACGCACGAGATCGTCGACCTGACCGGCGTGCGCACGGTCGAAGTCGGCTATCGCGGTTCCGAGCGCAACAAGGTGCTGCGCGAATCGCTGATGCTCACCGACGACGAGAACATCATCAACATCCAGTTTGCGGTGCAGTACATCCTCAACAGTCCCGAGAACTACGTGTTCAACAACCGCTTCCCGGATGAGGCGGTCGGCCAGGCCGCGGAAACCGCGATGCGCGAGATCGTCGGCAAGAGCCGCATGGACTTCGTGCTCTACGAGGGCCGCGAGGAGATCGCAACCACTGCGCACGAGCTGATGCAGCGCATCCTCGATCGCTACGAGACCGGCATCCAGGTCAGCCGCGTGACCATGCAGAACGCCCAGCCGCCCGAGCAGGTGCAGGCCGCGTTCGACGACGCGGTCAAGGCCGGGCAGGACCGTGAGCGGCAGAAGAACGAAGGCGAGGCCTATGCCAACGACGTCGTGCCGCGGGCGCGCGGTACCGCCTCGCGCCTGGTCGAGGAAGCCAATGCCTACCGCGAGCGCGTGGTCGCCAACGCCGAGGGTGAGGCGAGCCGCTTCAAGCAGGTGTTCGCCGAGTACAGCCGGGCACCGGAAGTCACCCGCGAGCGCCTGTACATCGAGACCATGCAGCAGGTGATGTCCAACACCTCCAAGGTGATGATCGACGCCAAGGGCAACGGCAACCTGCTGATGCTGCCGCTCGACAGGCTGATGGAGCAGGCCGGGGGCAAGGCCGCGGCCTCTGCCTCGGTGGCCGCGCCCGATCCGCAGTCTTCCGCCGGCCTGAGCGCGAATGCGCCGATGCCGTCGCTGGACCCGCGCAATCGGGAAATGATGAGAAGCCGTGAGCGGGGAGAACGTTGATGCGTGACAAGATGTCCCTGATCGGCGGCACGCTGCTGCTGATCGCCGTGATCGCCTCGATGTCGCTGTTCACCGTCGACCAGCGCCAGTATGCGATCGTGTTCCAGCTCGGCGAGGTCAAGGAGGTCATCTCCGAGCCCGGCCTCAACGCCAAGCTGCCCTTCATCCAGAACGTGCGCTACTTCGACAAGCGCATCCTGACGATGGATACGCCCGAGCCCGAGCGTTTCATCACCTCCGAGAAGAAGAACGTGCTGGTCGACCACTTCGTGAAGTGGCGGATCATCGATCCGCGGCTCTACTACGAGTCGGTCGCCGGTGACGAGGCGCGCGCGCGCACCCGCCTGACGCAGACGGTCAATGCCGGCCTGCGCGAGGAGTTCGGCCGCCGCACCGTGCATGACGTCGTCTCCGGCGAGCGCGACCGCATCATGGAGCAGATGCGCGAGCGCGCCGACCGCGACGCTCGCACCATCGGCGTGCAGATCGTGGACGTGCGCCTGAAGCGCGTCGATCTGCCCAACGAGGTCTCCGAATCGGTGTATCGCCGCATGGAAGCCGAGCGCAAGCGCGTGGCCAACGAGCTGCGCTCGCTGGGCGCCGCCGAGGCCGAGCGCATCCGCGCCGACGCCGACCGCCAGCGCGAGGTCATCATCGCCGAGGCCTACCGCTCGGCGCAGGAGGCCATGGGTGAGGGCGACGCCAAGGCGACCTCGATCTACGCCGACGCCTTCGGCAAGGACCGCGAGTTCTACGCCTTCTATCGCAGCCTCGAGGCCTATCGCTCGAGCTTCGCCGGCAAGGACGACGTCCTGGTGGTCGACCCGAGCTCCGACTTCTTCCGCTTCATGAAGGATGCCGGAGGCGCGCCGCGCAACTGATGCCTTCATGGGAAGCTCGCTCCTCACGGCCTTCGCTCTGATGCTGATCATCGAGGGCCTGCTGCCTTTCGTCGCGCCAGCCGCCTGGCGCGAAACCTTTTTGCGCCTCGCCAGCATGGCCGACGGCCAGATCCGCTTCATCGGTCTGAGCTCCATGGTGGCCGGGGTGATCCTGCTTTTCATCGTTCTCTGACACCACCATGCGCTGGGTACTGCCCGATCACATCCAGGACGCGCTGCCGTCCGACGCCCACCGGCTGGAGAGCCTGCGCCGCCGGCTGCTCGACGCCTTCCGGGTGCGCGGCTACCAGCTCGTCGTGCCGCCGCTGCTCGAGTATCTCGACTCGCTGACCACCGGCGCCGGCCAGGACCTCAAGCTGCGCACCTTCCAGCTCGTCGACCAGCTCTCCGGGCGCACCATGGGCGTGCGTGCGGACATGACGCCGCAGGTCACCCGCATCGACGCCCACCTGCTCAACCGCCGCGGCGTCTCGCGCCTGTGCTACTGCGGCAGCGTGCTGCACACCCTGCCGTCGACGCTGACCGCTACCCGCGAACCGCTGCAGCTCGGCGCCGAGCTCTACGGCCATGCCGGCATCGAGGCCGACCTCGAGATCCTGCGCCTGCTCGCCGAGGTGCTGCGCCTGGCCGAGGTGCCGGCCTCGCGCATCGACATCGGCCACGTCGGCCTCTTCCACGCGCTCGCCGCGCGTGCCGGCCTGGTGCCGGGGCGCGAGGAGGAGCTGTTCGACCTGCTGCAGGCCAAGGACGTGCCCGAGCTGCGCCGTGTGCTCGCCGATGTCGCCGCGCCGGTGCGCAGCGCGCTGCTTGCGCTGCCCGAACTCTACGGTGGCCCCGAGGTGCTCGACGAGGCGGCGGCACGCCTGCCGCAGGACGCGGAAATCGCCGCGCTGCTCGGCGAACTGCGCGCGCTCGCCGCGGCGCTGGCCGACCTGCCGGTGAGCTTCGATCTCGCCGACCTGCGCGGCTACCACTATCACAGCGGGATCGTCTTTGCCGCCTACGGCGCCGATTCGCCAGCCGCGCTCGCCCTTGGCGGGCGCTACGACCGTGTCGGCGAAGCCTTTGGCCGCGCGCGACCGGCGACCGGCTTCAGTCTCGACCTGCGCGAACTGGTGTGGCGCCTGCCGGCCCCAGCGGCGATGGCGGGCGCGGTGCTCGCACCGCTGGTCGACGACGCCGACCTTGCCGCAGAAGTCGCGCGCCTGCGCGCGCATGGCGAGATCGTCGCCGCCGCGCTGCCCGGACATGATGGAACTTGGAACGAAGCCGGCTGCGACCGGCAACTGGTGAAGCGGGACGGTCGGTGGACGACCGTGCCGTTACAGGGAGAGTAAGAAAATGGCAAAGAACGTCGTCGTTGTCGGCACCCAGTGGGGTGACGAGGGCAAGGGCAAGATCGTCGACTGGCTGACCGACCACGCGAAGGGCGTCGTGCGCTTCCAGGGCGGTCACAACGCGGGCCACACGCTGGTGATCGGCCAGACCGAGTACAAGCTGAACCTGGTGCCCTCGGGCATCGTGCGCGAGGGCGTGGCCTGCTTCATCGGCAACGGCGTGGTGCTCGATGCCCACCACCTGCTGTCGGAGATCCGCACGCTGGAAGCCGGCGGCATCAAGGTCCGCGACCGCCTGCGCATCAGCCCGGGCTGCCCGCTGATCCTCGGCTACCACGCCGCGCTCGACCGCGCGCGCGAGGCCGCCAAGTCGGCCGGCGACAAGATCGGCACCACCGGCAAGGGCATCGGCCCCACCTACGAGGACAAGGTCGCCCGCCGCGCGCTGCGCGTCTATGACCTGTTCGACCGCGAGCGCTTCGCCGCCAAGCTCAAGGCCAACCTCGAATACCACAACTTCGTGCTGACCCAGCATCTGGGCGCCGAGCCGGTCGAGTTCCAGGCCGTGTTCGACCAGGCCATGGCCGACGCCGAAGAACTGCTGCCGATGGTGGCCGACGTCTCCGCCGAGCTCTACGCGATCAACAAGTCGGGCGGTTCGCTGCTGTTCGAGGGCGCGCAGGGCACGCTGCTCGACATCGACCACGGCACCTATCCGTTCGTGACCTCGAGCAACTGCGTCGCCGGCCAGGCCGCGGCGGGCTCGGGCGTCGGCCCCAGCCGCCTGCACTACGTGCTCGGCATCACCAAGGCCTACTGCACCCGCGTCGGTGGCGGCCCGTTCCCGACCGAGCTCGACATCGAGACCAAGGGCGTGCCCGGCGAGCAGATGTCGACCAAGGGCCGCGAGTTCGGCACCGTGACCGGCCGCAAGCGCCGCTGCGGCTGGCTGGACCTCGCCGCTTTGAAGCGCTCGATCATCATCAACGGCGTGACCGGCCTGTGCATCACGAAGCTCGATGTGCTCGACGGCCTGGAAGAGCTGAAGCTGTGCACCGGCTACATGCTCGACGGCAAGCGCATCGACCTGCTGCCGATGGGTTCGGAAGAGGTCACGCGCTGCGAGCCGATCTACGAGACGATGCCGGGCTGGAGCGGTACCACCTTCGGTGCGCAGAGCTGGGACGCGCTGCCGCAGGAGGCGCGCGCCTACCTGCATCGCATCGAGGAGATCTGCGAGATCCCGATCGACGTGATCTCGACCGGCCCCGAGCGCGACGAGACCATCCTGCGCCGTCATCCGTTTGGCGCCTGATTTCGTCTCGCCGCAGAGCCCGGTCGCAGCCGCGACCGGCGCCGCAGAAAACGCGGGAGTGGTCCTGTCCGCGAACGGCTTTCCCACACGGGGCGTTCGCCGCCAGGTCCGCTCCCGCGGCGTTTACGCTAGGGCTGCCGCACGCTTGCCGGTGAACGAAAAAAGCCGGCTGAAAGCCGGCTTTTCCCTGCATTTGGTGCCCAGAAGAGGACTCGAACCTCCACGCCTCGCAGCGCTAGTACCTGAAACTAGTGCGTCTACCAATTCCGCCATCTGGGCAGGGACGCGCATAATAGCAAAGGCTTTCGCGCGCGTGAAGGGTTTCGCGAATCTTTTTGCACGACGACCGCAGGCGGCACGCACCGTGGGCGGTTCGGCAATCGCGGTCTCATCCGGCGCGGCTGGCGATGGACAACAAAAAAGCCGCTCCGAAGAGCGGCTTTCCTGTGAAACTGGTGCCCAGAAGAGGACTCGAACCTCCACGCCTCGCGGCGCTAGTACCTGAAAC
>JARRBR010000091.1 GCA_029982755.1 Rhodocyclaceae bacterium
GCTGCGATCGCGCCACGGCCGCGCCTGGCGCGCGGTGCGCGACGACGAGGCCGCCGCCGCGGCCTGCGGCATCGCACCCCCGGCGGTGAAGATGCAGGCCTTCGTCGTCGGCGGCGCGCTGTCCGGCCTGGCCGGCGCGCTCTATGCGCACTGGATCGGCTTCATCAGCCCCGAGCAGTTCGGACTGGTGTTCTCCTTCGAGCTGCTGATGCTGGCCTTCATCGGCGGCGCGCGGCGCGTGGCCGGTGCGGCCTGGGGTGCGCTGGTGATCGTCGCCATCCCGCAGCTGATCGCGGTCGCGCGCGACCTGCTGCCGGGCGACTGGGCACGTGCGGCGGGGCTCGAACTGGTGCTGTTCGGCGCGGTGATCGTGGCCGTGGTGCTGTTGCGGCCCGCCGGTCTGGCCGGAAAGGATTGAGTCCGTGCGCGCCGCTGTCGCGCTTGAATTTTGCGTTGCAGCAGCCGATAGTTACAGTCTGCTTTCCCGCTGCCTGAGGAGTCGAATGCGATGAGTGCCTGGAGCTGTCCCCACGACCTGAACGGCATCTGCCAGCGCGTGCGCGGCGCGATCTGCTCGCCCGGCATGCGCGGCTGCGAACTCGAGGGCAAGGTGCGCTTCGCGCGCGAGGAACTGAACCAGCCGCGCAAGCCGGTCAGGGCGCCGGCCGCGGCCGCCGGTCCCGCTTCGCGCGCCGGACAGCAGGCGACCCCGCCGCGCCGCCGCCTGCCTTTCTGAACCGGACGCGACCGTGCATAGCTTCCGCCCCCTGCGCCTTCTCCGCGGCCTGGTCGCCGCGCTCGCCCTCGCCGCGACCGCCCTGCCGGCCGCGGCGGTGGAGGTCGTCGGCGACGAGATCGTCGTCGGCACCGTTTCCGACCTCTCCGGCCCGATCGCGCTGCTCGGCGTGCCGGTGCGCGACGGTATGCTGATGCGCTTCGACGAGGCCAACGCCGCCGGCGGCGTGCATGGGCGCCGCATCCGCCTGGTCGTCGAGGACGCCGGCTACGACCCCAAGCGCGCGGTGCTTGCCGCGCGCAAGCTGGTCCAGCGCGACAAGGCCTTCGCCTTCATCGCCAATATGGGCACGCCGGTGGTGATGGCCACCATGCCGATCGTCGTCGATGCCGGCCGCCTGCACCTGTTCCCGTTCTCGCCGCACCGGGCGACCTACGAGCCGCTGCATCCGCACAAGTTCCAGAACTTCGCGCCCTACCAGGACTACATGGAAGCCGCCACCCGCCACATGGTGCGCGAGCGCGGCTACGAGCGCACCTGCCTGCTGTACCAGGACGACGACTACGGCCTGGAGGTCATGAAGGGTGTGGAGAAGGCCCTGGCCGGCCTCGAGCGCGAACTGATCGAACGCACCAGCTACAAGCGCGGCGCCACCGACCTGTCGAGCCAGATCGCCCGTCTGCGCGCGGCGCGCTGCGACTTCGTCGTGCTCGCCACCGTGGTGCGCGAGACCGTGGCGGCGATGGCCGAGGCGCGCAAGATCGGCTGGGAGGTGGACATGCTGGTCACCGCCTCAGGCTACTCGGCGCAGACCCATGAGCTGGGCGGCGCGGCGGTGGAAGGCCTGTACGGCGTGTCGGTGCTGCCGCACCCCTACGCCGAGGGCGCCAACAGCCAGCTCGCGGCCTGGATCGAGCGCTACCGCGCGCGCTTCAACGCCGAGCCCAACGTGTGGAGCGTGATGGGTTACACCCTGGCCGACCTGTTCGTGCGCACCGCCGAGCTCACCGGTCCGACGCTCACGGTCGAGGCCTTCGCGCGTACGCTCGAGCGCATGGAGTTCACCCGCGACTACTTCGGCAGTCCGACCTACCGCTTCACGCCGGACGACCACCTCGGCAACCGCCACGGCCGCCTGGCCCAGATCCGCGACGGGCGCTGGGAACTCATCACCGACTACCTGGAGTGAGCCGAGCCCGGATGAACCCGCCCCGCACCATCACGGTCGCCTTCACCGGCGCCTCCGGCCTGCCCTACGGCGTGCGCCTGGTCGAATGCCTGCTGCAGGCGGGCTGCCGGGTGTGGCTGCTGTACTCGCAGGTGGCGCAGATCGTCGCCCGCCAGGAGATGGACTGGAACCTGCCGGCGCGCCCGGGCGAGGTCGAGGCCGAGCTGTCGGCGCGCTTCGGCGCGGCGCCGGGGCAGCTGCGGGTGTTCGGCCGCGAGGAGTGGTTCGCGCCGCCGGCCTCCGGCTCTAATCCGCCCGACGCGATGGTGGTGTGCCCGTGCACGGTGGCCACGCTGGCCGCGATCGCCGGCGGCCTGAGCCAGAACCTGATCGAGCGCGCCGCCGACGTCGTCATCAAGGAAGGCCGCAAGCTGGTGCTGGTGCCGCGCGAGACGCCGTATTCGGCGATCCACCTCGAGAACATGCTCAGGCTCGCCCGCCTCGGGGTGTGCATCCTGCCGCCGAATCCGGGCTTCTACCATCATCCGCAGACCGTGCAGGACCTCATCGACTTCGTCGTCGCCCGCATCCTCGACCAGCTCGGCGTGCCGCATGCGCTGATGGCGCGCTGGGGGGAGGAGCGGGCGGGGGCGGCCGCGCCGGGCATGCAGGCCGGCTGAGGCGCCGGCGGCCGTACCCAGCCCATTCGCCCAGGAGGGCACCATGACCACGCCGCCCGAACGCCTGCCGCTGTTCCCCCTGAAGACCGTGCTCTTCCCCGGTGGCGTGCTGCCGCTGCGCGTGTTCGAGCCGCGCTACATGGACATGATCACCCGCTGCATGCGCGAGGACTCGGCCTTCGGCGTGTGCCTGATCGCCGCCGGCGAGGAGGTCGGCGAGGCCGCGGTGCCGCATCCGGTGGGCACCGAGGCGCGCATCGAGCAGTGGGACATGGCGCAGACCGGGGTGCTGAACCTGCTCACCCGCGGCGGGCGGCGCTTCCGCATCGAAGACCACGAGCTCGAGCGCGACGGCCTGCTGGTCGCCAGCGTGCGCTGGCTGCAGGAGCCGCCGGCCGAGCATGTCCCCGAGGCCCAGGCCGATCTGCTGCCGCTGCTGCGGACCATCGTCGCCGAACTCGGCGAGCGCCTGCCGCCGCCGCATGATTTCGACGATGCCGGCTGGGTCGGCGCGCGCTATACGGAGCTGCTGCCGATCCCGTTGCTCGCCAAGCAGAAGCTGCTCGAGCTCGACGACCCCCTCAGCCGGCTCGAGATCCTGCAGAAATACCTGCGCGAGCACGGCCTGCTGCCGAACCTGGCCTGAGCGGCTGCGCCCCCTTCAGCCGGCCGAGAACAGGTCCGGCGCGGCGAGGGCGTCGAGGATGCGGCGCACCGGCGTCGGCAGCGCGGCGTCGGCACGGGCGGCCAGCGGCTGCCAGCACAGCGCGCCGTCGTCGGCCGCGTGCAGGCGGGGCCGGCCGCGGGGCGGCGCCACCTGCAGCAGGACCGGCTGCAGCTCGAGCACGAAGTGGGTGAAGGCGTGCGTCAGCGGCGCCAGGGTCTGCGCGTCGGCAATGGCCAAACCGAAGCGCTCGCCCGCCCAGCGCACGGCGTCGCCGCCTGCGTCGGGGATCTCGGGCAGGGCCAGCAGTCCGCCCCAGATCCCGGTCGGCGGCCGGCGCTCGAGCAGCACCGCGCCCTCATGCACGATCACCGCGTAGCGCGCGCTGCGCCGCGGCACCGCCTTGCGCGGGCGCGGCGTCGGCAGCTCGGCGACGCGCCGCTCGCGGTGCGCGACGCAGTCGGCGGCGAAGGGGCAGCGCGCGCAGGCGGGACGGCTGCGGGTGCACAGCGTCGCGCCCAGATCCATCTGTGCCTGGATGTAGCGCCCGACCTCCCGCGCCGGCAGCAGCGATTCGGCCAGCGACCACAGCCGGTTCTCCACCGCCTTGTCGCCCGGGAAGCCGTCGATGCCGAAGAGCCGGCATAGCACGCGCTTGACGTTGCCGTCGAGGATGGCGGCGCGCTCGCCAAAGGCGAAGGCGGCGATCGCCGCGGCGGTCGAGCGGCCGATGCCGGGCAGTTCGGCGATCCGTGCGGCACTGGCGGGAAAGCGGCCGCCGTGTTCGGCCACGATCACCTGCGCGGCGCGGTGCAGGTTGCGCGCCCGCGCGTAGTAGCCGAGCCCGCTCCACAACGCCATCACGTCCTCCACCGGCGCCGCGGCGAGCGCGCCGACGTCGGGGAAGCGCTCTAGAAAGCGCCGGTAGTAGGGGATCACCGTGTCGACCTGGGTCTGCTGCAGCATGATCTCGGACAGCCAGATCGGGTAGGGGTCGCTGCCGCCCTGCCACGGCAGGTCGTGGCGCCCGTGTTCCCGCTGCCAGGCGATCAGGCGGCCGGCGAAGTCGTTCATGTCGCGGTTTTTCCTGTGTTTTTTGCATGCATCAAGGCCTTCGCCCTCGACGCTGGTCGCGTGCGCGGGGATAATCCGCGCTCCGATTGCACTGCAACAGAGCGCGGACCCACCGCGACGCCTCATCCCATGACCCAACAGAGCTTCCCCGGCGAGGACTTCTCGCGCCGCTTCCGCAACTCGCTCGGCATGTTCGCCACCGGCATCACGGTGGTGACCGCGCGCACGCCGGCCGGCGAGCCGATCGGCCTCACCGTCAATTCCTTCAACTCGGTGTCGCTCGATCCGCCGCTGATCGTGTGGAGCCTGGCCAAGGACCTGCCCAGCCGCGCGCTGTTCGAAGGCTGCGAATACTACGCGATCAACGTCCTCGCCGAGGACCAGACCGAGCTGTCGCAGCGCTTCGCCAGCCGCCTCGACGACAAGTTCGCCGGCCTCGCCTGCGACGAGGGCGTAGGGGGCGTGCCGCTGCTGCGCGGCTGCTGCGCGCGCTTTCAGTGCCGCAACACGGCCCGCCACGAGGGCGGCGATCACGTCGTCTTCATCAGCGAGGTGGTCGATTTCGACCGCGAGGCGCGTGCGCCGCTGATCTATTTCGGCGGCGCCTACCGCCAGCTCAAGGCCTGAGCCGGGGCGGGGAAGCGCTCACGCGCGCTTTTTTCCCGCCGGACGCTCGACGACCTCGACCGTGTGCGCGATCGAGGGGTCGAGGGCGAGCGCCAGGACCGTGAGGCGGCGGCGCGTGCCCTCGAGGTCCTCGCCCTTCTCGTGCCCGCTCAGCGCCTCGCGGCAGAACGCGCCGTCGGGGTGGAAGTTCCACGCACCGGCCGGAACGATCACGCAGTCGGCGATCAGGCCACTGGCGATCCGCACCCAGCACAGCAGGCTGCCGCGCGCGGTGGCCACGCGCGCCATGCCGGTCCCCGGGGCCGCCTGCACCGCGTCGATCAACGGCGGGACGTCGTCGGTGTAGGGGTGGCGCATCCGGCTCGCGCAGTCGGCGACATCGATCGCCTTGGCGAACAGGCGGGCCGACACGCGGTGGCCGCGCTCCAGCAGCAGGCGAACCAGCGGCGACGGCGCATGGCGTGCCAGCGGCCCGGTCTCGGCGGGCGCGCCGGCATAGGTCGGATGGCGGACGAACTCGGCGTCCGGCCATTCGCCCACGCTGCTCACCCAGGCCGCGGCGCTGAGCGTGCCCAGCAGCTGGGTGGGGCCGCCGCGAGGCGGGAGCGAGGCGCCCATCGCGATCAGCTCGTTCATGACCGTGCTCAGGCTGCCTCCGGCGTTGAGTCGGTCGATGAACTCGCCGATGCCGTGCGGCATGCGGATCTGGTTGAAGAAGCCGGCGAGCATCTCGCGTGCGACCAGGTCCAGTACTTCGCCGCCGAGCGCGAAGGCGGTCTGCGCATCGGATGGCGCGATCAGCTGGCGGTGAAATTCGGCGAAGCGGTTCAGGCGCGGCTCGAAGCCGAACTGCGGCGGCCAGTCGATCAGCAGGCGGCGCAGGTGGGTGTCGGCCATCTCGGCCGCGAGGGTGCGCTCGATCGCGAGCTGCGCCTCCAGGTCGTCCGCCGCGATCGCCTGCTCGCCGACCGCGAGGGCACAGGCGTGCTCGAGCGCGCAGGCGTGGGCGCGCGGACTGTGGCTGGCGTGGGCGAGCAGATGGGCCGTCGCCGCTGCGGGCGTCATGCCGATCACCTGTCCCCCCATCCAGGCCAGCGCGGGGATGTGTACCTCGACCCCGAGGATGGCGTCGCCCTGGCGTGTGGCGGTGATGCGGATGGTGTCGTCGCCGGCACGGTCTTGCGTGTTCATCGTGTGTATCTTTCGTGGTCTTGTCGCTGGAGGGAGCATACGCCCTGTTGCTGCCCGAAGTGGGTTCTCGATCGGTGGCGCGCCCTTGACGAACCCGTGCTATGCGTCATGGTGGACGTCACGCGCCGGCAACAGGAAACGCCCCACAGGCCGCGAGGGTGCTAGAATCCGCCGCGTAGAACGGACTTTCCAAATCCCACTCACACCAATCGAGGAAAAGCATGAATAAAGGTGAATTCGTCGAAGCCCTGGCCGACCGTCTTGATGTTTCGCGCGCTCAGGCCGACCGCGCGCTGTCCGCCGTGCTCGACATCATCGCCGAGCAACTGGGCAAGGGCGAGAAGGTCGCCTTCACCGGCTTCGGCTCCTTCGAGGTTTCCGAGCGTGCTGCCCGCACCGGCCGCAACCCGCAGACCGGCGCCACCATCGAGATCGCCGCGTCGAGCGTGCCCAAATTCACCGCCGGCGCCACGCTGAAGGCCGCGGTCAACAAGTAATTCCAGACATCCGTCCGGGGCCCGTCCCTGGTCCAAGCGGGCCCGTACGCACGTACCGGCCCGCTTTTCTTTTCCGCCTCGGGCCGGTGGCGGAAGAAAACAGGCGACAGCGCGATCGGAACGGATTATACTACGTCTCGTTGTGCAATGCAGCATCAGGGCCACATGCAGAGTTGTGAGCTTTCAGGCGCGGACAAGGGTGCCCGCTCGAAGCTCGTCAATCGGTCCCAGGGACTGTAACCACAGCCCCATCGCCCCCGACCTCCCGCCGAACCCCATTCGTTCTTCCGAGCGTCTGGCATCGTGACAACCGGTTGGTGCCGATGCGCGGTCCTTCCACCGCGGTCCTCCGACCGCGCGCCGAAGCGACCGGCCACGCCCATCGCGCGTTCGTCGCCCTTGCGATTCCGTGCGCCTTGCCTGCCGTGCAGGCCCGGCGCACCGCGATGCCATGCGACCCGACCATCGTCGGGTCCGAATCCGTCCGCCCCTCATCCATGGGCCGGACAGCAGGACACAGGAAGAACCCAATGACTTTCCACAGCCTCGGCCTTGCCGCAGAACTCCTCAAGGCCGTCGAGCAGACCGGCTACACCACCCCCACCCCGGTGCAGATGCAGGCCATCCCCGCCGCCATCGCCGGTCGCGACCTGCTCGTTTCCAGCCACACCGGCAGCGGCAAGACCGCCGCGTTCACGCTGCCTGCGCTGCACAAGATCATCGATCGCCGCCCGGCCTCGGGCAGCGGCCCGCGCGTGCTGGTGCTCACCCCCACCCGCGAACTCGCGCTGCAGGTCGAGAAGGCGGTGCAGACCTACGGCAAGGCGCTGCGCTGGCTCAACACCGCCTGCCTCGTCGGCGGCGCGCCGATGTTCGCCCAGATCAAGCAGCTGCAGCGCCAGTGCGACGTCGTCGTCGCCACCCCGGGGCGCCTGCTCGACCACCTCAACCGCCGCAAGATCAAGCTGTCGGACGTCGAGGTGCTGATCCTCGACGAGGCCGACCGCATGCTCGACATGGGCTTCGCCGAGGACATCGACGCCATCGTCGCCGCCACGCCGGCCAAGCGCCAGACCCTGCTGTTCTCGGCCACGCTCGACGGCGTCGTCGGCAGCATGGCCTCCCGCATGACGCGCGACCCGCAGCGCATCGAGATCGAGGTTGCCCAGGAAGACCGCGGCCAGATCGAGCAGCGCCTGATGTTCGCCGACGACCTCGGTCACAAGAACCGCCTGCTCGAGGCACTGCTGGGCGAGGACGGGATGAACCAGGCGGTGGTGTTCACCGCCACCAAGAAGAGCGCCGACGAGCTGTCGCTCTCCCTGCAGGAGAAGGGCATCGCCGCCGCCGCGCTGCACGGCGACATGCACCAGACCCAGCGCAACCGCACACTCGACCGCCTGCGCCAGGGCCGCATCGGCGTGCTGGTGGCGACCGACGTCGCCGCGCGCGGCATCGACGTCGCCGGCATCAGCCACGTGATCAACTTCGACCCGCCGCGCCAGGCCGAGGACTATGTGCACCGCATCGGTCGTACCGGTCGTGCCGGTCGCGACGGCATCGCCATCACCCTGTCGGGCCCGCGCGAGACCGGCCTGATCCGCGCCATCGAGCGCTTCACCGGCGGCCGGCTGGAAGTGCACACCATCCCCGGCATGGAGCCCTCGCCGCGCAAGCCGGCCGGCCCGCGTCCGGGTGGCAACGGCGGTCGTCGCTTCGGCAGCGGCGGTGGCTTCGGCCGTCCCGGCGGCGACAGCCGGCGCAGCGCGGGTGGCTTCACCCGTGACGGCCATCCCTCGCGTAGCGAGCGCAGCCACGGCGACCGCCGCTCGCGCGGCTGAGTCGACGGCCCCGTCCCCGGAGCGATCGCCCACCGGGGCGCGGCCATGAAGGCCCGCGGCCTCCGCCGGCCCCTGCAGGACCCCGTTCGCGGCGGTCCCTGAAGGCGGTGGTGGAGGCCGCGGGCCTTTGCATTTCGCCGGTCGATCGCGGCAACTCCCCCCATCGCAACGTTTTCCCGCCCCCACGGTCAGAATTCCCAAAACCTGGCAGTCCGCAGCGGTGGGAGGGCGTCATGAAGGACATCCTGATCGTCGGCGCGGGCAAGATCGGCACGGTGATCGCCGACCTGCTCGCCGGCAGCGGAGACTACGCGGTCACGGTGGCCGACCGCGACCCCGCCGCGGTCGAGCGCGTCGGTGCCGAGCTGGCAAGGGTGCGCGCGACCCGCCTCGACGTCGGCGACCAGGATGCGCTCGCCGCCATGCTGGAGGGGCGCTGGGCGGTGATCGACGCCGGGCCCTTCGACATCGGTGCCGGCATCGCCACCGCCGCCGCAAGCGAAGGCGTGCATTACCTCAACCTCACCGAGGACATCGCCAGCACCCGCCGCGTGCGCGAACTCGCCGCCGGCGCGCGCAGCGCGCTGATCCCGCAGTGCGGGCTGGCGCCCGGCTTCATCTCCATCGTCGCCCACGATCTCGCGTCGCGCTTTGACGAGCTGCGCGACGTGCGCATGCGCGTCGGCGCGCTGCCCAAGTACCCGTCCAATGGTCTCAAGTACAACCTGACCTGGAGCACCGACGGCCTCATCAACGAGTACCTCAACCCCTGCGAGGCGATCGTCGACGGCGTGCGCCGCGAGATGCCGGCCCTCGAAGAGCTCGAGCATTTCTCGCTCGACGGCGACGACTACGAGGCCTTCAACACCTCGGGCGGGCTGGGCACACTGTGCGACACGCTGCAGGGCCGGGTGCGCAACCTCAACTACCGCACCGTGCGCTACCGCGGCCACCGCGACGTCATGAAGCTGCTGCTGCACGACCTGCGCCTGGGCGAGCGGCGCGCCTTGCTGAAGGACATCCTCGAGGCGGCGATTCCGGTGACGATGCAGGATGTGGTGCTGGTCTTCGTCACCGTCAGCGGACGTCGCGAGGGCCTGCTGATGCAGGAGACCTTCGCACGCAAGCTCTACGCGGCCGAGGTCAACGGCCGCCTGCGCAGCGCGATCCAGCTCACCACCGCGAGCGCGCTGTGCGCGGTGCTCGACCTGCTCGCCGCCGGCCGCATCCCGCAGCGCGGCTTCGTGCGCCAGGAGGACGTGGATTACTGCGACTTCGTCACCAACCGCTTCGGCCGCCACTTCCTGACCGACGGCGAGGAGGTGCGCTGCGCCGCCAGCGGCGTGCTCGCCGAGCCGCCGCCCGGCATCTGAACCCGGGGAGGATTTCCGCATGTTGAGCAACGCCCGCTTCCTGCCGCTCGGTCTCGATGCCGCCCGCCTGCGCGAGGGCGCGCTGGCCGTCCACAGTCCGATCGACGGCAGCCTGCTCGCGCATCTCGCGCTGCACGACGCCACCGCCACCGAGGCCGCGATCGCGCGCAGCGTCGACGCCTTCCACGCCTGGCGCATGGTGCCGGCGCCGCGGCGCGGCGAGCTGGTGCGCCGCTTCGCCGAGGTGCTGCGCGCGCGCAAGAGCCTGCTCGCCGAGCTGGTGACGCTGGAGTGCGGCAAGATCCGCAGCGAGGCCGAAGGCGAGGTGCAGGAGATGATCGACATCTGCGACTTCGCCGTCGGCCTGTCGCGCCAGCTGCACGGGCTGACCATCGCCTCCGAGCGCCCCGGCCACGCCCTGCGCGAGAGCTGGCACCCGCTCGGGCCGGTCGCCGTCGTCACCGCCTTCAACTTCCCGGTTGCGGTGTGGGCGTGGAACGCGGCGCTCGCCCTGGTGTGCGGCGACAGCGTGCTGTGGAAGCCCTCCGAGCGCACACCGCTGTGCGCGCTCGCCTGCCAGCGCCTGCTCGAAGAGGTCGCCGCGGGGATGGAGGAGGTGCCGCGCGGGCTGTCGGCGGTGATCGTGGGCGGTGCCGAGCGCGCCGTGCAGCTCGCCGACGACCGCCGCGTCGCCTTGCTGTCGGCCACCGGCAGCTGCGTGATGGGTCGCGCGCTGGCGCCGCGGGTGGCGCAGCGGCTCGGGCGCAGTCTGCTCGAGCTCGGCGGCAACAACTCGGTGATCGTGACGCCGAGTGCCGACCTTGAACTGGCGCTGCGCGCCATCGTGTTCGGCGCCGCCGGCACCGCCGGCCAGCGCTGCACCAGCACGCGGCGGCTGTTCGTCCACAGGGCGGTGCGCGACGCGCTGCTCGCGCGCCTGCGCGCGGTGTTCGCCGGGCTTGCGGTGGGGGATCCGCGCGCCGCCGACACCCTGGTCGGCCCGCTCATCGGGCACGAGGCCTTCGCGCGCATGCAGGCCGCGCTGGCCGCGGCGCGTGCGCAGGGCGCCCGCATCAGCGGCGGCGAGCGCGTGCTCGCCGAGCGCTTCCCGGAGGCCTGGTACGTGCGCCCGGCGCTGGTCGAGCACCCTCCCGTCGTGACGAACAGCATGGAGGAGGTCTTCGCGCCGCTGCTGAACTGCTTCGAGTACGCGGAGCTGGAGGATGCGATCGCGCGCCAGAACGCCGTGCCTCAGGGCCTGTCCTCGGCGATCTTCACCACCGACCTGCGCGAGGCCGAGCGTTTCCTGTCCGCCGCCGGCAGCGACTGCGGCATCGCCAACGTCAATGCCGGCACCAGCGGTGCCGAGATCGGCGGCGCCTTCGGCGGCGAGAAGGACACCGGCGGCGGGCGCGAGGCGGGCGCGGATGCCTGGCGTGCCTACATGCGCAGGATGACCGCGACGATCAACTACTCGGATGCGTTGCCGCTGGCGCAGGGGGTGAGTTTCGAGCCGGCCGGATGATGTCCGGCTGGGCACGCACGAGCGGCGCGAGCATCGATCTCGGCATTGAAGGACTCGCGGCCGCGCGTGGAAGAAGCCGTGGTCGCGACCTGCGTCGTGCCTGCGGGGCGGTGTGCCGTCTCTCGGTTGTTCCCCGCGTCGGCGCTCAGTCCGGGATCGCCGCGCCGTCCGCCACCACGACCGCGAACAGGTCCGCCAGCGCGGCCAGCGCCGCGGCCTGCAGGGCGGGGGCCTCGACCACGCTGCCGTCGGGCGCGGCCAGCGCGCGCGTGGCGGTGGCCGCGGCGGGCACGGTGACCGCGTAGCCGAGGTTGAAGGCACCGCGCGCGGTGGAGTTGATGCACATGTGGGTCATGAAGCCGGCCACGACCAGGTTCCTGACCCCTGCCGCCTTCAGGTGGGCGTCGAGTTCGGTGCCGACGAAGGCGTTCGGGTAGTGCTTGACCACCACCGTCTCGCCGGCCAGCGGCGCCACCTTGTCGGCGATCGCGCCGGATTCGGCGTGCGGGTCGTAGGGTGAACCGGGGCCGGCGTCGTGCTGGATGTGCACAACCGGGATCTTCAGTGCGCGTGCCCGCGCCAGCAGCCGCGCGCACTCGTCCAGCGCCGGCTCCACGCCGGCGAGCTGCATGACGCCGCTGCGGTAGGCGTTCTGGGCGTCGACGATGACCAGCGCCGATTCCGACAGGCGGGCGGGGGTGGCGGGCAGGCCGGAAAGCGCGCGCAGGGTGGTGGATGCGGTGCTCATGGACAGTCTCCTTTGGGATTGCGGGATGGCCGGCGGCACTCCCGGGTGTCAGAGCATGCTGTCGAGGAAGGCGCGCGTGCGCGGATGCTCGGGATTGGCGAAGAACTCCGCCGCCGGGCGCGACTCGATCAGTTCGCCGCCGTCCATGAACACCACCCGGCTGGCGACCTCGCGCGCGAAGCCCATCTCGTGCGTCACCACCAGCATGGTCATGTGCTCGTCGGCGAGCTGGCGCATGGTGCGCAGCACCTCGCCGGTCAGTTCCGGGTCGAGCGCCGAGGTGGGTTCGTCGAACAGCATGATGTCCGGCTCCATCGCCAGTGCGCGCGCGATCGCCACGCGCTGCTTCTGGCCGCCGGACAGGCGCGAGGGGTAGGCGTCGCGCTTGTCGAACAGGCCGACCTTGCGCAGCAGCGCCTCGGCCTTGGGCAGGATCGCATCACGCTTCATGCCCTTCACGGTGAGCGGGGCCTCGATCACGTTCTGCAGCACGGTCAGGTGCGGAAACAGGTTGAAGTGCTGGAACACCATGCCCATGCGCGCGCAGATGCGGCGCACCTCGGCGTCGGCGACGTAGCGCGCGTGGCCGTGGGCGTCGTTGTCCACCAGCACGTCGCCCTCGATGACGATGCGCCCGGCGTCGATGGTCTCGAGGTGGTTGAGGCAGCGCAGGAAGGTGCTTTTGCCCGAGCCCGAGGGGCCGATCACGGCGACGACCTCGCCCTTGGCGAGCGTCAGCGACACGCGCTTCAGCACCTCGTTGGCGCCGAAGCGCTTGCGGATGCCGTCGGCGAGAATCATCGGAGCGGTCATCGAAGTCGTCACCGCTGCGGCCTCAGTCATAGACGGCATGGCGTTTCTCCAGGCGCTGGAACAGCCAGGTCAGCACCAGCGTCATCAGCAGGTAGAAGCCCGCGGCGACGATGAAGG
>JARRBR010000005.1 GCA_029982755.1 Rhodocyclaceae bacterium
ATTGGTGCCCTGCGTCACCGCAGTCAGTTCCGGGCTGCCCTCGAAGGTGTCCGCGCTCGCCCCGTTCGTGCCCGTCAGCACGTTCGCCGTGACTGCCGTATCCTCGGCCGTCACCAGCGCATCGGGCATCACGTCGGCCACCGCGCCCACCGTGACCGCGACTGTGGCCGTGCTTGTGCCGCCCTGGCCATCACGCACGGTGTAGGTGATCGTGTCCTCACCGTTGAAATCCGCATCCGGGGTGTAGCGCAGAGTGCCGTCGGGATTGATGGAAACCGTGCCATTGTCCGCAACCGCGGCGGTCACCAGAAGCGAATCACCATCCGTATCGGTGTCATTAGCGAGCACATCGATGTCGACCGGCGTGTCCTCATCAGTGATTGCATTGTCATTCGCCGCCACCGGCGCATCGTTGGCTCGCGTCACCTCGATCGTCAGCGTCCCGGTGTCGCTCAGCGTGCCATCGGTGACCGTGTACTCCACCGTGTCGGTGCCAGTGAAATCTGCCGGGGGCGTGTAGGTGTAGCTGCCGTCGGCCGCGATCATGATCGTGCCGCCCTGCGCCGTGGTGAAGGTGCCCGGCACCGCACTCAGCGGATCACCGTCGACATCGCTGTCGTTTGCGATCAGGCTCACCGTGCCCTGGAGCGTCGTATCCTCGCTCACCGTCGCTGCGTCATCGGCCGCAACCGGGCCATCGTTGACGGGCGTCACCTCGATCGTCAGCGTCCCGGTGTCGCTCAGCGTGCCATCGGTAACCGTGTACTCGACGGTGTCGATGCCGTTGAAATCCGCCGGCGGCGTGTAGGTGTAGCTGCCGTCGGCCGCGATCACGATCGTGCCGCCTTGCGCCGTGGTGAAGGTGCCCGCCACCGCGCTCAGCGCGTCGCCGTCGACATCGCTGTCGTTCGCGATCAGGCTTACCGTGCCCGTGAGCGTGGCATCCTCGCCCGCCGTCACCGCGTCATCGGCCGCCACCGGGGGGTCGTTCGCCGGCGTGACCTCGATCGTCACGGTGTATGTATTCTCGTTGCCCCGATCATCGATGACGGTGAAGCTGAAGCTGTCGGTGCCGTTGAAATCGGGGGCCGGCGTGTATTGGTAGCTTCCGTCGGGATTGATCACCAGCTCGCCGTGGGCAGGACCCGACGCCGCTTCGTAGCGCACCGGGTCGCCATCGGCATCGCTGGCGACCGGCAGCCGCCCGGTGAAGGAGCTGTCCTCGCCCACCGTGATGGCGTCGTCAGCGGCTAGCGGCGCGCTGTTCTGCACCGGCGCACTTTCCTCCGGCTCGTCGAGATCTCTAGCGCGCAGCGGCAGCTCGGGCTCGAGCGCGCTGACCCGGTTGAACTCGTAATCCTGCGGCGTCACCGGTTCGACGATCCGCAGCAGGCGGACGAAGTTGTTGCCCTCGCCGCCGGCGCCACCGCTCAGGCCAGCCGCTGGCTCCTCGAGCAGTTCGTCGATCTGCCCGCCCTCATTGAGCGCGCGCATGAGTTCCTCGACACTGCCCTGGACGAGTTCGGCCTCGTCGCTCGAGGGGCGCGCATCGTCCGACATCTCGGCGCTGATCCGCAGCGTCTGCCCTTCCCCGAGTTCGAAAGGCTCGCCGCCGGCCGATACCAACTCGACGCGCCCGCCCTGATCGGTCAGCACCGTATCCCCCTGACGCAACACGTCGCCCGGTTTCAGCGCGCGAACGTTTCCGTCCGCGTCCCGCGCGAACACAGACCCGGTGACTGCGATGACGCTGGCAATGATCTCGGCCATGATGATCCCTTCCTCGATAGCGGGGCGAGTGCGGATGCGTTCCCGCCACCCATGTTGATCGGATGGCCCAAGACTAATCTCGGCAACGACCGGGCTCTATTGGACGAGGGTACCAACGCCGTGACGCCTTACACGGTTGACCGCGAATGGCCGCGGCGGGCGGCGGCTCAGATCAGGCCGTCCCGGTCGTCGAGCAAGCTGAGGCGGGCGGTGAGTCCGGCGCGGGTGTTGCGCCGCTCCATCAGCTTGTCCTGGGCGGCGGGCGGCAGGTCGGTGAAGAGGATCACGCCGCGGGCGATCAGCAGGTCGATGACGTCCTCGAGCACGCGGACGAAGCCGAGGTCGGACGCGCTGAGCGGATTCGCCTGCGCCATGAGTTCTCCGCCGAAGGCGGCGAGCGCCGGGTCGGCGGCATCGACCGTCTCCCAGCCGGGTTCACCGTCTTCCGGCGGCTGGCGGCTGGCGGCGATGATCTCGCCCACCGGATTGCGTCGGACGTGGATCATGGCTGGCCCACCGCCTCGGCGCCCGCGCGGCCGGCCAGGCGCAGCGCCAGCTGCAGGCGATCGCGTACGCCGAACTTCTCGAACACCGCGCCGAGGTGGGCCTTGACCGTGCGCTCGGTGATACCGAGCCGCCAGGCGACTTCCTTGTTGGTCAGCCCCTCGCTGACCGCACGCGCCACTTCGAGCTCCCGTACCGACAGCCCCGCCGGCAGCCCGGACGCGGCGTCGGCCGGGGACGGCAGGTGGCTGCGGACCGCACCGAGGAAGCGCGACAGCAGCGCCGGCCCGACCCACAACCCCTGATGCGCCACCACCACCGCGACCTCGCGCAGCAGCGCCGTCGCCGCCATTTCGTGACAGTAGCCGCGCGCCCCGGCATCGAGCGCACGCAGCCCTTCCTCGTCGTCCGGCCGCAGCGAGAGCACCACCACCGGGCAGCCCGGCAGGCTGTCCGCCACACGGGCAAGGACGACGGCCCAGTCCTCGAACCGGGAGGAGATCCAGACCAGATCGCCCTCGGCCGCCTCGTCCAGGATCTCCGTCAGCGTCGCCGCCTCGCCCTCCGGAAAGGCCTCGCACCAGCGCGCGGAGGGCGCAACGCCGGCCTGGGTCAGGAACAAATGTCGCATCATCGTTCGGAAAGCGCGTTTGCCTTCGCCCGCAGAACGGGCTTCAGCAGGTAGGAAAGGATGCTCTTCTTGCCGGTGAGTACGTCCACCTGGGCCACCATGCCCGGGATGATGGGCAGATTCTCACCGAGGCTGGTCTTCAGCGTGCGCACCCGTACGACATAGAAGGCATTGTCCTTGTCATCGACTACGGTGTCGGCACCGATGTGGTCGACGACCGCCTCGAGCCCGCCGTAGATCGCGAAGTCGTAGGCGGTGAACTTCACCAGTGCCTCCTGCCCGGGGCGCAGGAAGGCTATGTCGGCAGGCTTGATGCGCGCCTCGAGGATCAACGCCTCGTCCAGCGGCACCACCTCGACCACTTCCTTGCCTGGCATCACCACCCCGCCCACGGTATTGACCAGCAGGCGCTTGACCGTGCCCCGCATCGGCGCGCGGATCTCGGCATGCTTGACCTTGTCCTTCAGCGCGCCGCTGCCGGCGCTCAGGCTGGACAGCCGCGCCATGGTGTCGGAGAGCTCGCCGCGCAACTGGTTGCGCACGTTCAGCTCCACCTCCTGGATCTTGCGCTCGGCCTCGGCAATCGCCGCCTGGATGCGCGAGATCTGCGCCGAGGACTGGTCGCGGTCGCCGCGCAGGCGGGCGACGTCGCGCTGCAGGCGCAGAAGGTCGACCTCGGACACGGCCCCTGAAGCGAGCAGGGGACGCGTCACCTGCAGTTCCTGCTGGGCCAGTTCGTAAGCCCGCCCGGCCTGTTCCCTGCGCGCCAGCACCTCGTTGAGTTCCTGCCTGCGCTGCGCGAGCTGCTCCTGCGCGATCGACAGCTGGGCGCTCATCTCGGCGCGGCTCGACTCGTACAGCCGGCGCTCGTGGGCGACGATGTCCGGGGCCTGCGCCTGCAGTTCGGCAGGCACGACGAACGGAGTGCCTTCGGTGAGCGCCGCCAGCCGCGTGCGCTTGGCCTCCAGGGCCAGGAACTCGGCGCGGTTCTCGGCGAGCGAAGCGGCAAAACGGGTGGGGTCGATGCGCAGCAGCAGCTGTCCGGCCTCGACGACCTCGCCCTCGCGCACCGCGATCTCCTCGACCACGCCGCCATCGACCGACTGGATGATCTGCACCTGGCTGGACGGGATCACCTTCGCCTCGCCGCGGCTGACCTCGTCGACCTCGGCGAACGCCGCCCACACCAGCAACACCAGCAGCACGACGAAACCGACGCGCAGCAGCATCCGCGCACGCAGCGGCTCCTGCTCCAGGCGCGCCCAGTCGGCGTCGCCCGCCCAGTCGAGGTTCTCCTGCTCCGCGCCGCGAGCCAGCCGTTTCAGCGGCGCGCCGAACACGGCTTCACCGGCGCCCTCGCTGCGGCCGATCATGCCGCCGATACCATCGAACAGCTTGCGGTCGGCATCTTCCCTCATGCTGCCCTCCCGATCCGACCCTGGCGCAGGGCCTCGACGACCTTGGCCTTCGGGCCGTCGGCGACGATGCGCCCGCCATCGACGACCACGATGCGATCGACCAGGTCCAGCAGCGAGGTGCGGTGGGTGACCACGATCATGGTCTTGCCGCGCGCGAACTCGGCCAGGCGGCGCTTGAGTTCCTCCTCGCTCGAGTGGTCCATCGCCGCGGTAGGCTCGTCGAGCAGCAGGATCGGCGGATCGTTGATCATCGCCCGCGCCAGCGCGACGCCCTGGCGCTGCCCGCCGGAGAGCGAGTCGCCGCGCTCGCCAACCAGCATGTCGAAGCCTTGCGGATGGGTATTGACGAACTCGGCCAGCCCTGCGAGCGTCGCCGCGCGCAGCACGTCGGCGTCGTCGGCGAGCGGCGCGGCGATCGTGACGTTGTCGCGCAAGCTGCCGTAGAACAGGGTGACGTCCTGAGCGACGTAGCCGATGTGGCGGCGCAGCTCGGCCGGATCGAGCTGGCGCTGGTCGATGCCGTCGATCAGGACCGCGCCCGCGGTCGGCCGGTAGAGGCCGAGGATCAGCTTCTCGAGCGTGCTCTTGCCCGAGCCGACGCGGCCCAGGATGCCGACCCGCTCGCCGGCGCGGATGCGCAGCGACACGTTCTTCAGCGCCGCGACCTGCTGCCCAGGATAGGTGAAGCTGACGTCACGGAACTCGATGTCGCCGGCCAGGCTGCCGCGGCTGATGAAGGCCTTGCCGTCCGGGCGCTCGACCTCGCGCGACATCACCTGCTCGAGCGAGGCGAGCGCGGTCGAGGCGTTGTGATACTGGGTCAGCAGGCCGGTGACCTGGCCGACCGGGGCCATCGCCCGCGAGGACAGCATGTAGCAGGCGATCAGGCCGCCCATCGACAGCTCGCCCTGGCCGATCAGATACACCCCGAGCACGATGATCGCCACCCCGACCAGCTGCTGCGCGAAGGCCGAGGCATGGCTCGCGCTCGCCGCCAGCAGGCGCAGCTGGGCGGTGACGCGCGACAGCAGCGCGGCGCTCTTCTCCCACTTGCGCTGCATCGGCGCCTCGGCGCCGATCGCCTTCAGCGTCTCCAGCCCGACCAGCCCCTCGACCAGGGTGGCGTTGCGCTGGGCACCGGCGCGGTAGGTGGTCTCGGCCAGCGCGTGCATCCGCCCCTGAACGCCGACCGCGTAGAGCAGCAGCACGGCCACGCCGAGCACGAAGGGGATCACCAGCGGCCAGGCGATCCAGCCGATCACGACCAGGAACAGCAGCGCGAACGGCAGATCGACGAAGGCGACCACAGTCGCCGAGCCGATGAAGTCGCGCACCGACTCGAAGGCGCGCAGATTGGCGGCGAAGGAACCGGCCGAAGGCGGACGCTCCTCCATGCGCATGCCGAGCACCCGCTCCATGATGTGCGCGGAGATGCGCACGTCGGCGCGACTGCCGGCGAGATCGACGAAGTAGCCGCGCAGCGTTCGCAGCACGAGCTCGCCCACCAGCACGATGCCGACGCCGAGCGCCAGTACCCACAGCGTCTCGACCGCGTTGTTCGGCACCACGCGGTCGTACACGTTCATGACGAACAGCGGCATCGCGATCGCGAACAGGTTGACCAGCAGGGCGGCGAGCAGCACGTCGCGGTAAAGCGCGCGGTTCTCGGCGATCCGCCCCCAGAACCAGTGGCGCTCGCGCAATGCATGGACCTCGGGGGCGCGCGCATCGAAGCGTACCTGCGGGCGCACGTAGATCGTCCGTCCGCTGTAGCGCGCGGCGAGTTCGGCGTGCGGCAGCTCGAGTTCGGCCTCGCCGAGCTCGGGGAAGATCACCCGCGCCCGGGCACCGTCCGCGCTCCAGCCGGCGAGCACGCAGGCGTGGTCGTGATCGAGCAGCAGGATGGCGGGAAACAGGGCGGTGTTGAGCGCCTCGAGCGGGTGACGGACGATGTTGCTCGCCAGTCCGGCGCGGCGCGCAGCGCGCTCGAAGAGCGAGGGCGACAGGCCCTCGGCGCCCACCGGCAGACCGGCAAGCAGGGCGTCGCGGGTGGTGGCGATGCCGTGGGCGCGTGCCACCAACTGCAGGCAATCGGCCAGATCCTGACGCGCCTGCGCCGGCGCTGCACGCACGCCCTCCCGCCGCGGCGCCTCCGCCCGCCCGACATGCAACTCCGCTACGCCCGCTTCACTCACGCCCCTTCACCCCGATTGCCGATTGCTGATCGGTCCAATTATCCGGGGGGGCCGCCGTGACGGTCACGTCAATATGTCACCGTCGCCGCGAGATAGGCGCAGGGCGTGCTACCGCAACGCAGGCGCTCTAATGCTACAATGTTGCATCAATGCATACAGACGAGACCTGCCGATGAGCAGCGCCCATTCCCACCCGGTCGCGGCGAGCGCGCGCGAACTGATCGTCGCCCACGGTGGCCGGGTCACCCGCACGCGGATCGCGGTCATCGAGACCCTGCAGCGCTCGGCGCACCCGCTGTCGCACGACGAGATCGGCGCCGCGCTCGACGCCGCCGGCATCGTCCACGACCGTGTCACCCTGTACCGCGCGCTGGAATGGCTGGTCGAGCAGGGCATCGCGCAACGCATCGCCGGCGGCGAGCGCGCCTGGCGCTTCGAGATCCGGCGCGAGGACGCGCACCGCCACGCGCATTTCCACTGCGATCGCTGCGGCCAGATCGTGTGCCTGGACGACGTACCCGCCACGCCCAGCCCGGCGCTGCCCGCCGGTTTCGAGTTCGATCGCGCCGAACTGGTGCTACACGGTGCCTGCGCCGATTGCGGCCGCCAGGGCATCAAGGAGGGTGCGCGATGAACGCCCACGAACACCCGCCGGCACGCGCGACGTCGTCCATGGCCGGCCAGTCCTTGCCGCTGCCCGCGTACCGTGCGGCCGGTCCGCGTCCCGGGCGCAAGGAGGCGCATCGCCACCAAGGCCCGCGCCCCTTTCCGGCGCGCAGCCTGCTCAGCGCCGGCCTCGCCGCCCGCCTGGGCCTGGTCGCGGGTGCGCTCGCGCTACTGTGGACCACCGTGCTGTGGGCGCTGCGCTGACATGCACGACGCCGTCCTGCCCATTATCCGCCTCGACAACCTGACCCTGGGCTACGACCGCCATCCGGCGGTCCACCACCTGTCGGCCGAGATCCCGGCTGGCGCGCTGGTGGCGGTAGTCGGGCCCAACGGCGCGGGCAAGTCCACGCTGCTGAAGGGCCTCGCCGGCGAGCTCCGCCCGATCGGCGGACGCATCGTGCTCCCCGCGCTGCCGCCCGGCGGCCTGGCCTACATGCCGCAGCGCGGCGAGATCGACCACAGCTTTCCGGTGTCGGTGTTCGACGTGGTGGCGATGGGGCTGTGGCACGAGATCGGTGCCTTCGGCGGCTTGTCGCAGGACCAGCGCCGACGCGTGCGTACTGCGCTCGAGGCGGTCGGCCTGGCCGGCTTCGAATCGCGGCCGATCGGTTCGCTGTCGGGCGGCCAGCTGCAGCGCGCGCGCTTCGCCCGCCTGATGCTGCAGGACGCGCCGCTGATCCTGCTCGACGAACCCTTCGCCGCCATCGACAGCCGCACGGTCGAGGACCTGGTGGCCCTGATCCTCGCCTGGCACGCCGAGGGCCGCACCATCCTGACCGTGGTGCACGACCTCGAGCAGGTACGCCGCCATTTCCCGACCGCCCTGCTGCTGTCGCGTGAACCGGTGGCCTTCGGCCCCACCGCCGAGGTGCTGACGCCTGAGCGCCTGGCGCGCGCGCGCCGCCTGTCCGAGGCCTTCGACGAGCACGCCCACGAGTGCCACATCGAGGCCCTGCCGGCGGTGGAGCTCGCTGACTTTGCGGAGGATGCCCTGGCCGCCGGCGCCGACGCCCACCCCGACGGTGGCGCATCCGATCGCGCTCGTCCCGCGGTCGATTCGCCCCCCGCTGCGACCCCGCATGCCCACCGGCACCCCTACGTGCCTGCGCCCGGCAGAAACCACCCCCCTCACTGACCCGCCGCATGCCGGAGCCCCGGCTCCGCAGGCGAACACCCCCTGCCCCACGTGACCGACTTCCTGATCTCCCCCTTCACCGAGTTCGCCTTCATGCGCCGCGCGCTCGCCGGCTGCCTGGCGCTGGCGCTCGGCGCCACCCCGGTGGGCGTGTTCCTGCTGCTGCGCCGAATGAGCCTGATGGGCGATGCGATGAGCCACGCCATCCTGCCCGGTGCCGCGCTCGGCTACCTCGCCTTCGGCCTGTCGCTGGGCGCGATGACGGTGGGCGGCATCGTCGCCGGCCTGGTGGTGGTGCTAGCCGCCGGCGTGGTCACCCGCGCCTCGGTGCTCAAGGAGGACGCCAGCCTCGCCGCCTTCTACCTCCTGTCGCTCGCTGCCGGGGTGATGATCGTGTCGCTGCGCGGCAGGAACCTCGACCTGCTGCACGTGCTGTTCGGCTCGGTACTGGCGCTCGACGACGCCTCGCTGCTGCTGATCGCCGGCATCGCCAGCGTCACCCTGGTGTGCCTCGCGGTGCTGTTCCGCCCGCTGGTGATGGAATGCTTCGACCCCGCCTTCCTGCGCGGGGTGAGCCGCTGGTCGCCGGTCGCGCACTACGGCTTCCTGATGCTGGTGGTGATCAACCTGGTGAGCGGCTTCCACGCCCTGGGCACGCTGATGGCGGTGGGCATCATGATCCTGCCCTCGGCCGCCGCCCGCCTGTGGGCGAAGGGGCTGCCGATGCTGCTGCTGCTCGCGGTGCTGTTCGCCTTCGGCAGCGGCGCGACTGGACTGCTGCTGTCCTTCCATGCCGATGTGCCCGCCGGACCGGCGATCGTGCTGGTGTGCGGCATGGTGTATTTCGTATCCCTGCTGGCCGCGCCGGGCGGCCTGCTCGCCGGCCGGCTGCCGGTACGCCGGCATCTCGAGTCCTGACCCGCCGGGAAACATCAACCGCAGTTGCAGCTCGCCTGTTCCCATTCCAATCCCCCCGAAGCCGATGACGACCACACGCCACGCCCCCACCCTGCGCCGCAGCCTGCGCGCGCTCGCCACCGCCTGCACCGCCCTCGTGCTGAGCGCCGCCGCACATGCCCAGGCGCTCGAGGTCAGCACCAGCTTCAGCATCCTCGGCGATCTGGTGCACCAGGTCGGTGGCGAGCGGGTCAAGGTCCGCACGCTGGTCGGCCCGGACGAGGACGCCCACGCCTTCCAGCCGCGGCCGTCCGACGCACGCGAGATCGGCGCCGCCGCACTGGTGGTGGTCAACGGCCTGGGCTTCGACGACTGGATGGTGCGCCTGGCGCGCGCCGGCGGCTACAAGGGCACGGTGGTAGTGGCCAGCGCAGGCGTCGCCACCCTGGCGATGGCGAAGGACGACGGTCACGGCCACGATCACGGCCACGCCGGCAAGGCGGTCGACCCCCACGCCTGGCAGGACGTCGCCAACACCCGCCGCTATGTCGCCAACATCGCCGAGGCGCTGGCCAGGGCCGATCCGGAGGGCGCGAGCACCTACCGCGCCAATGCCGAACGCTACGATGGCGAGCTCGAGGCGCTCGACGCCGAGATCCGCGCGGCCTTCGCCGCGCTGCCGGCCGAGCGGCGCAAGGTGGTGAGCTCGCACGACGCCTTCGGCTATTTCGGCCGCGCCTACGGCATCCGCTTCCTGTCCCCGGTGGGCGTGGCGAACAACGCCGAACCCACCGCCCAGGGCGTCGCGCGCCTGATCCGGCAGCTGAAGGCCGAAAAGGTGCCGGCGGTGTTCATCGAGAACGTGGCCGACCCGCGCCTGATCGAGCGCATCCGCAGCGAAAGCGGCGCCCAGGTGGGCGGCACGCTGTATTCGGACGCGCTGTCGTCAGCCGACGGACCGGCACCGAGCTACCTGCGGATGATGCGCGCCAACCTCGACGCGCTGCGCAACGCGCTGGCCGGGGCGGGCGAGTCGCGCTAGCGGCGGCGCGCCTTCCCGCCCGGAAGACACCCGACCCGGGCACCACCCCGTCGATCAGCGGCTCGACACCGCCAGCATCGCCCCCGCACCGACGAAGAGCCCGCCGAACACGCGGTTCTGCACGCGCAGCAGGCGCGGGTTGCGCAGCAGCGGGCGGAAGCGGGTGGCGAGCAGCGCGTAGCAGGACATCACCATCGTATCGACCGCGACCATGGTGACGCCGATGATCGCGAACTGCGGCAATTGCGGCCGGTCCGGGACGATGAACTGCGGCACCAGGGCGGCGATGAACACGATCGCCTTGGGGTTGGTCAGGTTCACCAGGATGCCCTGGGCGTAGAGCTGGCGGCGCGACTGCACGCGCAGCCCCTCGCCGTCCCCGCCGATCGGCTCCGGCGGCGCCCGCCACTTGCTCACGCCCAGCCACACCAGATAGGCCGCACCGGCGAACTTCACCACCGCGAACGCCGTCTCCGAGGTCGCGAGAACGGCGCCGAGGCCGAGCGCCACCACGCACAGCTGCAGCAGCAGCGCGATCTGCAGGCCAGTGATCGCGCGCAGCGCGGCGCCATAGCCGTAGCGCAGGCCGGTGGACATCGACAGCACCGCACCCGGACCGGGCGACACCGCGATCACCATCGCCGCGGCAAGAAAGGCCAGCCACATCGTCCAGCTCATCGCATCCTCCTCAACCGAACAGGCTGTGCAGCATCTTCGCGCACAGCAGCATCAGCACGCCGGCGAACACCTTCTTCAGCGTCGCCACCGGCAGGCGGTGGGCGAGTTTCGCGCCGAGCGGCGCGAAGAACATGCTCACCACCGACACCAGCACCAGCGCCGGCAGGTAGATGTAGCCCAGGGTCAGCGCCGGCGTGCCCGGCGCCCCCCAGCCGTTGACCAGGTAGCCCACGGTACCGGCGAGCGCGATCGGCAGGCCGATCGCCGCCGAGGTGCCGATCGCGTTCTGCATCTTGACGTTGCACCAGGTCATGAACGGCACCGACAGCGAGCCGCCGCCGATCGCCACCAGGGCCGAAATGCCGCCGATGCCCAGCCCGGCCGCGCTCATGCCGACCGGCCCGGGCAGCTCGCGCGAGGGCTTGGGCTTGATGTTGAGCAGCATCTGCATCGACACGTAGGCCATGAACGCCGCGAAGAAGATCGCCAGCGGCACGGTGTCGACGCGCGCGGCGACGAAGGTGGCGCCGAAGGTGCCGAGCAGGATGCCGGGCGTGATCAGGCGCACCACGTCCCAGCGCACCGCGCCATGCGCATGATGGGCGCGCAGGCTGGACACCGAGGTCAGCACGATCGCCGCCATCGAGGTGCCGAGCGCCATGTGCACCACCTGGTCGCGCGGAAAATCCTGCGCCAGGAAGAAGGTCGTCAGCATCGGCACCATGATGCCGCCGCCGCCCACGCCGAGCAGGCCGGCAAAAAAGCCCACCACCGCCCCGAGCACGGGGTAGGCGAGCCACCATATGTCTACATCCATGGGGTTCTCTCTTGTTCCGGTTTTCGATCGACGGGCGCGCCGCCGCGCCGACCGGGAAAACTGTGAACTATCAACCAGCCCGCCCTCCGCCGGCAAGCCGGAGCTGCGGCACACGGGCGCAACCGCCCCCCCGCAGAAGCAACTGGAAGCAATATTCCCGGCCCTGTCGGCTCTCCGCGTGGATGCGGATCGCCTATAGTTGTCGACCGCCGTCCCCTTAGACCACGGCCCATCCGTCCCGCAACCCATCGAGGAAAAAAACAATGAAACGAATCCAGCGCCTGCTTGCCGTAGTGCTCAGCGTCAGCGTCCTCAACGTCACCGCCATCCAGTCCGCACAGGCCGCGCTCGTCTCCACCGAGGAAGCGGCCCGCCTCGCCACCGCATCGCAGGCGGAATCGGGCCACGCCCGCCTCGCCGCGGCGCTCGCCCGCGACGACGTGCGTGCCGAGATGCTGCGCCAGGGCGTCGATCCCGCGCTCGCCCAGGAACGCATCGCCGCGCTCACCGACGCCGAGGCGACGCGCCTGGCAGAGCAGATCGACAGCGCGCCGGCCGGCGGCATCATCGGCGCCATCCTGCTGGTGTTCTTCGTCCTGCTGGTGACCGACATCCTCGGCCTGACCAAGGTCTTCCCCTTCACCCGATCGGCGCGCTGACGAGGCATGGCTGCCGGTGTCCGGGGCGCTGCGGCAGCGGGCCGCGTGCCGCAATCGCGCCTTTCCGCCCTGCTCGTGCTCGTCCTGCTGCTGGCGGCGCTGCTGGCGGGTGGCTGCGCCACCCAGACGCCGGCCCTGCTGGCGCAGCCGCCCGCCGGCCTGCCCGCCCGCGTGGAGCTCGCCGGCACGCCCTTCTTCCCCGACGACAGCCACTTCTGCGGCCCGGCGGCGCTCGCCACCACCCTGTCGGCTGCCGGCCTGCCGACACGGCCGGAGGATCTGGTCGGCCGCGTCTTCCTGCCCGGCCGCGAAGGTTCGCTGCAGATCGAGATGCTCGCCGGCGCGCGCCGCAGCGGCGCGGTCGCGACCCTGATCCCGGGCACGCTCGAAGCCCTGTTCCGCGAACTCGCCGCCGGCCATCCGGTGGTCGTGCTGCAGAACCTCGGCCTGTCGTGGGCGCCGTCCTGGCACTACGCGGTGGCGGTCGGCTACGACCTCGACGCCGGCGAGATCCTGCTGCGCTCCGGGCCGATGAAGCGCCAGGCACTCGCCCTGCGCACCTTCGAGCACACCTGGAAACGTGGCGGACACTGGGCCTTCGTCGCCCTGCCCCCGGACAGGCTGGCCGCGACCGCGACCGAGGCCGCCGACACCGAAGCCCTGGTCGCCTTCGAGCGCGCGGCCGCGCCCGAGGCGGCGGCCACCGCGTATCGCGCGGGCCTGCAGCGCTGGCCGCACAGCTACACGCTGCAGATGGGCCTGGGCAACGCCCTCCATGCATTCGGCGACCTGGCCGGCGCTGAGGCGGCCTTCGGCCGCGCCGCCGACACCCACGGCCAGGCCGCGGCACACAACAACCGCGCCCGCGTGCTGCTGGCGCTCGGGCGCCCCGCCGAGGCGCGCCAGGCGGCGGAGCGCGGGCTGGCCGTCGCCGGCCCGCTGCGCGCCACGCTGGTGGACACGCTGCGCGCGATCGACGCCGCCACCGTCGCGCGCTGAAGTCCGCCCTCCGCCCGGTCGCGATGCGTCCCCCTCCCTGGCTCGACTACGCGAAGGCCGCGCTTGCGGTGATCGCGATCGCCCTCCTCGGTGCGCCGCTGCTCGGCCAGTTCGACCTCGCCAACATCGCGATGCTGTTCCCGCTCGCGGTGCTGTTCGCGGCGATCCGGCTCGGGCGCGGGCCGGCGGTGTTCGCCGCTTTCCTGTCGGTGGCGCTGTTCGACTTCTTCTTCGTGCATCCGCACTTCACGCTCGCGGTGTCGGACCTGCAGTACCTGCTGACCTTCGCGGTGCTGCTCGCGGTCGCGCTGACCACCGCCGAACTCGTCGCCCGCCTGCGCCGCGAGCGCGACACCGCGGAGGCGCGTGCGGAAGAAGCCGCGCAGGCACGCCTCGCGGTGGAATCGGAACGCCTGCGCAACACCCTGCTCGCCTCGCTGTCGCACGACCTGCGCACGCCGCTCACCGCGCTCGCCGGGCTGGCAGAATCGCTGCCCCTGGCCGGGCCGCCGCTGCCGCCGGCGCAGGCCGAGCTGGCCGAAGCGATCCGCGCCGAGGCGCTGCGCACCCACGCACTCGCCCGCGACCTGCTCGACCTTGCCCGCCTGCAGTCGGAGAACCCGCGCCTGAGGCTCGACTGGCTGGCGGTGGACGAGCCCGTCGGCAGCGCGTTGCGGGCACGCGCCCATGCGCTGCGCCAGCACGTGGTGACGCTCGACCTGCCCGACGAACTGCCCCTGTTGCAGGCCGATGGGGCACTGATCGAACGGGTGATCTGCAACCTGCTCGACAACGCGATCTCGCACACGCCCGCGGGCGGCCGGATAACGCTCTCCGCACGCACGAGCGCCGGATCGGTATCGATCAGCGTCTGCGACGACGGCTGCGGCCTGCCGCCCGGGCGCGAGCAGGCCATCTTCGAGCGCTTCGTGCGCGCCCCCCATCCCCCGTCCGCCACCCCGGCGCCGACGGGAGATGCCGGAACCGGCCTCGGCCTGGCGATCGTGCGCGCGATCGTCGAGGCGCACGGCGGCACCGTGGCGGCGCGCAACCGCGAGGGCGGCGGCGCCTGCTTCACGTTGCGCCTGCCGCTGCCGCCACAGCCCGAACTGCCGCCGCCCGAAGGTGACGGAACGGAGGCCGGGCGATGAAGAGTGCCCCCGCCCCGGTCGTGCTGCTGGTCGAGGACGACGCCGGCATCCGTCGCTTCGTGCGCGCGGCGCTCGAATCCGAAGGCTGCACGGTGCACGAGGCCGCATCGTGCGAGCGCGGTCGCATCGAACTCGCCAGCCGCCGCCCCGACCTGCTGGTGCTCGACCTCGGCCTGCCCGACGGCGACGGCATGGCCGTGCTCGCCGAGTTGCGCGCCTGGAGCGGCATGCCGGTGCTGGTGCTGTCGGCGCGCAGCGACGAGGCCGACAAGGTGGCGGCGCTGGACGCCGGTGCCGACGACTACCTGGCCAAGCCCTTCGGCGTCGGCGAACTCCTCGCCCGCGTACGCGCGCTGCTGCGGCGGGCGATGCGGCCGCCGCAGGCGGCGGCGCGGGTGGTCTTCGGCGAGGTCGAGCTCGATCTCGAGCAGCGGCGGGTCACGCGCGCCGGCGAAACGGTGCACCTGACCCCGATCGAGTTCCGCCTGCTCGGCCTGCTCGCCGCCGCCGCGGGTCGGGTGGTGACCCAGCGCCAGCTGCTCGCCGGGGCCTGGGGACCCAACCACGTCGAGCACGCCCATTACCTGCGCGTGTACATGGCCGGACTGCGGCGCAAGCTCGAGCCCGATCCGCGCCTGCCGGTCCACATCCTCACCGAACCGGGCGTGGGCTACCGGCTGGTGCTCGACCCGCTCACCGCCGCCAGAACGCCGGCATCAGCACCACCAGCAGGGTGAATATCTCCAGCCGGCCGAGGATCATCGCGAAGCTCAGCACCCAGGTCTGGAAGTCGCTCAGCCCCTGGTAGTTGCCCGCCGGCCCCACCGCGGCCAGGCCCGGCCCGGCGTTGTTGATGCAGGCCACCACCCCCGAGAACGCGGTGACCAGGTCCATACCCGAGGCCGCCAGGACCAGGGTCAGGCTGACGATGCTGACCATGTACATGAAGCTGAAGGCCAGCACCGCATGCAGCACGTTGTCGGAGACGCGCTGCGTGCCCAGGCGCAGCGGCACGACCGCGCTCGGGTGCAGCGAGCGCACGATCTCGCGATGCACCTGCTTGTACAGGATGATCGCGCGCATCATCTTGATGCCGCCACCGGTCGAGCCCGAACACGCGGCGAAGCTGCTCAGGAACAGGATCCACAGCTGCGCGAACATCGGCCACACCGTGTAGTCGTAGGTGGCCAGGCCGAGCGAGGTGGCGAGCGAGACGGCATGGAAGGAAACGTGGCGGAACGCCAGCGCGCCGTCCCGGTAGGCGCCGCCCTCGAGCAGGTAGACGGTGAGGAAGATGACCGTGACCGCGAGCACGCCGAAGAACCAGCGCAGCTCGGGGTCCCGGCCGTAGGGGCGCGGCGTGCGGTGCACCAGGGCGAGGTAGTGGGTGGCGTAATTGATCCCGGACAGCAGCGCGAACACGATGGTGACGGTCTCGATCGGCACGCTGTCGAAGGCGCCGAGACTGGCGTCGCGGGTGGAGAAGCCGCCCAGGCCCATGATCGAGAAGGCGTGGATCACCGCATCCCAGGGCGCCATGCCGGCCTGCCACAGCGCCAGTCCGCAGGCGATCGTGAGCACGACATAGACGCTCCACAGGCCCTTGGCGGTCTCGGCGATACGCGGGGTGAGACTGGATTCCTTCATCGGCCCCGGCGTCTCGGCGCGGAAGATCTGCCGGCCGCCGATGCCCAGCAGGGGCAGCACGGCCACCATCAGCACGATGACGCCCATGCCGCCCACCCAGTGCATGAAGCAGCGCCACAGGTTGATCGACACCGGGAGCTGGTCCAGCCCGGTGAGCACGGTGGCCCCGGTGGTGGTGAGCCCGGAGGCGGCCTCGAAGTAGGCGTCGGTGAAGGACAGCCCGGGCAGGTAGAACACCAGCGGCAGCGCGCCGAACACCGGCGTGATCAGCCAGGTGGCGGCCACCAGCAGGAAACCGTCGGAGACCTGCAGGTCGCGCCGCCGGCCGCGGGTGCCGGCCCAGGCAAGCAGGCCGGTGGCGAAGGTGGCGAGAATGGCGAGGTCGTAGGCCGCCGTGGCACCGTCGTCGAGGAAGAAGGACACCGCGAGCGGAAAGCCCATCACCAGCCCGAACAGCATCAGCATCATGCCGAGCACACCGAGGACGGGAAAATAGGCTTGCATTGCAGCAAAGGCGGCGAGGACCGCTGAAGTACGTCAGTGCTGCAGATGCTAGGCCGGCACGCGTAAAGATGGCGTTAAGAGTTTGCAGTGCACCATGAAGCGCTGGGCGCGCCGGCGAAGCGTGGACGCGAAGAGGGCGCGATGATCGCTCACCGCGCCCTCTTTTAAGGCCCCCCGCCTGTGCCGTCTCCGCCGGGCATCCTGAACCTTGGGTTCAGGGAGGCCGCGTCCCTTCCGCTTCAGGATCACCCGTCTAGGGGCGTTCACACCAGCGGCATCTATGGTCAGCGACCGAGTCTCTCGACTATTGGTTCAAGGAGTCTACGACTTCAACGAACACTGCAGGGGATTGATCTTTGCGCATCAGCCGGCTTGTCCGGTCAGTACGACGAAGGCTCAGAAGAGCTTGTCCTGCTGGCCGAGCACCCCGTCGAGGCGCGCTTTCATGAGTCCGATTCTACGCTTCATGCCCGGCATGTCAAACCCGTTTCCGCGCTGGTACTGGAGGAACTCGTGGGCGATGTTGAGCGCGGTCATGACCGCGAGCTTCTCGCCGGAAGAGTTGGTTTTCGCCCCCAGTTCGCGGAACTTGTCGTCCAGATAGGCGACGGTGGCGAGGAGCTCATCGCGACTCTCCGGGGTGCAGGAGATGCGGTACTCCTTCCCCAGCAGCATCATGTCGAGGTGGTCGGCGGACATCACTTCAGGCCTCCGGCAGTTTGTCGAGCAGGCTCTCGAGGCGGTCCGCGGCGAGGCGGACCTTGTCGGCGAGCCGGCGATTCTCGCCCTCGAGCTGGACGACGCGGCCGCGCAGGGCGGCGTTGTCGGACTTCAGGCGTTCATAGCGGCTGATCATCTGCTCGAGCTGGGCTTCGAGCTGGGCGAGTTCGGTATCCATGGCGGCGATGGTAGTGAGCGGCCGACGAGGGGTCAATCAGCGCCGGTCGATCAGCGCTGGACCTGGGTGACGTCGCGCACCGCGCCGGTGTCGGCCGAGGTGGTGAGCGCGGCATAGGCCTGCAGCGCGGCCGAGACCACGCGCTCGCGCTGCACCGGCTTCCACGCCGCCGCGCCCCTGGCGTCCATCGCCGCGCGTCGGCGGGCGAGTTCGCCGTCGTCGATCGCGAGGTGGATGCGGCGGTTCGGGATGTCGATCTCGATGGTGTCGCCGTCCTCGACCAGCGCGATAGCGCCGCCGCAGGCCGCCTCGGGCGAGGCGTGGCCGATCGACAGGCCGGAGGTGCCGCCGGAGAAGCGGCCGTCGGTGAGCAGCGCGCACTGCGCACCCAGGCCGCGGCTCTTGAGGTAGGAGGTCGGATACAGCATCTCCTGCATGCCGGGGCCGCCCTTGGGGCCTTCGTAGCGGATCACCACCACGTCGCCGGCCTGCACCTGCTCGCCGAGGATGCCGTCGACAGCGTCTTCCTGGCTCTCGTACACGCGGGCCTTGCCGGTGAACTTCCAGATCGATTCATCCACGCCGGCGGTCTTCACGATGCAGCCCTTCTCGGCGATGTTGCCGTACAGCACTGCGAGGCCGCCGTCGGCGGTGAAGGCATGTTCCTTGCTGCGGATGATGCCGTGCTGGCGGTCGGCGTCGAGCGCCTTCCAGCGCCGGTCCTGGCTGAAGGCGACCTGGGTGGGCACGCCGCCGGGCGCGGCGCGGTAGAAAGTGTGCACCGCCTCGTCGGAAGTGCGCTTGATGTCCCACTTGGCGAGGGCCTCGGCCATCGACGCGCTGTGCACGGTGGGCACGTCGGTGTGCAGCAGGCCGGCTCGGTCGAGTTCGCCGAGGATGCTCATGATGCCGCCGGCGCGATGCACGTCCTCGATGTGCACGTCGGCCACGGCGGGCGCGACCTTGCACAGGCAGGGCACGCGGCGGCTGATGCGATCGATGTCCTTCATCGTGAAGTCGACGCCGGCCTCGCGCGCCGCGGCGAGCAGATGGAGCACGGTGTTGGTGGAACCGCCCATGGCGACGTCGAGGCTGATCGCGTTCTCGAAGGCCTTGAAGCTGGCGATCGAGCGCGGCAGCACCGCGGCGTCGTCCTTCTCGTAGTAGCGCCGGGCGAGATCGACGATGCGCCGACCGGCTTCCTTGAACAGGCGCTCGCGGTCGGCGTGGGTGGCGAGCGTGGTGCCGTTGCCGGGCAGTGACAGGCCGAGCGCCTCGGTGAGGCAGTTCATCGAGTTGGCGGTGAACATGCCCGAGCACGAGCCGCAGGTCGGGCAGGCCGAGCGCTCGATGGCGTCGACTTCCTCGTCCGAACAGCTCTTGTCGGCGGCCTTGACCATCGCATCGACCAGGTCGAGCGAGATGACCTTGGCTTCCCACTTGACCTTGCCGGCCTCCATCGGGCCGCCGGAGACGAAGATCGCCGGGATGTTGAGGCGCAGCGCGGCCATCAGCATGCCCGGGGTGATCTTGTCGCAGTTCGAGATGCACACCAGGGCGTCGGCGGTGTGCGCGTTGCACATGTACTCGACGCTGTCGGCGATGAGCTCGCGCGAGGGCAGCGAATACAGCATGCCGCCGTGGCCCATGGCGATGCCGTCATCGACCGCGATGGTGTTGAATTCCTTGGCGACGCCGCCGGCGGCCTCGATCTCGCGCGCGACGAGCTGGCCGAGGTCCTTGAGGTGGACGTGGCCGGGCACGAACTGCGTGAAGCTGTTGGCGATCGCAATGATCGGCTTGCTGAAGTCCTCGTCCTTCATGCCGGTGGCGCGCCACAGGGCGCGGGCGCCCGCCATGTTGCGGCCGGCGGTGGAGGTGCGGGAACGGTACTGGGGCATGGAAGCGCTCCGGAAAATCAGCAGGAAAGGTCTTGATTCTAACGCGCACGGCGAAGCATGCGTATCATCCGCAGTCTCGTCACCCGCCAGGAGCGCCCATGCACGACCCGACCCCCGCTGCCGACACGGACAAGGAAGCCGGCTTCGACCTGGACGCCAACGAGATCCGGGTGCTGGGCGTGCTGATCGAGAAATCCTTCATCACCCCCGACGCCTACCCGCTGTCGATCAACGCCATCACCACCGGCTGCAACCAGCTCACCGCGCGCGAGCCAGTCATGAGCCTGAGCGAGGCCGAGGTACAGGCCGCGGTCGACAGCCTGATCGCCCGCCGCCTGGTCTCCAAGCGCGACCAGGCGAGCGCACGCGTCGCCAAGTACGAGCATCTGGTGCGCCTGCGTCACTCGCTGCCACCGGCCGAACAGGCGGTGCTGGCCATCCTGATGCTGCGCGGCGCGCAGACCGCCGGCGAGCTGCGCCAGCGCTGCGAGCGCCTGCATCGATTCGACGACGTCGCCGCGGTCGAGGCGGTGCTGGAGCATCTGGCGGAGAAGTACCCGCCGCTGGCGGCGGCCCTGCCGCGCGCGCCCGGGACCAAGGAAACCCGCCACGTGCATCTGCTCGGCGGCGAGGCGGCGGTGCAGGAGATGGCGGAGGCGCAGTCGGCGGGGGGCAGCGCGGGCGGCGGACGCGGACGGATCGCGGAACTCGAGGACGAGTTGCAGCGTCTGCGCGAGGACCTCGACGCGCTGCGCAACGAATTCGCGGCCTTCCGCAAGCAGTTCGACTGACGCCCGGCCGGCAAGGGTGTCGCGCACAGGGCGGCACCCCCTCCTCTCCGCCATCGACCACACCTCTCCATGCTGATCCACCCTCAGTTCGACCCCGTCGCCCTTTCCCTCGGCCCGCTCTCGGTGCGCTGGTACGGCCTGATGTACCTGGTGGCCTTCGTGCTTTTCGTCGTCCTCGGGCGCATCCATGCCCGCCGCCGCCCGGAGCTGGGCTGGAACGCGCAGGCGATCGACGACCTGCTGCTGTACGGCGTGATCGGGGTGATCGTGGGCGGGCGGCTGGGCGAGGTGCTGTTCTTCCAGCCCGGCTACTACCTTGCAAACCCGGGCGAGATCCTCGCGGTGTGGAAGGGCGGCATGAGCTTCCATGGCGGTTTCCTCGGCGTTCTGGGGGCGATGTGGCTGTACGGCCACCGCCACGGCAAGGGCTTCTGGGAGGTCACCGACTTCATCGCGCCGCTGGTGCCCACCGGGCTGACCGCGGGGCGGATCGGCAACTTCATCAACGGCGAGCTGTGGGGCCGGCCGGTGGACGGCGAGCTGCCGTGGGCCATGGTGTTCCCGTGGGTGGACGCGGTGCCGCGCCACCCTTCCCAGCTCTACCAGGCCGCGGGCGAAGGCCTGCTGCTGTTCCTGATCCTGTGGTTCTACTCCGCCAGCCCGCGGCCGCTGCGCGCGGTCTCGGCGCTATTCCTGATCGGCTACGGCAGCCTGCGCTTCGTCGCCGAATTCTTCCGCACGCCCGATCCGGGCATCTTCGGCACCCTGTCGCTCGGACTGTCGACCGCGCAGTGGCTGTGCGTGCCGATGGTGGCGGTCGGCGGCCTGATGCTGGCAGCGGTCTCGCGGCGCGCCGCGGGCTGAGGCGGCGCGTTCAGACCGCGGCGGCGGCGGACAGGCGGCCGAGCAGGACGGGAAGCTCGGCGAGCAGCCCGATCGCGTCCGCACCGAGCGCACGCGCGGCAGAGGCGGCCACCGAGTCCTCCGCCGGCACCAGGGCGACGATGCAGCTGCCGGGCGCCACCCGTTTGAGAAGGCCAACGAGTCGCGCCGGCTCCTCCGGCGCGAGCCTGCATTCGAGGACGACCACGTCCGGCGCACAGCGGAAATAACTCTGCAATGCCTGGCTTTCGGTGCATGCACGCCCGACCACCCGCAACGCGGGCGAATGCGTGGCGGCGAGTTCGCGCTCGACCGCACTCTCGTCTTCCGGAATCACCACCAGCAGTCGTAGCGACATCTCGCCATCGGTCCCCATCGCCCGCGCCCGTAACGACGTGACGGGCATTCACGATCGCATGCCGGATTCAAGATGGCATATCGAGGGTCGGCGCACAAGCACGACCGGGGGGTGCGGAATATTGCACAGCATCCGTGAAATTCGCACATGGGCAGGAAACCGATCGCGGCAGCTTGTCCCCAAAGGGCGCTATGATCGCAGCAAAATATCTAAGCTGAATCGGGCAGGAGGACACGATGGCGGGGGCAGGACTGGTATCTCGCGGGCTAAGCAAGGTGCGCGAGCTGGTAGCCAGTGCCACGCACTTCGGCAAGCCACCGGAAGCGGACGATCTGGAGCGTATCCGCGTCCAGTTGCAGGAATGCGCCGAAGGACGCGGTGGCGAGGTATCCACCCGTCAGCGCGCGGCCCGGCTGGCGGAGACCTACCTGCGCCTCGACGACGCGGGTCGCCATGCCTTCCTGAAGCTGATCGCCCATGGCTTCGGCCCGGACCCGCAGCAAGTGGCGAGCGCCCACGAGGCCTACCAGGCCGCGGTCGGCACGCCCGCCCAGTGGGACGCCGAGGCGCGCCTGCGCACCGCGCTGCGCTCGCGCCGCCTGCGCATCCTGACCCAGTTCAACGCCATCCCGCAGGGGGTCAAGTTCCTGGTCGACCTGCGCGCCGACCTGCTGCGCTTCGTCACCGAGGATCCGCTGCTCAAGCCGCTCGACCGCGAACTCGAGACCCGCCTGTCGGCCTGGTTCGACGTCGGCTTCCTCGAGCTGCAGCGCATCACCTGGAGCTCGCCCGCCGCGCTGCTCGAGAGGCTGGTGGAATATGAAGCGGTGCATGAGATCCGCTCATGGAAGGATCTCAAGAACCGGCTCGACTCCGATCGCCGCTGCTATGCCTTCTTCCACCCGCGCATGCCGCTCGAGCCGCTGATCTTCGTGCAGGTGGCCCTGCTCGAGGAGATCGCCGACGACGTGCAGCGCCTGCTCGACATCGAGGCGCCGCTCGCCGACGCGAGCCGGGCGAACACCGCGATCTTCTATTCAATCAGTGCGACGCAGAAGGGCCTGCGCGGCGTGAGCTTCGGCAACTTCCTGCTCAAGCGCGTGATCGACGACCTCAAGCGCGACTTCCCGCGCCTGAAGACCTTTGCCACGCTGTCGCCCATCCCCGGCCTCGTGCGCTGGGTGCAGCGCAACCCCGAAGAGTTCGCCGCCGCGATCACGCCGGCCGACTGGAAGCGCCTCGCCGCACTCGGCATCAACGGCGCGGATGCGCCGATCCTCGCCGCCATGCTCGAGGGCGACAACGCATGGGCGCTGGACGAGGGCATCGGTGCGGCGCTGCGCGAGCCGCTGCTGCGCCTGGCCGCGCGCTACCTGCTCGAAGCGCGCCGGGGCGACAAACCGGTGGACTCGGTCGCCCGCTTCCACCTCGGCAATGGCGCCCGCGTCGAGCGCCTCGACTGGCTGGCGGACAAGTCCGAAAAAGGACTGAAGCAGTCCTGGGGGATGATGGTGAACTACCTGTACGACCCGGACGATATCGAAGCCAACCTGGAGAACTTCGCGAGCGAGGGCCGGATCGCGGCCTCTACGGCGGTACGCCGGCTTGCGCGCCGCTGACCCCGAACCCGCCCCCGTCGCCGAATCCACCCGATGCTGTTTCCCTTTCGCCAATCGTCGATCCGCGTCCGCCTGCTGCTCGCCAGCACGGCGGTACAGGTCGTGCTGCTGAGCCTGCTGCTGGCCAACAGCATGCGCCTGATGAACAACGCGGTGTCGGCCAGCCTGGATACCACCATCACCCAGAACGCGAGCATGCTCCACGCCATGGCGACCGCCTACGGCGAGCAGCAGCGCTTCGACGTGCTCCAGGACGTGCTCGGCGAACTGCTCACCGATGCGGAGGAAGGGCTCGTCTACGTCCGCATCGCCGGCCCGGGCGACCGCCTGCTCGTGTCGGCCGGATTGCCCTACATGGCGCACCTGCCCGAACCGAGCGAGCACCGCAAGAGCTTCCTCGCCGGCGTGGTCAGCGCGGGAGAGGTCGTGCATGTGCGCCGCCCCCTGCTGCTGGCCAGGAACGAGGTCGGCATCCTGCAGTTCGGGGTGTCCGTCTCGGTGCTGGCCGCTGCGCGGCGGGCGATCATGGAGCAGGGCCTGGTGATCGCGATCGTCGAAATCGCGCTCACCTTCATCCTGCTGTCGACCATCGGCTATTTCCTGACCCGCAACCTGCAGCGCCTGCTCGAGGGCAGCAAGGCGATCGCGGACGGGCGCCTCGACTACCGCGTCCGGGCGCACGGCCACGACGAGCTGGCGGTGATCGCCCGCCACTTCAACATCATGGCCGCAACCCTGCAGCAGCGCGTGGCCGAGCTGCAGCACACCGCCGAGCGCCTGCAAGCCAGCGAGGAGCGCCACGCGATGGCCGTGCGCGGTGCGAACGACGGTCTGTGGGACTGGGACCTGCGCGCCGGCACGGTGTATTACTCCGACCGCTTCTGCCAGATCCTCGGCGTGCCGCCCGGTTCCATGCCGAGCGCCCCGGAAGCCTTCCTCGACTTCATCCACCCGCACGAGGTCGAGACCTACCGCCAGCGCATGATCAGCCACCTGAAGGGCGACAGCTCGCAATTCATGGTGGAATTCCGCGTCCGCCTGCCCAACGACGAGTACCACTGGGTGCTGATGCGCGGCGTGGCCAGCCGCGACAAGGAACTGCGCGCCTTCCGCATGGCCGGCTCGCTGGGCGACATCAACCTGCGCAAGCGCGCCGAGGAGCAGCTGGTGCACGACGCGCTGCACGACGGCCTCACCGGCCTGCCCAACCGCGCGATGTTCATCGAGCACGTCAATCGCGCCCTCGCCCAGCGCCGGCGCGGAGACATCCGCCAGCTCGCCGTGCTCGCGATCAACCTCGAGCGCTTCAGCCTGGTCAACGACAGCTACGGCCACGCCGTGGGCGATGAACTCCTGCGCCGGGTCGCGGCCCACATCGCCTCCCTGATGCGGCAGGGCGACGTCTGCGCGCGCGTGGGCGGAGACCAGTTCGCGGTGCTGCTCAACGGTGTCGACGGCTCGATCGAGGCCCTGCGCATCTGCGAGGGCCTGGTCGCCCTGCCCGCCTTCGCCGCGAGCAGCACCGACCAGGTCCTGCATCCGCGCTGCCGGGTCGGCGTCGCCCTTAGCGACAATGACCGCGATGATGCGCAATCCCTGCTGCGCGATGCCGACAACGCCCTGCACAAGGCGCGCCGCAGCGAAACCGCGTCGATCGAGTTCTTCCACGCCGAGATGCATGCCCAGGCGGTGCGCGTGCTGCAGATCGAGGCCGAGCTGCGCGCCGCGCTGAAGACCGGCGGCCTGACGGTGTTCTACCAGCCCATCGTCGATCTCGAGACACGGCAGTCGACCAGCTTCGAGGCCCTGGTGCGCTGGCAGCACCCCACGCTCTCCTTGCTACCGCCCGCGGAATTCATCCCGCTCGCCGAGACGCTGGACCTGATCCACGACATCGGCATGGCCGTGCTGGCCCAGGTGTGCGCCGACCTGCGCGAGTGGACGCCGCAACTGCCGAACGGCGCACCGCTGCGGGTGAGCGTGAATCTGTCCGCCCGCCAGCTCGCCCGGCCGCAGCTCGCCGAAGAGCTGCTGGCCACGATCGATGCGAGCGGGCTGCCCCGCAACGCCATCCGCTTCGAGGTCACCGAAAGCGTGCTCGCGCGCCAGGACGGTCCGGCCATCAACACCCTGCACGCGCTGCGCGGCGCCGGCATCGACGTGCTGATCGACGACTTCGGCACCGGCTATTCGACCCTCAGCTACCTGCACACGATGCCGTGCAACCAGGTCAAGCTCGACGGCTCCTTCGTCCATTCCATCAAGCACGACGAGCGCCTTCGCGCCATCGTTCGCCACAGCATCGAGCTTGCCCACGACCTCGGCATGACCGTGGTCGCCGAATGCATCGAGGACGAAGCCCAGCTGCAGATCCTGAGCGAGATGGGTTGCGACTACGGCCAGGGCTACCTGTTCTCGCGCCCGGTCGACCGCGCCACGACCATCGCCCGGCTCACGCAGGCCTTCCGGGGATCCCGCTCATGAAGTCGCACCGACTGGCCATGCTCGCGCTCGCGGCCCTGCCCGCGCTGCCGCTGACGGCTGCGGCCGAGGCGGAGGTCGCGTGGCAGTTTTCCGGCTTCGCAACCGCGGGCGTGGTCTACACCGATTCGGACCGCCTCGAGTTCGCCCGCATCGGGATCGACGCACCGGGCGGCAACAAGGTCGACTTCGGCCCCGACTCGGTGCTCGGGCTGCAGGCCGGTCTGCGCCTCGGCGACCGCAACGCCGCTGTGCTCCAGCTCGTCACCCGCGAAACCCAGCGCGGCGACTACGATCCGCGTGCCGCACTGGCGTTCCTCAGCCATGCCCTGACCGATGAGCTGACGCTGCGCGCCGGACGCCTGCGCAGCCCGTTCTTCATGCTGTCGGATACGGCCGACATCAACTACAGCCAGATGTGGGTACGTCCACCAGTCGAGGTCTATGGCCTCAATCCCTTCGCCGACCTCGACGGCATCGACCTCCTGTACCGGACCCGGATCGGCAACAGTTTCGTCGAACTCCACCCCTACGCAGGTCGCAGCCGGGTGCCGGTCATCGGCGGCGGCCGCGCACGGCTCGACGACCTGCTGGGCCTGCGGCTAACCGTCGAGACCGGCCGCCTGAGCCTGAGCGCGGGCTACGCGCGCGCCAACCTCGCGGTGAACCGGACCTCGTCCGAATACCGCGCCCTGGTCGCCCCGCTGCCCCCGGCGCTGCAGGCGCAGTTGAGCGGCACCGGCGCCGACGCGACGTTCAGCTCCCTCGGCCTGCAGTGGGACGACGGCCGCTGGCTGGTCAGCGCCGAACTGGCGCGCAGCACCGCCAACGCCTTCGCGAACAGCTCCACCGGCGCCTACCTGGCGGTGGGGCGGCGTTTCGGCAGCCTCACGCCCTACCTCAGCCTCGCGCGCCAGTGGCAGGACGAACCGCTGGTCGATCCCGCCGCAGGGAACACCCCGACCGAACTCGCGCTCATCGACGGTTTCAACCGCTCGCGCAATCAAGCGCAGCGCAGCATCACCGCCGGCCTGCGCTGGGACGTCCGGCGGAACACTGCGATCAAGGCGGAGCTCGCCCACGTGCGCACCGATTCGGGTGCATACGGCACGTTCATCGCGCGCGGCAATCCGTTCGCGCCCGGGCTGGACCGCCAGTCAATCAATCTCATGAGCATCTCGATCGATGTCGTTTTCTGAACGCGCCTTCCCTCACGGCTTGCGGGCTGCGCTCTTCGCGCTGGTCCTGCTCGTGCTGTCGTGCGCGGCCCAGGCGCAGACGATGGCGATCGTGTCGGCGCGCCAGAGCGGCCTCACCGAAATCGACCGCGAAAGCGCCGAGCAGCTCTATCTGGGACGTCGCACCACTTTGCCCAACGGACGCGCGGTCACCCTGGTCGACCTGCCGGCAGGATCTGTCCGCGACCGCTTCTACCTCCAGCTCACCCGCAAGAACCCCAGCCAGATCCGCGCCTACTGGTCGCGGCTGGTATTCACCGGACGGGCCCAGCCCCCGCGCGAAGCCACGGACGAGGAGGATGCCCGGCGCATCGTGCTGACGACACCGGGCGCGATCGCCTACCTTCCGATCGAGGCCGCACGGCACCCCGACCTGCTGGTGCTGTTCAAGCTCGACTGAACGCCGCTTCCGGCATCGCCGCGCACCCGCGGGCGCGCCCGGATCCGCCGCGGACGACCGCGGCCCTGGCGCGTACATCCACGGTCGCCCCCCTGCCCTCCGCGGCCACCCGGTCGTCCGCAAGCTTGGCGCCAAACATTTGTGCCCTGCATTGCCGACCGTGCGCTCTTGTGGTTTAATACGAATCATTCTTGTTTTTACCCGCCTTTTTAAATGACCGAGCCATCACCCCGCAACGACATCGACTCCCCGTACGCCGTGGCGGTCGGCGCGCGCCACGAGGGCAGGCAGGACGCACGGGCATCCGCACTGGACAGCGACCAGCTGCTTGGCGGCCAGCCTGCGGTCACGATCATCCACGAGGGCGCCCGCTACGTCCTGCGCGCCACGCGCAACGGCAAGCTGATCCTGACCAAGTAGACTCCCGGGCGCAACGCGGGGCCAAATTCCGGCAAGAGGGCTAGACTATGTATGTGTGCGTGTGCAACGCCGTCACCGAAAAGCAGATCCACAAGGCGATCGACGACGGGCTCCGTACCCTTCGCGAGCTGCGGCAAGTGCTCGGCGTCACCGCCGAGTGTGGTCGTTGCGCGCGTTGCGCAAGGGATTGTCTGCGCGTGTGCGCAGACCAGGCGCCGCACGCAGGTGGTGGGCCGCGATCCGCAGGCCTGACGCCCTCTTACCCACTCGTCCTGGAGGCGACATGAAAGGCGACAAGAAGGTCATCCAGTTCCTCAACAAGCAGCTGACCATCGAGCTGACGGCGATCAACCAGTACTTCCTGCATGCGCGCATGTACAAGAACTGGGGCTTCGATCGTCTCGGCAAGCATGAGTACGACGAATCGATCGAAGAGATGAAGCATGCCGACATGCTGATCGAGCGCGTACTCTTCCTTGAAGGCCTCCCCAACCTGCAGAACCTGAACAAGCTGCTGATCGGCGAGAACGTGCCCGAAGCCATCCAGGGCGACCTCAAGCTCGAGCTCGGCGGACGCGAAAACCTGATCGAGGCGATCGCATATTGCGAGTCCTGCAAGGACTACGTGTCGCGCGAACTGTTCGAGCACATCCTCGAAGACACCGAAGAGCACATCGACTATCTGGAGACACAACTCGGCCTGATCGAGAGTGTCGGCCTGCAGAACTACCTGCAGTCGCAGATGGAACCCAGCTCCTCCTGATTCCGCGCGCTCCTCGTTCGAGCCCTCCGCATTTCGACCCACATGCTGCCTCCGCGGAGGCAGCCTTCCTGCCTCCGCACCGATGCATCCAGCAGTCCAGGCCTTGCCACCCGCTCCCGCCCCGCTCGCGCCCGCGCACACAACGTCCGACCTCTCCAGTGCCCGGCGCGCCGGTAAGGAGATCGGCTTAGACGCGCCGACGGCGGATCCGCGTTCGCCGGTGAACCTGCGGGGCTCGCCCGCACGACGTGCCCTGCTCGCCATGGTCGTGGCCGGCGCCCATGTGGCCGGTCTCGCCGCCCTCGTCCACCTCGGAAGCCAGCAGGCGACACCGCCCGAGATCGTGCCGATCCAGGTCGCGCTGATCGAAGCCGAACCGGTCGCCCGCCCGGCACCCGAACCCGCTCCCGCACCGGAGCCGGAGCCCATTCCCGCGCCGCCGCCCCCTGCACCGCCGCCGCCCGAGGTCCGCCGCCAAGAGCCGCCACCACCGAAGCCGGCCCCCAGGAAGCCGACGCCGAAGCCCGCCGTCAGGAAGGAAACGGTGCCGGTCACCGAATCGCAGACCGCGCTCAGCGCACCGGTCGAGGCCGCGCCGGAACCGGCCCCGTCCACCCCGGCCCCGTCCGCCCCGCCCGCGCCCGCAGCCGCCCCGCCTGCGCCGGCCGTCGCAGCGGTCACGGCTGCGCGTTTCGACGCCGCCTACCTCAACAACCCGCGCCCGGCCTACCCGATGTTGTCGCGCCGGCTGCGCGAGGAAGGCCAGGTGACGTTGCGCGTGCTGGTGTCCCCGGAAGGACAGCCCGCCCGCGTCGAACTGCGCACAAGCTCCGGCTCGGAGCGCCTCGACCGCGCCGCCGAGGAGGCGGTCGCACGCTGGCGCTTCGTTCCGGCACGCCGGGGCGACACCCCCATCGAGGCCTGGGTCCTCGTTCCCATCGTCTTCAAACTCCAAGGAAACTGAACATGGACAGTTCGCAGGCCTTCGGCCTAGCCCACCTGTGGGCGCAATCCGACACCATCATCCGCAGCGTGGCGGTGATCCTGCTGCTGATGTCGATCACCAGCTGGTACCTGATCCTGACCCGTGCGCTGCGCCAGCTGCGCGCCCGCCGCCACGCTGACGCGGTGGAGAACTTCTGGCGCGCGCCCGATCTCGAGGCCGGTCTCAAGCTGCTCGCCGAGGCAGCACCGGACTCCCCCTTCGAGGCGCTCGCCCAGCAGGGCGCCGCCGCCGCCCAGCACGTTCGTCGCCACACCCAGAACGACACCCTCGGCGGCAAGCTCGACGCCGACGAGGTCATCACCCGCGCGCTGCGCAAGTCGATCGCGCTGTCGACCGCCGCGCTCGAGTCCGGCCTCACCGTGCTCGCCTCGATCGGCTCGACGGCGCCCTTCGTCGGCCTGTTCGGCACCGTTTGGGGCATCTACCACGCGCTGGTGAACATCAGCGTCTCGGGCATGGCCACGCTGGACAAGGTCGCCGGCCCGGTCGGCGAGGCGCTGATCATGACCGCCTTCGGCCTCTTCGTCGCCATTCCCGCGGTGCTCGCCTACAACGCCATCACCCGCGCGAACCGCCTCGAGCTCTCGGAGCTCGACGCCTTCGCCCACGACCTGCACGCCTGGTTCTCGACCGGCGCCCGCATCGCCGCGGCGACCCCGCGTGCCGCTAGCCAGCACGAGGCCGCGCTGCGCGTCGCGCGCAGCACCCCGGCCGGCAGCCACGGAGCGGCATGATGGCCTTCGGCGGATTCAACCAGGGCGACGCGCGTCCGCTGCAGAGCGACATCAACATGGTGCCGCTGATCGACGTCATGCTGGTGCTGCTGATCGTGTTCATGATCACCGCGCCGCTGCTGACGCATTCGGTCAAGATCGACCTGCCGCAGGCCTCGAGCAATCCCACCCAGGAGAAGCCCCAGACGGTGTCGGTGTCGATCGACGGCGAGGGCCGCATCTACTGGAACGACGAGGGCGTCGACGCGGTGGCCCTGCCCGCGCGCCTGGCCGCAGCCGCGGCGCAGCAGCCGCAACCCGAGCTGCACCTGCGCGCGGATCGCAACACCCGCTACGAGACCATCGCCGACGTGATGTCCAAGGCGCGCACCGCCGGCATCGAGAAGATGGGCTTCGTGACCGTGCCCGAAACCACGCAGTAAGGCGCCGAAACGCCTCACGGAAAAGCAGAGGGCGCTGCAACACTGCAGCGCCCTCTTCATTCATGGCCCCGGCGCCGCTCGACGGCGCCGCAGGCGGTGCGTCAGTCGTGGCGGTTGCGAACGCGCACGATCACGTCGATTTCCTGCAGCACGGTGCCCTCCGGCAGTCGGGGCGTGCCGAGGATGCGCAACTCGTCGTCGGCCAGGTCGCGGACCTCGCCGGTGTCCATGTTGTAGAGGTGGAAGTGGGGCGAAGTGGTGGAGTCGTACACGATGCGTTGCGGATCCACGAAGAGTTCGCGCACCAGATGCTTCTCGCTGAACAGGCGCAAGGTGTTGTAGACCGTCGCCCTGGACACGTCCGGCGAATGCTCGCGCACGCTGGCCCAGATCTGGTCGGCGGACAGGTGCACCGGCGCCGAAAACAGCACGCGGGCGATCTCGATGCGCTGGTGGGTGACGGGCACGCCCGCGCTGCGCAGGCAGGCGATCGCATCGGCGGAGGAATAGGCTTTCATGGCAGTCGGCGCGGCCGCAGGGGCATCGAAGGTCGGATTCATCTGGTCCATGTCCGAATGCTGGACCCGGTCCAGTCCCGGCGTCAACAGTTCCTCCATACCAGCCCCTGCCGCGGGACGCGCCACCGGGCGGCGGCGCATCCCCGTGGACGCCTTCTGATGCGCTTACTTGAAGGGTTCCGGCCGCGGCGTCTCATTGCTCGACGGCGGCAGATGCGGCATCGCGATCTGCGGCAGCTCGCCGGTCAGCGTCTTCAGGAAGGCGACGATGCTGCCGATCTCGTCCTGGCTGTAGGTGCGGCCGAGCTGCAGGCGACCCATGATGTCCACCGCCTGCTCGAGGGTCTTGGCCTCGCCGTCGTGGAAGTACGGATAGCTCAGCTCGACGTTGCGCAGCGTCGGCACCTTGAAGTTGAAGCGGTCGGCATCGACGCCGGTCACTGCCGAGCGGCCCTCGGCAGGCGAGCTGCTGTTGTACGGCTCGACCACGCCCATGCGCTGGAAGGAGGTGCCGCCCGCCGCCGGGCCGTTGTGGCAGGCCACGCAGCCGCTTTCCTTGAACAGGGTGTAGCCGGCGAGTTCCTTGTCGCTGAGCGCCTTGTCGTCACCCTTGAGCCACTTGTCGAAGCGCGCGTTGGGCGTCACCAGCGTCTTCTCGAACTCGGCGATCGCATCGGTGATCATGTCGATGTCGATCCTGTCCTTGCCATAGACCGCCTTGAACTCGGCGACATAACCCGGGATCGACTGCAGGATGCCGACCGCCAGCGTGTGCGGCATGTTCATCTCGACGCCGGCCTGGATCGGACCGCCGGCCTGCTCCTTGAGGTCGGCCGCCCGACCGTCCCAGAACTGCGCGATCGCGAGGCTGGAGTTGAACACCGTCGGCGAGTTCACCGGGCCGGCCTTCCAGCCGTGGCCGATGGAGGTCTTGAGGTTGTCGGTACCACCCATGGACAGGTTGTGGCAGGTGTTGCAGGAGATGATCCCCGACATCGACAGGCGCGGCTCGAACCACAGCTTCTTGCCCAGTTCGACCTTGCCCGGATCCGACACCTGCGCTGCCTCGATCGGTTGAATCGGCTCGTCACGCACCGTGGCCGCCCATGCACTCCCGGCGACAGCCAACGCAACCGCGACACCCAGCACCTTCATCTTCGTCATGACGCTTCTCCCAGATTGCTCAGCGAAATATGTTCAGCGGCCTGGCGGTCCTGTGTGCCGCGGCAGGCCTTGTATTTCTCCTCGCCTCCGGCATGGATTAGACTACGTCTAAACCTGGTAATTATTGACCAAGGTCAACGTTTACCCCGATACCGACTGAACCAAGCCGGACGATCGCAGTCTTCCGACGGGCAGCCGGGCACGATCGCATGCTGCATTCCGATACAACGCCGGCGCGGCTGAAGCCGCTATTCTTGAGTCCGCAGATCAATCGGCGCTGTCGCCGGGCAGCCGCCCTCAGGAAGCTCATGAACACCACTCCTCCCCCGCGCCGACCGGCGCGCCCGAACTGGGGCCGGCGCGGCCTGCTGATCCTCGTTCCCGCACTGCTCGCCGGCGGCTGGTATGCCTGGCCAAAGCTTTTCGGCACCCGCGACCCGCTCGGCGGCTACCAGTTTGCTGCCGTGCAGCGCGGCGACGTCGAGGACGTGGTCACCGCCACCGGTACCCTGCAGCCGCGCGACTACGTCGATGTCGGCGCCCAGGTATCCGGGCAGCTACGCAAGATCCACGTCGAGGTCGGCGACACGGTGAAGGCCGGTGACCTGCTCGCCGAGATCGACCCCACGGTTTACCGCGCCCGCGTGGATGCCTCGCGCGCGCAGCTGAAGAACCTGCGCGCCCAGCTCAAGGATCGCGAGGCCCAGCTCACGCTGGCGCAGATCCAGTTGCGCCGCCAGCGCGCGCTGATGGCCGAGGACGCCACGACCAAGGAGAGCCTGCAGACGGCCGAGGCCTCGGCGCAATCCGCCGACGCCCAGCTCGAGGCCCTGCGCGCGCAGATCGAGCAGATCGAGTCCACGCTGCGCGCCGACGAGGCCAACCTGCAGTACGCGCGCATCCTGTCGCCGATGGCCGGCACCGTGGTGTCGATCACCGCGCGCCAGGGCCAGACCCTGAACACCAACCAGCAGGCGCCGGTGGTGATGCGCATCGCCGACCTGTCGACGATGACGGTGCAGACCCAGGTCTCGGAAGCCGACGTCAGCCGCCTGAAGCTCGGCATGGACGCCTACTTCACCACCCTGGGCGGCAGCGGCAAGCGCTGGGAGGGCAAGCTGGAGAAGATCGAACCCACGCCGACGGTGACCAACAACGTGGTGCTCTACAACGCGCTGTTCGACGTGCCCAATCCGGACGGCCGGCTGATGACGCAGATGACCGCGCAGGTGTTCTTCATCGTTGCCCAGGCGCAGGACGTGCTGCTGGTGCCGATGGCCGCGCTCGCCCAGGGTGCGGCGCGGGCGCCACAAGCGGCCGCCCCGGCGACGGCAAGCAACAGCGGTGCAGGCGCGAGCCGCGGCATGGGCCAGGGCCGCGGCGCCGGTGCGGCGGCAAGCGGGGCACCGCGTCAGGGCACGGTCAAGGTGGACGACGGCCGCGGTGGCGTGACTGAGCGCAAGGTCGAGCTCGGCGTCTCCAACCGCGTCCAGGCCCAGGTGCTGTCGGGCCTCGCCGAAGGCGAGCGCGTGGTCTCCGGTCTGGTCGTCGGCGGCGGCAACGGCCGACCGCAGATGACGCCGCGGCTATGAAGCTCGACACCCTCCCGCCCCCCTTCGACGGCCCCCCCGCCGGGCACGGAGCCGACACTGCAGCGCGAACGCGCGCTGCGGGCGTGCGTTCGGCGCAGGAATGCGCGGGCGTGCCAGCGACCAGCACGCCGCTGATCGAGCTCGCGGGCGTCACCCGCAGCTTCTTCAACGGCGAGGTCGAGACCCGTGTGCTGCACGGCATCGACCTGCAGATCTTCCCCGGCGAGTTCGTCGCCATCGTCGGCGCCTCCGGCTCCGGCAAGTCGACGCTGATGAACATCCTCGGCTGCCTCGACCGTCCGAGCAGCGGCAGCTACCGCTTCATGGGCGCGGACGTGGCCGCCTTCGACCGCGACGAACTCGCGCGCCTGCGCCGCGAGGCCTTCGGCTTCGTGTTCCAGAGCTACAACCTGATCGGCGGCGCCACCGCGCGCGACAACGTCGAGGTGCCGGCGGTGTATTCCGGCATGCCGCGCGAGGAACGCCATCACCGCGCCGAGGAACTGCTCGCCAAGCTCGGCCTGGCCGAGCGCATACACCACCGCCCCAGCCAGCTCTCCGGCGGCCAGCAGCAGCGGGTGTCGATCGCGCGCGCGCTGATGAACGGCGGCCGCATCATCTTCGCCGACGAGCCCACCGGCGCGCTCGACAGCCGGAGCGGCGCCGAGGTCATGAAGCTGCTGCACGAGCTGTCGGCCGCCGGCCACACCATCGTGCTGATCACCCACGAGCGCGAGGTCGCCGAACAGGCGCAGCGCATCATCGAGATCCGCGACGGGCGCATCGTCGCCGACCCCGGCCCGCGCCTGCCACAAGGGCCCGAGCCCGACTTCGCGCCCCACGTCGACCGCACCTCCTCGCTGTCGGACGTCCTCGAGGCCACCCGCACGGCGCTGCGTGCGCTGCGCGCCAACCTCTTCCGCGCCATCCTGACCCTGCTCGGCATCGTCATCGGCGTGGCCTCGGTGATCGCCATGCTGGCGATCGGCGACGGCGCCAAGCAGAAGGTGATCGATCAGGTCAGCGCGATGGGCACCAACCTGCTCACCGTGCGTCCCGGCGCGCCCAACACCCGCGGCCGCGACGCCCCCGCGACGCTGGTGATCGAGGACGTGCAGGCGATCGCCGCCCTGCCCAACGTGCTCGCCTCGGTGCCGGAGCAGGGCGGCACGATCACCGTGCGCGCAGGCAATACCGACCACCGCACCAGCGTCAACGGCACCTCTGCCGACTACATCGTCGCGCGCAACTGGGCCCCGGCCAGCGGCACCTTCTTCAGCGCCGAGGACGAGGCGCGTTACGCCACGGTCGCGGTGCTCGGCCAGACCGTCGCCAATGCGCTTTTCCCCGGGCGCGACCCGGTGGGCGAGTTCATCCTGGTCAACAACATCCCCTTCCAGGTCACCGGCGTGATGACGTCCAAGGGCGCCACCCCCTGGGGCCAGGACCAGGACGACATCGTCTTCGTGCCCTTCACCACCGGCAGCCTGCGCATCACCGGCCAGCGCTTCCTGCGCAACGTCACGGTCGCGGTCGATGACGTGGCGCAGATCGACGACACCCAGGCGGCGGTGAGCGCGCTGCTGCTCGCCCGCCACGGCGTCGAGGACTTCCAGATCCGCAACATGGCCTCGGTGATCGACACCGTGTCGGAGACGCAAAACACGCTGACCGTGCTGCTCGGCACGGTGGCGGCGATCTCGCTGCTGGTGGGCGGCATCGGCGTCATGAACATCATGCTGGTGTCGGTGACCGAGCGCACCCGCGAGATCGGCATCCGCATGGCCACCGGCGCGCGTACGAAGAACATCCTGCAGCAGTTCCTGATCGAGGCCCTGGTGGTGTCGGCGGTGGGCGGGTTGATCGGGGTCGCCGTCGGCCTCGGCAGCGCGGCGACCATCGCCGCCTTCGGCACCGCCGTGCAGTACTCGCTGACGCCGGTGGTGCTCGCCTTCAGCTGCGCCTTCCTGACCGGCCTGGTGTTCGGCTACCTGCCCGCGCGCAAGGCTGCCCGCCTCGACCCGGTGGTCGCCCTCGCCTCCGAATAGATCCTGCCCATGCCCGCCCGCCCCGTCCTGCGCACCCGCCTGCCGACCGCCACGCTGCTCCTCGTCTTCGTCGCCGGCTGCGCGCTCACCGAGCCCGTCGTCCGCCCCGAGCAGCCGCTTCCGGCGCAGTGGGCCGAGGCGGCGCCAGCCGCCACGATCGCCATCCACGACAGCTGGTGGCGGGACTTCGGTTCCCCGCAGCTCGACGCCCTCGTCGCCGAGGCGACGACCGCCGCGCCCGACCTGCGCATCCAGGCCGAACGCGTGGTGCAGGCCGAGCTTGCGCTGCGCCAGGCCGGCGCCTCCCTGTTGCCATCGCTGAACGTGAGCGGCGACAGCGGCACGCGCAATGTCGACAGCAATGAATCCAGTTCGACCGGCATCGACCTCGGCGCCAGCTACGAGATCGACCTCTGGGGCCGGATCGCCGCCGGCGTCGACGCCAGCCGCGCCGGTCTCGTGGCAACCCGCTTCGACTACGACGCGGCCCGCCTTTCGATCAGCGCCAGCGTCGCCACCACCTGGTTCCAGATCCTGGCGCTGCAGGAGCGCCTGGACATCGCGCGCCGGAACCTGGCGACCGCCGAGCGCGTGCTGCGCGTGGTTCAGGCGCGCTACGACAACGGCGCCGCCTCTGCGCTCGATCTGAGCCAGCAGCGCACCACGGTGCTCGCACAGCGCAAGGCGATCGAGCCGCTCGAGGTGCAGCTGCGCCAGACCCGCAGCGCACTCGCGATCCTGCTCGGGCGCAACCCGCAGGCCGCCATCCCGAGCGGCGAGCGTCTCGACGCGCTGACGATCCCGGCGATCGAGGCCGGCCTGCCCGCGGAGCTGCTGCTGCGCCGCCCCGACCTCGCCGCCAGCGAAGCCCGCCTGGCCGCCGCCGCCGCCGACATCGCCGCCGCGCGCGCCGCGCTGCTGCCTGCGGTCAACCTGTCGGCCGGTGGCGGGGTGGGCAGCGCCGCCCTGCTTTCGCTCGCCGACACCACACGCACGCTGTCGATCTCGGCCAGCGTGCTGCAAAAGATCTTCGACGGCGGCCGCCTGCGCGCCGAGGTCGACATCCAGCGCTCGCGCCAGCGCGAGCTGGTCGAATCCCACCGCCGCGCCATCCTCGGCGCGCTCAAGGAAGTCGAGGACGCGCTCGCCGACGGCACCCGCGACGCCAACCAGGAAGCCGCCGAGCGCGAGATCCTCGCCGAAGCCGAGCGCAGCCTGCGCCTAGCCGAACTGCGCTACCGCGAAGGCGCAGACGACCTGCTCACGGTGCTCCTCGCCCAGCGCACCCTGTTTTCCTCGCAGGAGCAACTCGCCCAACTGCGCCTGGCCCGGCTCACCGATGCGGTGAATCTCTACAAGGCGCTCGGCGGCGGATGGAAGCATCCCGTCGGCGTCGACGCCAGCATCGCCACAAGCGCCGGACCGCGCAGCAACTGAACCACGACGGCAGGTGATCAACCCTCCAATCACCACCACCCTCCACCTGCAGGATCGGCAACGGGAGGCGGGCCGGAACCTGGAGTCGATCTAAAAGTTATTGCGAATTGTTTGCATTCCTGAAATACTTGCGCGCTCGATCAGCCAGCCACCTGAAGCGCGCGCCCGGGCGCACTCCGCATGCAGGAAGCCAGCCACTCATGACTTCCCGCCTCCCGGAGACTCGCCCCGATGAAAGCCCCTTCCGCGCAGCGCTGCGGCGTTGACCGCAGGTCCGCAGCACGACCTTCCGCACACCCCCTGCTCCCGCTTGGCGCCCTGATGCTCGCCGGCATGTCGCTCGGCGCCCACGCCCAGTCCACCCCGGCCACCACGCTGCCCGCCGTGACCGTGCACGCGACCGAGGAAGCACCGCAGGACGGCCACCGTGCCACCTCCACCCGCGTCGGCAAGGTCCTGCAAGACCCGCACGACATTCCGCAGGCAGTGACCACGGTCACCAATACGCTGATGGAAGAGCAGCAGGTCGGCAGCCTCAAGGAAGCGCTGCGCAACGTCTCGGGCCTGTCGTTCAACGCCGCCGAGGGCGGCCGCTCGGGCGACAACATGAACCTGCGCGGTTTCTACACCTTCGGCGACATGTACCTCGACGGCATCCGCGACACCGCGCAGTACAACCGCGAGACCTTCAACCTCGAGCAGATCGACGTGCTGCGCGGCTCGGCTGCCATGCTGTTCGGCCGCGGCCAGGCCGGCGGGGTCATCAACCAGGTCACCAAGACCCCGCTGCTCGGCAACCGTGGCAGGATCACCGGCAGCGTCGGCACGGACGACTACCGTGAAGTGACCGGCGACTTCAACAAGGAGCTCGGCGATACCACCGCCGTGCGCCTGAACGTGATGAAGCGCGACGAAGGCAGCTGGCGCAGCAACCCGGCCGACGGCGCCGAGCCCGAGATCCACCGCGAAGGCGTGGGCCTGAGCCTGGTCACCGGCCTCTTCACCGACAACGAGCTCACCTTCAACCACTACTACCTGAAGACGCGCGACAACCCGGACTACGGCATCTCCTTCGATCCGGCAACCAAGCGCCCGACGAAGAACTTCTCCGCCGACACCTTCTGGGGCACGAACAACACCTTCGACGACAGCGACACCTCGATGAGCTCGCTGGTGCACCAGTACAAGCTGTCCCCGCAGGCCGAGATCCGCACCCAGCTGCGCCATGCGAGCTACGAGCGCGTGTACTGGGCGCAGGCACCCAATCGAACCGACGCCCCGAGCTTCGACGGCAGCACCGGCAGCGCGAAGGTGCGCAGCACGGACACCGAAAACCTCACGCTCCAGTCCGACCTCACGGCGCGCGCCGACCTGTTCGGCATGAAGCACGAGCTGCTCGCCGGCGTCGAATACCTGAAGGAGGACTCCAGCCGTCGGAGCCTGCAGGATCTGGACCCGGGCGCGGGACGCTTCTACCGGCCGGGCGCGTTCACCTCGGCACCGGCGATCACCTACGAGGGCGACACCCTGGCCTTCTACGCGCAGGACACCATCGAGTTCGTTCCAAACTGGAAGCTGACCCTGGGCGCACGGCACGACTCGCTCGACGCCGAATACTCCAGCGCCAACTCGCCGCAACTCGACTTCAGCGAGACGAGCATCCGCACCGGACTGTCCTGGCATCCGACCGAATACACACACTACTACATCAGCTACAGCGACTCCTTCAGCCCGACCGCCGACCTCTACCAGCTCTCCGGCGGCGCCTTCCCGGCCGAGCGCAGCAAGGTCACCGAGCTCGGCGCCAAGTGGATGTTGATGGAGGGCGACCTCGCCCTGCGCGCGGCGCTCTATCGCGCCGACAAGGAGTGGGAGCGCAACACCGACCTCGAGTCCACCGCCGCGATCCTGACGAGGAAGCGCCGCACCGACGGCCTCGAGCTCGAGGTCGCCGGCCGGGTCACGCCCAACTGGGAAGTGTTCAGCGGCTTCTCGCTAATGGACGCGGAGATCCTCGAAGTCGCCCCGGGCGCGGACGCGCGCCTCGAGGGCCAGCGCCCGCGCAACACGCCCAAGCTGACCTTCAACCTGTGGTCCACCTACGCGCTGGGTGGCGGCTGGAAGATCGGCGGTGGCGTGGAAGCCAAGAGCGACCGCTACGCCTATGTGCCGACCGCCGCGAATGCGGGCAGCAACTTCATCGACGGCAAGTTCTCCCCCAACACCGCCCCTGGCTACGCACGCTGGGACGCGATGCTCGCCTACGAACAGAAGAGCTGGGCCGCGCGCCTGAACGTGAAGAACGTGTTCGACAAGGTCTATTACGACGCGGTGTACGACCAGGGCGGCTTCGCCATCCCCGGCACCGGTCGCGCCGTCATCCTGACCGGCGAATACAAGTTCTGATTCCTTCCACCCCGCGGGTCCGGCCCGGGCCCATGCGGCCCGGCCGGGCCGCATGTCTTTCCGGCGCCGGTCCTGTCCCGCTTTCCGCTGTCTCGCCATGAACAAACGTCCCATGAACAAACGTCAATTCCTGCGCACCACGGGCGGCCTGCTGCCGCTCGCACTGCTTCCGAGAACCCTGCTCGCCGCCGGCGTGCCGGCCATGCCGGACACCCTGCACCTGATCGCCGCCTGGCGCAGCCTGCACGACCTGACGCCCGACGGCAGCTCGCGCGGCGCCGCAGCGCGGGGCGCGACCGACTACGTCGGCATCCTCGTGCCCGACTGGCAGGCGGGCGTCGCCCGCATCCGCAGCGCGATCGCGGTCCCCGACCGCGTCCACGGCCTGCTGCCCGACCCCGACGGCGGCTTTCTCGTCTGCGCCAACCGCCCCGGCCCGTGGCTCATGCGCTGCGCCGCCGACGGCACGGTGCTCGCCCGCCGGGCACTCGAGGACGAGCGTAGCGGACGCACGCTCAACGGCCACGCCGTGTCTGACCCCAGTGGCGAGTGGCTGTACACCACCGAATCCGAAACCGGCTCCACCCTGGGCTGGATCGCCGTGCGCCGGCGCGACACCCTGCGCAAGGAGGCGGAATTCCCGACCCGCGGCATCGAACCGCACGAGCTGCTGTTCGACGCCGAAGGCAAGCTGGTCGTGGCCAACGGCGGCATCCTGCGCGCCGCGGGCGACCGCAAGCGCGACCTCGACCGCATGGATGCATCCCTGGTGCGGCTCGACCCGAAGAGCGGCGAGCGCCTCGGCCAGTGGTGGCTGAAGGACAAGCGCCTGAGCCTGCGCCACCTCGCCCTCGGCTCGGCACCGGCGACTGGCGGGCGCACGCTGGTGGGCGTCGCGCTGCAGGCCGAACACGACGACCCCGCCGAGCGCGCCGCCGCCCCCATCCTCGCGATCTGGAACGGCGACACCCTGGAGATCCCCAGCCGCGAGACCATTGGCGCGGGCTACTGCGGCGACATCGCCACCGGCATGGACGGCGGCTTCTACCTCTCCGCCGAACGCAGCCACCGGGTGACGCGCTGGCATCCCGCCGCCCCGGAACGCCTGGAGGTGATCGCCGAGCTCAACAAGGCCGGCGCGCTTGCCGAACTTCCCCTCGACGGCACCCACGCCAGCCTGATCGGCTCGCCGCGCGGGCTCGGCTTCTGGCATCCGCAGCGCGACCCGGTCCTGCTGCGCTGGTCGGTGGAAATCGCACCCGACAACCACTGGGTCGCCGTGAGCGCCTGAGCGCACACGCGTGCCCCGTCACGACCAAGGCCCATACCGATGCTGATCACGACCCCCGACGTCCGCACCGCCGGGGAACTCGCTATCACACGCGACCTGCCCGCCCGCCCCGACTGGAGCCACAGCGGCGCGGGCGGCGGCCTCCAGGCCGCCCTCCATGTGCAGGTCCGGCCCCTGGGTGCGGGCCGACGCACTCTTTTGAGCTAGATCAGCAAATCAACAAATACGATCGATTATCATTCTTTTGCCAAACCACTCCCCGGACTCCCTGCCGTCATGGACTGCGCACCATCCATCCCTTCCGCTGCCGCGCTGCGCACCCTGGCCCTCGTCGGCCACCCCAACGTCGGCAAGTCGGTGCTGTTCCACCGCCTCACCGGCACCTATGTCACGGTGTCGAACTACCCCGGCACCACGGTCGAGGTCTCGCGCGCCACGCCGCGCTTCGACCGCGAGGCCTCGCTGCTCGACACTCCGGGCGTACTCGCCCTGCCCTCGCGCAGCGACGACGAGCGCGCCACCATGCGTGCGCTGCTCAACGAGGACATGCGCACGCTGATCCAGGTCGGCGATGCGAAGAACCTGCGCCGCACCCTCAACCTCACCGCCCTGCTGGCCGAGCTGGGCGTGCCGATGGTGATGGCTCTGAACATGACCGACGAGGCCCGGGCGCGCGGGGTCACGGTGGATACCGCTGCGCTGGCCGAGGCGCTGGGCGTGCCGGTGGTAGCGACGATCGCGACCGGCGGCGAAGGGGTCGCAGCGCTCACCGACGCGCTGGTGCGCGCCGCCATGCCGGCGCCGCTGCTGCGCTACGACCCGGTGCTCGAGCGCGACATCGCCCGCATCGAGCAGCTCATCGTCGCCAACTGCCCGCACCCGCGGCTCTCGGCGCGCGGGCTGGCCATCCTCGCGATCGGCCGCGACCAGGAGGTCGATGGCTGGCTCGCCGCCCAACCCGGCAGCGCCGAGGTGCGCGCGGCGCTGGCCGAGCTCACCACCCCGATCGGCCGCGACACTCTGCCTGCCCGCCTCGCGCGCGAGCGCGGCGGCGCGGCCGAGGCGCTGGCCCGCACCGTTACCCGGCAGGCCGGCGGCAAGGACCGCACGCTGTCGATGCTGCTCGGCCGCATCGCGGTGCACCGGCTGTGGGGCTGGCCGATGCTCCTCGGGGTGCTTTACCTCGTGTATCTCTTCGTCGGCGACTTCGGCGCCAGCACCCTGGTCGGGCTGCTGGAGGAGGACTTCTTCGGCGAGGTGCTGAACCCGGCCGTCACCCAGTTCGTGCGCAGCCACGTCTCCACGCCGTGGCTGGCCGACCTCTTCGTCGGCGAGTACGGCCTGTGGACCATGGGCATGACCTACGCGCTGGCGCTGATCCTGCCGATCGTCACCACCTTCTTCCTCGCCTTCGGCGTGCTCGAGGATTCAGGCTATTTCTCGCGCCTGTCGGTGATCGCCAACCGCATGTTCGCCGCCATCGGCCTGAACGGCCGCGCGGTGCTGCCGATGGTGCTGGGCCTGGGCTGCGTAACCATGGCCACCCTCACCACCCGCATCCTGCACACCCCGCGCGAACGCCTGATCACCATCTACCTGATGGCGCTGGCGATCCCGTGCTCGGCGCAGTTAGGCGTGGTGCTCGGCCTGCTCGGCGGCATCTCCTTCGCCGCCGCGGTGATCTGGGTGGTGGCCATCGTCGGCGTGCTGCTGTTCACCGGCTGGCTGGCGAGCAAGGTCGTCCCCGGCCGGCGCGTGCCGCTGGTCACCGAACTGCCACCGATGCGCATGCCGGTGCTCGGCAACGTGCTGAAGAAGACCGGCGGGCGCCTGAAGTGGTACCTGATCGAGGTCATCCCGCTGTTCCTGATCGGCACCCTGATCATGTTCACGCTCGATCGCAGCGGCGCCCTGCCGTGGATCATCGAGGCCGGCGAGCCGCTGGTGGTGGGCTGGCTGGGGCTGCCGCCGGAGGCCAGCGCCGCCTTCGTGATGGGCTTCCTGCGCCGCGACTTCGGCGCCAGCGGACTGTTCGCACTGCAACACGAGCTGTCCATGATCCAGGCCGTGGTCGGCATGGTCACGATCACGCTGTTCGTGCCCTGCATCGCCAGCCTGATGATGATCGTCAAGGAGCAGGGCATGAAGGTGGCCGCGCTGATGCTGGCGATGATCATCCCCACCGCCTTCCTGGTCGGCGGCCTGCTCAACCACGGCCTGCGGCTGATCTTCTAAGGAACATGCGACCATGAACGCAAGCCACGCCCATCCGCAGGAACGCATCCGCCTCACCGGGACGCCGGTGGGCCGGATGGTGCGCATCACCGACTTCGGCGACGAGATCGACCCGCTGCAGCGCGAACAGCTCCACGCCTATGGACTGTCGGCCGCCCACGCGGTGAAAGTCCTGCAGCAGCAGCCAATGACGGTGCTGCTGTGCGAGCACGTGGAGCTCGCGATCGAGCACGCCGTCGCCCGCCACATCTGGGCCGAACCGGCGTGAACGCACCGGCGCGACGCAAGCCCTGATCCAGCGCTCCCGCCCGCGCCGTTCGCTCAGCCGCGCTGGCGGCGCGCCTCGAACAGGCAGATGCCGCTCGCCACCGACACGTTCAGGCTCTCGACGCTGCCGTGCATCGGGATGCGCGCCAGCTCGTCGCAGGTGTCGCGGGTGAGCCGGCGCAGGCCGTCGCCCTCGGCGCCGAGCACCCAGGCGACCGGCACCTTCTGGTCGACGTCGTAGATGGATTTCCCGGCCTCGCCGGCGGCGCCGACCACCCACACGCCGGCGTCCTGCATCTCGCGCAATGCGCGCGCGAGGTTGGTGACGGTGATGTAGGGCACGGTGTCGGCAGCGCCGCTGGCGACCTTGACCGCGGTGGCATTGAGCCCCACGGCGCGGTCCTTGGGCGCGACCACGGCATGCGCGCCCGCGGCGTCGGCCACGCGCAGGCAGGCGCCGAGGTTGTGCGGGTCCTGCACGCCGTCGAGCACCAGGATCAGCGCGTTCTCGTCCAGGCTGTCGAGCACGTCGGCGAGCTTGATCTCGCGCCGGGTGGCGTCGACCTTGGCGACCACGCCCTGGTGGCGGCGGGTGCCGACCAGGCCGTCGAGCTTGTCGCCCTCGGCCTGGCTGATACGCACGCCGACGGCTTCGGCCTGGGCGAGGAACTTCTTCACCCGCGCGTCCTTGCGGTCGGCAGAAAGGAAGATCTCGAGCACCGCATCGGGCGCGTGACGCAGCTTGGCGGAGACGGCGTGGAAGCCGTAGATCAGCTTGGTGGGGGTGTTCTCGGGTGCTTTAGCCACGGTCGGTGCCCTTGGGGGTGGTCTTGCGGCCGGCGCGTCGTGCCGGAGCCGCAGTCGGGGGCGCGGATTCTAGCGCTTCGGCTGCAGGCGCGGCAGCGGGTTCGGCAACGGCCTTCTTCGCGCGCGTCTTGCGGGGCTTGGGTGCGGCGGGTTCCGGGCTTGCAGCCGGGGCCACGGGAGCGGCGGCCGGCTCGGCGGCTGCCTTCTTCGCACCTGCCTTCTTCTCACCTGTCTTGCGAGGTTTCGCCTGAGCAGGCGCCTGCACCGCAGCAGGCGTCTCGACGACCGGCTCGGCGCCGGCCTTCCTCGCCTGTGACTTGCGGGGCTTGGGCTCGGTGACCTCCGCCACGGCGACGGGCGCTTCGACGGCCGTCTTTTTCGCACGCGTGACGCGCGGCTTGGAAGTCGGGGGCTCAGCGGGCACCGTGACAGCGGTCGGAGACGCCACGACCGGCGCCGGCGCCACCTCGCCGACAGGTTCGGCCGCGGCCTTCTTCGCACGCGTGCTGCGGCTCTTGGATGCGACGGGCGCCGGGACGGCAACGAGAGTGTCCGTGACCGGCGCGGGAGCTGCCTGGGCGACCTGCTCCGCGGCGACCTTCTTCGCACGTTTGCTGCGCGCCTTGGGCTCGGCCGCTTCCGGGGCAGCGGCGGGCGCGGACGCAGCTTCGACCAGCGGCTCTGCAGCGCTATTCTTGCTGCGCGGCTTGCGCACCTCCTTCTTCCCGGCCTCGGGTTTGGCGGCAACGGGCGCGGGCTCGACCAGCTTCGGAAGCTCCCTGGGCGCGACCGGCAGCGGGCCTTCGATCAGGCGGAAATCGATCTTGTTGGTCGCCATGTCCACCCGTACGAGCTGGACCCTGACCCGGTCGGAGAGGCGGAACTGCTTGCCCGTGCGCTCGCCCATCAGGGCATGGCGAGTCTCGTCGTAGTGGAAATAGTCGCTGCCCAGGTCCGAGATGTGCAGCAGGCCCTCGATGAAGATGTCGTCGAGCGCGACGAAGAGACCGAAGGGCACCACCGCCGACACGCTGCCGGTGAACTCCTCGCCGACACGGTCCTGCATGAAGTAGCACTTGAGGAAGGCGACCACGTCGCGGGTGGCCTCGTCGGCGCGGCGCTCGGTCATCGAGCAGTGCAGGCCGATCTGCTCCCAGTCGCCGGGGCGGTACTGCTCGCCCGCGAGCGCGGCCTTGATGCCGCGGTGGATCAGCAGGTCGGGATAGCGCCGGATCGGCGAGGTGAAGTGGGTGTAGGACTCGTAGGCCAGGCCGAAGTGGCCGACGTTGTCCGGGCTGTACATCGCCTGCTTGAGCGAGCGCAACATGACGGTCTGCAGCAGCTGGGCATCGGGCCGGTCCTTGACCTGCTCGAGCAGCTTCGCGAAATCGCCGGCGCGCGGCTCGTCGCCGCCGCCGAGACCGAGGCCGAACTCCTTGAGGAATTCGCGCAGCTTGGCGAGCTTGTCCTCGGAGGGGCTGTCGTGGACGCGGTACAGCGCCGGATGCTCGCGCTTGGCGAGGAAGTCGGACGCGCACACGTTGGCGGCGAGCATGCACTCCTCGATCAGGCGGTGGGCGTCGTTGCGCACCTCGGGCACGATCTGCGCGATCTTGCCGTTGTCGTCGAAGATCATCCGTGTCTCGGTGGTCTCGAAGTCGATCGCACCGCGCGTCGCGCGCGCCGTGAGCAGCACGCGGAAGAGCCTGTCGAGGTTCTCCAGGTGGGGCAGTAGCTCGGCGAGCTCGCCACGCACCGCCGGATCGTTCTCGTACAACGCCGCCGCGACCTTGGTGTAGGTCAGTCGCGCATGCGACCAGATCACCGCGGGATAGAAGCGGTAGGACTTGATCGCGCCGGTCGCCGAGATGTTCATGTCGGCGACCATCGCCAGGCGCTCGACCTGCGGGTTCAGCGAGCACAGGCCGTTGGAGAGCTTCTCCGGCAGCATCGGGATCACCCGGCGCGGGAAGTATACCGAGTTGCCGCGGTCGAAGGCGTCCTGGTCGAGCGCGCTGCCGGCGTCCACATAGTGGGAGACGTCGGCGATGGCGACGATCAGGCGGAAGCCCTTGCCCTGGCGCTCGCAATACACCGCGTCGTCGAAGTCCCTGGCGGTCTCGCCGTCGATGGTGACCAGCGGCAGCTTGGTGAGGTCCTCGCGCCCGGCCCAGTCCTTCCTGCGCACGGCATCGGGCAGCTTGCGCGTCTGCGCCTTGGCCTCCGAGGAGAACTCGAAGGGCAGGTCGTGCTTGCGCAGCGCGATCTCGATCTCCATGCCCGGGTCGGCGTAGTTGCCGAGCACCTCGACGATGCGACCGATCGGCTGCGCGAACTTGGTGGGCTGCTCGACCAGCTCGACGGTGACGATCTGGCCCGGCTCGGGCTTCTTGCGCCCGCCCGGCGCGACCAGGATGTCCTGCGCCAGGCGGCGGTTCTCCGGCACGACGATCATCACGCCGTGCTCGTTGATGACGCGGCCGACCACGCGGGAGTTGGCGCGCTCGAGCACCTCGACCAGCTTGCCTTCGGGACGGCCGCGGCGGTCCTGGCCGGCGATGCGCACGATCACGCGGTCGCCATGGAGCACCTCGCGCATCTCCTTGGGGCCGAGGAAGATGTCCGGCCCGCCGTCGTCGCGGCGCAGGAAGCCGAAGCCGTCCGGATGGCCCTCGACGCGGCCCTTGATCAGGTCGGCCTTGGCCGGCAGCAAGTAGGCATCGCGGCGGTTGCGCACGACCTGGCCATCGCGCTCCATCGCGCGCAGGCGACGATCGAAGAAATCGAGCTCGTGCGGCGCGATGTCGAGCGCCGCGGCGAGTTCGGAGAAGGGCATCGGCACGCCGCGCTCGGCGAGGACCTGCAGCACGTATTCGCGGCTGGGCAGCGGGTTCTCGTACTGCTGCGTCTCGCGCGCGTGGAAGGGGTCGGCGAGGCGGATGGCGCTCGTCTGCACGCTGGCCGCGGCATGGGCCGCGGCGGCCTTGCGCGCGGCGCGGCTGCGCCCT
>JARRBR010000006.1 GCA_029982755.1 Rhodocyclaceae bacterium
GTCCGCCGAAAAAGCGCCGTATCTGACAAGGAGTTGATAAGTGGCTCGTAATCTCGATCCCAAGTGCCGTCAGTGCCGTCGCGAAGGCGAAAAGCTGTTCCTGAAGGCCGAGAAGTGCTTCACCGACAAGTGCGCCATCGAGCGCCGCGCCTATGCGCCTGGCCAGCATGGCCAGCGTTCCGGCCAGCGCCTGTCGGGCTACGGCGTTCAGCTGCGTGAAAAGCAGAAGATTCGCCGCCTTTATGGCGTGCTCGAGCGCCAGTTCCGCAAGGTCTACGCCGAGGCGGATCGCCGCCGCGGCCAGACCGGCGAGAACCTGCTGCAGCTGCTGGAAGGTCGTCTGGACTCCGTTGCCTATCGCATGGGCTTCGGTGGTTCGCGCGCCGAAGCGCGCCAGGTCGTTCGTCACAATGGCGTGCTCGTCAATGGCAAGCGCGTCAATATTCCGTCGTACGTCGTGCGTCCCGGTGACGTGGTCCAGCTCACCGAGCAGGCCCGTGGTCATCTGCGTGTGAAGGCCGCCCTCGAGGCCGCCGAATCGCGTGGCTTCCCCGAGTGGCTGGAAGTCGACGCCAAGGCCGGCAAGGGCACGTTCAAGGCCTACCCGGTTCGCAGCGAACTGCCTGCAACGATCAATGAAGGCCTGGTCGTGGAACTGTACTCCCGTTGATCGGGAGGCTGATCCTCTTCTAGTTCCGAGGAAATGCTGATGCAAAGCAATGTACTGCTGAAACCGCGCATCATCGACGTCCAGAGCACCTCGCCGGTCCAGGCGCGGGTGACGATGGAACCGTTCGAGCGCGGCTTCGGCCATACGCTGGGGAATGCGCTGCGGCGCATCCTCCTGTCGTCGCTTCCCGGCCATGCGCCGACGGAAGTGGCGATCGAAGGGGTGCTCCACGAGTACTCCACGCTCGACGGCGTGCGTGAAGACATGGTCGACCTGCTGCTGAACCTGAAGGGCGTGGTGTTCAAGCTCAACGGTCGCAGCGAAGTGACGCTTCGCCTCGCGAAGTCGGGCGAGGGTGTCGTGACCGCCGGTGATATCGAAGTCAGTCACGACGTCGAGATCATCAACCCGGACCACGTCATCGCCCACCTCGCGCCGGGCGGCAAGCTCGACATGCAGATCAAGGTCGAGGAAGGCCGCGGCTACGTGCCCGGCAACGCCCGTCCTAACAGCGCGGAGAGCAAGGCGATCGGACGTGTCGTGCTGGACGCCTCCTTCGGTCCCGTGCGGCGCGTCAGCTACCTGGTGGAAAGCGCCCGCGTCGAGCAGCGCACCGACCTGGATCGCCTGATCATCGACATCGAGACCAACGGTGCGGTCGATCCGGAAGAAGCCATCCGCTACGCAGCGCGCGTGCTGATGGATCAACTGTCGGTGTTCGCCGACCTGCAGGACACCGCGCCGGTTCGCTCCGACGAGGTCGCCCCGGTCGTCGATCCGCTGCTGCTGCGTCCGGTGGACGATCTCGAGCTGACGGTGCGTTCGGCGAATTGCCTCAAGGCCGAGAACATCTACTACATCGGTGACCTGATCCAGCGCACCGAGACCGAGCTGCTGAAGACCCCGAACCTGGGCCGCAAGTCGCTCAACGAGATCAAGGAAGTGTTGGCCTCCCGCGGGCTGACGCTTGGCATGAAACTGGAAAACTGGCCGCCGGCCGGGCTTGAAAAGCTCGGTTGAGTCGCCGGGCAAGTGAGGAATTGAAATGCGTCACCGTAATGGTCTTCGCAAGCTGAATCGTACCAGCAGCCACCGCCAGGCGATGTTCCGCAACATGGCCAACTCGCTGCTGCGTCACGAAGCGATCAAGACGACCCTGCCGAAGGCGAAGGAACTTCGCCGCGTGGTCGAGCCGATGATCACCCTGGGCAAGAAGCCCAGCGTCGCCAACCGTCGCCTGGCCTTCAACCGCCTGCGCGACCGCGACATGGTGGTCAAGCTCTTCGACGAGCTGGGCCCGCGCTTCGCCAACCGCAACGGCGGCTACCTGCGCATCCTGAAGTGCGGCTTCCGCGACGGCGACAACGCGCCGATGGCGTACGTCGAGCTGCTGGATCGCCCGGACGTCGAAGCGGTGGAAGTGGAAGAGGCGGAAGCGGCCTGATCGCGGCTGAATCCGAACGAAAAACCGGGCCTGGCCCGGTTTTTTTACGCCTGGTCCTTTTGCTGCGGTTGCGGGTCGGGCATGGTGTGGAAGGCTGCCGGGCAGCAGCGCCGGCGCTGCCGGATCCGGCGCGTCAAGGGAGGGAAGGCAATGGGTGTGACCCTGGTGACCGGGGGTGCGGGCTACATCGGCTCGCACACCTGTGTGGAACTGCTGGCCGCGGGGCGCGAGGTGGTGGTGGTGGACGATCTGTCCAATTCCTCGCCCGAGGCGCTGCGCCGTGTCGAGGCGCTGGGTGGGCGCGGACTGAACGCCTTCGTGCGCGGGGACGTGCGCGATCGCGCGCTGATGGCGCGGATCTTCGCCGAGCACGCGGTGGAGGCGGTGATCCACTTCGCCGCAAAGAAGGCGGTCGGCGAGTCGGTGGCGCAGCCGCTGGCCTACTACGACAACAACCTCCAGGGCCTGATCAGCGTGCTGCAGGCGATGGACGCGGCAGGCTGCCGGCGGATGGTGTTCAGCTCGTCGGCGACCGTCTACGGCGATCCGGCCAGCGTGCCGATCGACGAGGGTTTCCCGACCACGGCGACCAATCCGTATGGCTGGACCAAGCTGATGGGCGAGCAGATCCTGCGCGACCTGGGCAAGGCGGACGCGCGCTGGAACATCGTGCTGCTACGCTATTTCAATCCGGTGGGCGCGCACCCGAGCGGGCGCATCGGCGAGGATCCGGACGGCCTGCCCAACAACCTGATGCCCTATGTGAGCCAGGTCGCGGTCGGTCGCCTGCCGCGGCTGCGCGTGTTCGGCAACGACTATCCGACGCCTGACGGCACCGGGGTGCGGGACTACATCCATGTGGTGGACCTCGCGCTCGGCCACCTGCGTGCGCTCGAGCGCATCGAGGCCCTGTCCGGCGTGACCACGCTCAATCTCGGCACCGGGCGCGGCTACAGCGTGCTCGAGATGGTGAAGGCCTTCGAGGCGGCATCCGGTCGGGCGGTGCCCTACGACGTCGTCGAGCGTCGCCCGGGCGATGTCGCCGCGTGCTGGGCCGATCCGGGCCGCGCGCGCGAGCTGCTGGGGTGGACGGCCGAGCGCGACCTGCAGGCGATGTGCGAGGACGCGTGGCGCTGGCAGCGCCTCAATCCGCGCGGATACGAAGACGCCTGAGCTCGCGAGCGGTCTTCAGCCCCCGAGCAGCCGCCGCAGGTAACGCCCGGTGTGGCTGCCCGGGTGGGCGGCGACGGTCTCCGGCGTGCCGCAGCACACCACCGTGCCGCCGCCGTCGCCGCCTTCCGGGCCCATGTCGATGATCCAGTCGGCGGTCTTGATCACGTCCAGGTTGTGCTCGATGACGACCACGGTGTTGCCGTGCTCGCGCAGGCGGTGCAGCACCTTCAGCAGCAGCTCGATGTCCTGGAAGTGGAGGCCGGTGGTGGGCTCGTCGAGGATGTAGAGCGTGCGCCCGGTGTCGCGCTTCGAGAGCTCGAGGGCGAGCTTGATGCGCTGCGCCTCGCCGCCGGACAGCGTGGTCGCGCTCTGGCCGAGGCGGATGTAGCCGAGGCCGACGTCCATCAGCGTCTCCAGCTTGCGCGCAACGGTGGGCACGGGCTGGAAGAAGGCCAGGGCCTGCTCCACGGTCATCTCCAGCACCTCCTGGATGCTGCGCCCCTTGTAGCGGATCTCCAGGGTCTCGCGGTTGTAGCGCTTGCCGTGGCAGACGTCGCAGGGCACGTACATGTCCGGCAGGAAGTGCATCTCGACCTTGATCAGGCCGTCGCCCTGGCAGGCCTCGCAGCGCCCGCCGCGCACGTTGAAGGAGAAGCGCCCCGGCCCATAGCCGCGTGCGCGTGCCTCCGGCACGCCGGCGAAGAGTTCCCGGATCGGCGTCAGCAGGCCGGTGTAGGTGGCCGGGTTCGAGCGCGGCGTGCGGCCGATCGGCGCCTGATCGACGTTGATGATCTTGTCGAAGCCGTCCATGCCCTCGATGGCGTCGTGCGGGGCCGCCTCGGCGTTCGAGCCGTACAGCCGGCGCGCGACCGCCACCGCCAGGGTGTCGTTGATCAGGGTGGATTTTCCCGAGCCGGACACGCCGGTGATACAGGTGAACAGCCCGACCGGCAGCGCCACGGTCACCGACTTCAGGTTGTTGCCGCGGGCGCCGACGATGCACAGCTGGCGCTCCGGATCGGGCGCCTGCCGGCGTGCCGGTACGGCGATCGCGCGCCGGCCCGACAGGTAGTCGCCGGTCACCGAGGTCGGGCTGGCGATGACCTCCGCCGGGGTGCCGTGGGCGACGATGCGCCCGCCGTGCTCGCCGGCACCCGGGCCCATGTCGACCAGATAGTCGGCGCTGCGGATCGCATCCTCGTCGTGCTCGACCACGATCACCGTGTTGCCGAGGTCGCGCAGCTGCGCCAGGGTGGCGAGCAGGCGGTCGTTGTCGCGCTGGTGCAGGCCGATCGAGGGCTCGTCGAGCACGTACATCACCCCGGTCAGGCCGGAGCCGATCTGGCTGGCCAGGCGGATGCGCTGCGCCTCGCCGCCCGACAGGGTGTCGGCCGAGCGGTCGAGCGACAGGTAGTCGAGGCCGACGTTGATCAGGAAGCTCAGGCGGTCGGCGATCTCCTTGACGATCTTGTCTGCCACCTGCCCGCGCGCGCCGGCGAGCTTCAGACCGGAGAAGAAGTCGCGGCACCCGCCCAGCGGCATGCGACCGACCTCGTGCAGCGCGCGGCCGCCGATCAGCACGTGGCGCGCCTCGCTGCGCAGGCGGGCGCCTTGGCAGCTCGGGCAGGCCCGGGTTGCGCGGTACTTCGACAGCTCCTCGCGCACCGCGATCGAGTCGGTCTCGCGCAGCCGGCGCTCGAGGTTGGGGAGGATGCCCTCGAAGGGATGCTCCTTTAGGACCATGCGGCCGTTGTCCGCCATGTAGCGGAAGCCGATCTTCGTCCGTCCGGAGCCGTGCAGCACCACCTCGCGCACGCGTTCGGGCAGCGTCTCCCACGGCGTCTCGATGTCGAAGTCGTAGTGCGTGGCGAGGCTCGCGAGCATCTGGAAGTAGAACTGGTTGCGTCGGTCCCAGCCGCGGATCGCGCCCGCGGCGAGCGACAATTCGGGGTGCGCCACCACCCGTGCCGGGTCGAAGAATTCCACCTGGCCGAGGCCGTCGCACTTCGGGCAGGCACCGGCCGGGTTGTTGAACGAGAACAGCCGCGGCTCCAGCTCGGCGAGCGCGAAGCTGCACACCGGGCAGGCGAAGCGCGCGGAAAACAGATGCTCGCGCCCGCTGTCCATCTCCACCGCGAGCGCGCGCCCGTCGGCGTGGGTCAGCGCGGTCTCGAAGGATTCCGCCAGCCGCCCGCGCAGGTCGGGGCGGACCTTCAGGCGGTCGATCACCACCTCGACGTCGTGGCGCCGCCCCTTCTCCAGCGCCGGCATCGCGTCGAGCTCCATCACCTCGCCATCGACGCGCACGCGCACAAAGCCCTGCGCACGCAGGTCGGCGAACAGGTCGTGCTGCTCGCCCTTGCGCCCGGCCACCACCGGGGCGAGGATCATCAGCCGGGTCTCCTCGGGCAGCGCGAGCACGTGGTCCACCATCTGCGCCACGCTCTGCGCTTCCAGTGCGTGCTCGGGGTGATCCGGGCAGTGCGGCGTGCCGGCGCGCGCGTAGAGCAGGCGCAGGTAGTCGTGGATCTCGGTCACCGTGCCCACGGTCGAGCGCGGGTTGTGGCTGGTCGCCTTCTGCTCGATCGAGATCGCCGGCGACAGGCCCTCGATCAGGTCCACGTCGGGCTTTTCCATCAGCTGCAGGAACTGGCGCGCGTAAGCCGACAGCGACTCCACATAGCGCCGCTGTCCCTCCGCGTACAGCGTGTCGAAGGCCAGCGAGGACTTGCCCGAGCCCGACAGCCCGGTGATCACGGTGAGGCGGTTGCGCGGCAGGTCGACGCTGACGTTCTTCAGGTTGTGGGTGCGGGCACCGCGGATGCGGATCTCGTCCATGGCTGCGGCCGGGCGTGGGGAAACCGGAGACTATACGACGATACGCCCGCCCCGGAATGCTAGAATCCCGCTCTTTGATCCAGCCGGTTCCTCGTATGTCCGTTCCCGCACGCGACCCGATGACGCGCGAAGAACGCCGCGCCGGCATGAGCCTCGCCGCGATCTTCGCCCTGCGCATGCTCGGCCTGTTCCTGATCCTGCCGGTGTTCGCGGTTCACGCAGCCGGGATCCCCGGCGGCGACAACCTCACCCTGGTCGGTCTCGCGATCGGCGCCTACGGTCTCACCCAGGCCTGCCTGCAGATCGCCTACGGCGCGGCCTCCGACCGCTTCGGGCGCAAGCCGGTGATCGTCTTCGGCCTCGTGCTGTTCGTCATCGGCAGCGTGGTCGCGGCGCTCGCCGACGGCATCCACATGATCATCGTCGGCCGCGTGCTGCAGGGCGCGGGTGCGATCTCCGCCGCGGTCACCGCGCTCGCCGCCGACCTCACCCGCGACCAGCACCGCACCAAGGTGATGGCGATGATCGGCTCCTCGATCGGCCTGGTGTTCGCGCTGTCGATGGTGGCCGCGCCGCTGCTGTATGCCGCGATCGGCATGGCCGGCATCTTCTGGCTCACCGCGGCGCTCGCCTTCGGCGCCATCGGCGTGCTGCTGTGGGTGGTTCCGGAGGCGCCGCCGGTGCCGCGCGCCACCGGCAGACTCATCGACGTGCTGCGCGACGGCCAGCTGATGCGGCTGAACTTCGGCGTGTTCGCGCTGCACCTGATCCAGACCACGATGTGGGTGATGGTGCCTTCGGCGCTGGTCGCCAGCGGCGGCCTGCCGGTGCCCGAGCACTGGAAGGTCTACCTTCCCGCAGTGCTGCTGTCCTTCGTGGTCATGGTGCCGGCGGTGATCGTCGCCGAGCGCCACGACAAGATGAAGCCGGTGTTCAACGCCGCCATCGTGCTGCTCGCCATCGTGCAGTTCGGCCTGTGGCTGTTCGGCGACGGCCTGATACCATTGGCATTGTTGCTGACGCTCTTCTTCGTCGCCTTCAACGTGCTCGAGGCCACCCAGCCGTCGTGGATCTCGCGCATCGCGCCACCCAGCTCGAAGGGTACGGCGCTGGGCGTCTACAACACGCTGCAGTCGGTCGGGCTGTTCCTCGGCGGCGTGCTCGGCGGCTGGCTGGGGCAGGCCTTCGGGCCGGCGGCGGTCAGCCTGTTCTGCGCCGGGCTGGCGCTGGCCTGGCTGGCGCTGTCGAGCTCGATGAACCCGCCGCCGTTGCGCGTGGCGCCAGCCGCGGCGCCGCGCTGAGGTTTGATTCACGATCCACACCGCGGGGCGGCGCAGCGCGCGCCGCACGCGAACCCATTCAAAGGAGAACCGGATGGCATCCGTCAATAAAGTCATCCTGATCGGCAACCTCGGCGCCGATCCGGAAAGCCGCTTCGCCCCCTCCGGCGACGCGATCTGCAACATCCGCCTGGCCACCACCGAGACCTGGCGCGACAAGAACACCGGCGAACGCCGCGAGGCCACCGAGTGGCACCGCGTGTCCTTCTACGGCAAGCTCGCCGAGATCGCCGGCCAGTACCTGCGCAAGGGCAGCCAGGTCTACATCGAGGGCAGCCTGCGCACCCGCAAGTGGCAGGACCAGAGCGGCCAGGACCGCTATACCACCGAGATCCGCGCCGACGAGATGAAGATGCTCGGCCGCCGCGAGGGCGGTGACGCGCCGATGCGCGGCAACGAGGGCGGCGGCTGGGATGCCCCCGCGCCGGCACCGCGCAGCGCCCCGGCCCAGTCCGCGCCGCGTCCGCAGTCGCCTCCGGCGCAGCAGTCGGGCGGCTTCGGCGACTTCGACGACGACATCCCCTTCTGACGGTTACCTGCTGCCCGCCATCCTTTCCGCCTTGCGGACCGGGGCGGGCGGGAGATTGAAAGCGGCAAAGCCGACCCCAGATCGGCGACAGGAGGAGCGATCATGAAGGACCTCACAAGCTACGCCGACGGCGTGCATGCGGTGGATTCGGGCTACGGCCGTCCACAGCTCGCCGCCGTCCACGTCGTCGTGCAGGACGGTCGCGCGGCGATCGTCGATACCGGCAGCAACGCCTCGGTGCCGCGCGTGCTCGGCGCGCTCGCCGCCCTGGGCATCGCGCCCGAGGCGGTGGATTGGGTGATGCTGACCCACATCCACCTCGATCACGCCGGCGGCGCCGGCAGCCTGATGTGCGCGCTGCCGCAGGCAAGGCTGCTGGTGCATCCGCGCGGCGTGCGCCACATGGTCGACCCCACCAGGCTGTGGGAAGGCACGAGCGCGGTGTATGGCGCCGAGCGTGCCTACGAGCTCTACGGCCGCCTGGTGCCGGTGCCCGCCGAGCGCATCGTGCCTGCGACCGACGGCCTCGAGATCCGGCTCGGCAGCCGCCAGTTCCGCGTCTTCGACACCCCCGGCCACGCCCGCCATCACATCTGCATCTGGGATGCGAGCGCGCGCGCCTTCTTCACCGGTGACACCTTCGGCCTGTCCTACCGCGAACTCGACGTCGATGGTCGCCCCTTCATCATGCCGACCACGACGCCGACGCAGTTCGAGCCGCAGGCCATGCACGCCTCGATCGACCGCATGCTGGCGATGCAGCCGCAGGCGATGTACCTGACCCATTACAGCCGCGTGACTGAGGTCGAGCGCCTCGGCGCCGACCTGCACCGGCTGATCGACACCATGGTCGCGGTCGCCTCGGCCGCGCGCGGCACCGGCGTCGCCCGCCACGTCGAGATCCTCGCCGGCCTCGAGCAGATCGTGCGCGAGGAGGCCGCCCGCCAGAACTGGGCGCTCGGCGAGGACGACACGCTCGAGCTGCTGCGCATGGACCTCGAGCTCAACGCCCAGGGTCTCGGCGTCTGGCTCGACAGCCTGCGCGTGCCCGAAGCGGAAACGGCCTGAGCATGCAGCCGGCGGACTTCGACCTCGACCCCGCGCGCCGCTTCGGGGGCATCGACCGCCTGTACGGGGCCGGCGCCATCGACGCCCTGCATGCCGCGCACGCCTGCGTGATCGGCATCGGCGGCGTCGGCTCGTGGGCGGTCGAGGCGCTCGCGCGCAGCGGCGTCGGCCGGCTCACGCTGATCGATCTCGACCACGTCGCCGAGTCCAACATCAACCGCCAGGCCCATGCGCTGGACGCCACGCTGGGCATGGCCAAGGTCGGCGCCATGGCGGCGCGCATCGGCGGCATCAACCCGGCCTGCCGGGTCGAGGTGGTGGAGGATTTCGTCACCGCCGACAATGCCGCCGAGCTGCTCCAGGGCTTCGACGTCGTCGTCGATGCGATCGACAACGTGCGCGCAAAGGTGGCGATCGCCGCCGTCTGCCGCCAGCGCCGCATCCCGCTGGTGATGGCCGGCGGGGCAGGGGGCAAGCTCGACCCCGCGCGCATCTGCGTCGACGACCTGTCGCGCACGCTGCAGGATCCGTTGCTGTCCAAGGTGCGGGCGCGGCTGCGCAAGGAGCACGGCTTCACCCGCGATCCGAAGAAGAAGTTCGGCATCGAGGCGGTGTTCTCGACCGAACCTCTGCGCTTTCCGGCGGTCCAGGCCTGCGACGCGGATGCCCATGCCGGCACCGGACGCGCGGCGCCCCACGGGCTGGCCTGCGCCGGATACGGCTCGAGCATGGCGGTCACCGCCAGCGTCGGCCTGTTCTGCGCGGCGCGGGCGCTGGACCACCTGTTGCGCGCGGGCTCCGGTCGTCTCGAACCCGTTGCCGCCCTACCCACGGAGATTGCCTGATGAGCGCTGCGCCCCGATCCGATTCCGCCATCGTCCTGTTCGGCCACGGCGCCCGCGACCCCGAGTGGGCGGGGCCGATGCGCCGCATCCGCGACACCCTGCTGGACCGCCGCGATGCACCGCGGGTGGAGCTCGCCTTCCTCGAGTTCATGAGCCCGACCCTGCCCGAGGCGATCGCCGCACTGGCCCAGGCCGGGGCGCGCAAGGTCGCGGTCGTGCCCGTCTTCCTCGCCCAGGGCGGCCACCTCAAGCGCGACCTGCCGGTGCTGCTGGACGAGGCGCGCGCCGCCCATCCCGGCTGCGAGATCACGCTCGCCACCGCGGCCGGCGAGGCCGAGCCCGTCGTGCGCGCGATGGCCGACTACGCTGCGAGCTGCCTGGGCTGAGTCGGCGCTTCGCAGCCACGGTCCCGCTGCGGCAGTGACGGCCCTGCGGCCGGCGTCGCGGCCGAACGCCGTCAGCCTTCTTCCCGCCCGCTGCGCGGGTTCCTGCACGTTTGCCGTGCGTTTTGACGCCAGGGGATCTTGACCGGCTTAAATATAAGAATATACTTATTTATATGAAGCCGATCATGATCCCCGTTCCTGCGCGCGCCGCAGGGATGCTGCTCGCCGCCGCGCTCGCCATCGCCAGTGGCGGGGTACGTGCGGAAGTTCCGACCGTCCGCATCGAGTCGCGCGCCCTTGCGCCCGCGGTCGCCGCGGAGGCCACCATCGAGGCGGTACGCCAATCCACGCTCGCCGCCCAGATGCCGGGCCGCATCATCGCGCTTGGCGCGGACGCCGGCGACCGTGTCGCCAAGGGCCAGGTACTCGTGCGCATCGATCCCGCCGAAGCCGCGGCGGCTGTGGCGGCAGCGGAGGCGGGCATCGCCCAGGCGCAGACCGCGCTCGCCAACGCCCGTGCCGAGTACGCCCGCGCACGCAGCCTGGTCGAGCGCAAGTTCCTCAGCCAGTCCGCCCTCGATGGCGCGCGCACGCAGTTCGAGGCCGCCGAGGCCCAGCTGCGCGCCGCCCGTGCGCAGCGCGAGCAGGCGGCCACGGTCCGCGGCTATGCCGAGGTGGTCTCGCCGCTGGATGGCCTGGTCGCCGCGCGCCACATCGAGGCCGGCGAGATGGCCCAGCCGGGGCGCAACCTGCTCACCGTGTACGACCCCGCGCAGATGCGCGCGGTGGCCGACCTCGCGCCGCAGCGCCTGGCCGAACTCGGCGCTGGCCCGCTGCGCGCCAGCGTCGAGCTGCCCGCCAGCGGCCGCATCATCGAGGCCGCCGCGGTGACCGTGCTGCCCGCCGCCGACGCCCGCACCCACACCGTGCGCGTGCGCGTGGACCTGCCGGCAGGGGTGGCCGACGTGCTGCCGGGCAGCTTCGCGCGCGTGCATTTCCATGGCACGGCCGCCGCGGAAGGCACTGCGGGCCCGATCGTGATTCCCATCGCCGCAGTGCTGCGTCGCGGCGAACTCACCGCGGTCTATGTCGCCGACGCGCAGGGCGGCTTCGCGCTGCGCCAGATCCGTCTCGGCCGCGCGCTGCCCGGCGGCGAGGCGGTCGAGGTGCTGTCCGGTCTCAGGGGTGACGAGACCCTGGCTCTCGATCCGGTCCGTGCCGGCATCCAGGCCCGCCCGGCTGCGGCCGCGCGTTGAGCCGGGAGGCGACCATGGACAAGCCCCTCGGCATCTCCGGCCGCATCGCGGCCGGCTTCCAGCGCAACGCGATCACGCCGCTGCTGGCGCTCGTGCTGCTGCTCGCCGGCATCTTCGCCACGCTGATCACGCCCAAGGAAGAAGAGCCGCAGATCGACGTCACCATGGCCAACGTGCTGGTGCCATTCCCGGGCGCCTCGGCGCGCGACGTCGAGGCCCTCGTGGCGCGCCCGGCCGAGCAGGTGCTGTCGCGTATCGCCGGCGTCGAGCACGTCTACACCGTGTCGCGCCCCGGCATGGCGGTGATCACCGTGCAGTTCGAGGTCGGGGTGCCCAACCAGACCGCGCTGGTGCGGCTCTACGACACCGTGGATTCGCACGCCGACTGGCTGTCGCCGCAGCTCGGTGTCGGTCAGCCGCTGATCAAGCCCAAGGGCATCGACGACGTGCCCATCGTCAGTTTCACGCTGTGGACCGCCGACCCCGAGCGCGCCGCCTTCTCGCTGCAGCAGGTCTCGCGTGCGATCGAGACCGAGCTCAAGCGCATCCCCGGCACCCGCGACGTCGCCACCATCGGTGGCCCCGGCCACGTGATCCGGGTGAACATGGACATCGAGCGCATGAACGCGCACGGCATCACCGCGCAGGACCTGCGCGGCGCGCTGCAGCTCGCCAACGCCTCGCAGCCGGCAGGCAGCCTGGTCGCCGGCAACAGGGAAGTCCTGGTACAGACCGGCACCTACCTGGAATCCGCCGAGGACGTGCGCAAGCTGGTGGTGGGCGTGTCCGAGCGCCGGCCAGTGTTCCTGCGCGACGTCGCCGAGGTGGTCGATGGCCCCGACCAGCCTGCGCAGTACGTCTGGTTCGGCACCGGCGCCGCTGCGGATGAGCGCGGCATCGGCCAGCAGGGTCTGTTCCCCGCGGTCACGCTGGCGCTGTCGAAGAAGCCCGGCGCCAACGCCGCCGACGTCGCCCAGGCGGCGCTGCAGCGCCTGGAGAACCTGCGCGGCAGCCTGATCCCGGAAGGGGTGGAGATCACCGTCACCCGCGACTACGGCAAGACCGCCAACGACAAGGCCAACCAGCTCATCGGCAAGCTCGCCTTCGCCACCGCCGCGGTGGTGGCGCTGGTGTTCTTCGCGCTGGGCCGACGCGAGGCGATCATCGTCGGCATCGCGGTTTCGCTGACGCTCGCCGCCACGCTGTTCGCCTCCTGGGCCTGGGGCTTCACGCTCAACCGGGTGTCGCTGTTCGCGCTGATCTTCTCGATCGGCATCCTGGTCGACGACGCCATCGTGGTGGTCGAGAACATCCACCGCTGGCACACGCTCGAGCCCGACACGCCGCTGTGGAGGCTGATTCCCAAGGCGGTCGACGAGGTCGGCGGCCCCACCATCCTCGCCACCTTCACGGTCATCGCGGCGCTGCTGCCGATGGCCTTCGTGACCGGGTTGATGGGTCCCTACATGAGCCCGATCCCGATCAACGCCTCGATGGGCATGTTCATCTCGCTGGTGGTGGCCTTCGTGGTCACGCCCTGGCTGGCGCAGAAGCTGCTCAAGAACGTCGACGCCCACCACCACGAGGGCGAGGACAAGCTGACGCGTCGCCTCGACGGCCTCTTCCGCCGCGTCATGACGCCGATGTTCGATGCCCGCCGCGGCGGCCGCAACCGTCTCGCGCTGTGGGTGGCGGTGTTCGCGCTCATCGGGGCCTCGGTGGCGCTGCCGGTGGTGCAGCTCGTGGTCATGAAGATGCTGCCCTTCGACAACAAGAGCGAGTTCCAGGTCGTGCTCGACATGCCGGTGGGCACCCCGGTCGAGGACACCGCGCGCGTGCTCAACGAGATCGGCGCCCATCTGGCCACCGTGCCCGAGGTCACCGACTGGCAGTCCTACGCGGGCACCGCCGCGCCGATCAACTTCAACGGCCTGGTGCGCCAGTACTACCTGAGGAGCGCGCCGGAGCAGGGCGACATCCAGGTCAACCTGGTCGACAAGACCGCGCGCAGCCGCCAGAGCCACGAGATCGCGGTGTCGGTGCGCGACGCGGTCACCGAGATCGCGCGCCGCAATGGCGGCAACGCCAAGGTGGTGGAAGTGCCGCCCGGCCCGCCGGTCCTGTCGCCGATCGTGGCCGAGATCTACGGCCCGGACTACGACGGTCAGGTGGAAGTGGCCAAGCGCGTGCGGGCCGCCTTCGAGGACACCGCCGACATCGTCGGCGTGGACGATACGGTCGATGAGGACGCGCCCAAGCTGGTGCTGCGCGTCGATCAGGCCAAGGCCGCGCGCATGGGCGTGGCGCAGGCCGACATCGTCGAGGTCGTGCGCCTGGGGCTGTCGGGCGAGAACGTCACCCCGGTGCATGGCGGCGACAACAAGTACGAGATCCCGGTGCGCATCCAGCTGCCGGCGGTGCGCCAGTCCGACCTCGCCGACCTGCTCGCCATGCAGGTGCGCGCGCGCATGGGCGACAACGCCGGCCAGCTGGTGAAGATCTCCGAGGTGGTGCAGGTCGCCGAGACCCGCCGCGAGCAGATCCTGTATCGCAAGGACCTGCTGCCGGTGGTGTACGTGACCGGCGACATGGGCGGCAAGCTGGATTCGCCCCTGTACGGCATGTTCGACATCCGATCGAAGGTGAATGGCATGGCACTCGAGGGCGCGCCGGGGCTCGCCGGTACGCTCGGCGAGTGGTTCATCCGCCAGCCCGCCGACCCCTACGCCGGCTACCAGCTGAAGTGGGACGGCGAGTGGCAGATCACCTACGAGACCTTCCGCGACATGGGCGCGGCCTACGCGGTCGGCCTGGTGCTGATCTATCTGCTGGTGGTGGCGCAGTTCAGGAGCTATCTGGTGCCGCTGATCATCATGGCGCCGATCCCGCTCACCATCGTCGGCGTGATGCCCGGCCACGCGCTGCTCGGTGCACAATTCACCGCCACTTCGATGATCGGCATGATCGCGCTCGCCGGCATCATCGTGCGCAACTCCATCCTGCTGGTGGACTTCGTCAATCAGCAAGTCGCCGAAGGAATGGAGTTCGGCGAGGCGCTGATCCGCGCCGCCGCGGTGCGCGCCAAGCCGATCGGGCTCACCGCGCTGGCGGCGATGATCGGCGCGGTGTTCATCCTCGACGACCCGATCTTCAACGGCCTGGCGATCAGCCTGATCTTCGGCATCTTCGTGTCCACCGTGCTCACCCTGGTGGTGATCCCGGTGCTCTACTACGCCGCCATGCGCGGCCGCATCACCCGTCTGCAGAACCCCGAGGAGAACCCCGCATGACCACCAACGACTATGTGCGCGCCTTCGCCGGCGCCTTCGTCCTGATCTCGCTCGCGCTCGGCGTCGAAGCTTCGCCGCTGTTCGTCAGCAAGCATTTCCTGTGGGTGACCGCCTTCGTCGGCGCCAACCTGTTCCAGAGCGCATTCACCGGCATCTGCCCGCTCGTGAACATCCTGCACAGGCTGGGCGTCAAGGACGGCCCGGCGCGCTGCAACTGAGACCGCGTCAGCCGCGGCGCAGCAGCATCCAGCCGGCGAACAGCACGGTCGCGGTGAAGCTCACCAGCGACCAGTTGGCGATCGACAGGCCGAGGAAGGTCCATTCGATCACGGTGCAGTCGCCGGCGCCGCGGAAGATCATCGGCAGCGCCTGCGCGAGCGGGAAGCTCTCGAGCATGAACTCCAGGCCCGGGCCGCACTCCGGGATCAGCGGCGGGTCGATCTGCATCCAGCTCTGGCGTGCGGCGATGACGCCGCCGGTCAGCGCGGCCGCGCCGATCAGGCCGGCATAGACGCGCTCGCCGGCGCGGCCGGGGGCGTGGATGGCCGCGATCAGGGCGATCAGCGCCGCGGTCGCGAAGGCGTAGCGCTGCATGATGCACATCGGGCACGGCTCCAGGCCGACGACGTGCTGCAGGTAGAGGCCGAAGCCGAGCAGCCCGGTCGCGACCAGGAACAGCGCGAGATAGAGCATGCGTGCGGGCAGGTGAAGGATTCGTGCAATCAGGGTCATCGTGTCTGGGTATCCGGAAGAGGGCGCCATTGTAAGCGGCGCCTCGCGCCCAGGGGGCGCACGTCATCGCGCAGCTGAAAGGCGCAGTTCCCACTGCCTTTCCGCACGCCTGCCTCCGACCGCGGCTCCCTGACGTCAGTTCAAGCGACGAACGCCGCCTGCAGCATGTCGAGGAAGGCGCGGGTCTTGGCCGGCATCAGCTTGCGTCCCGGGAACACCGCCCAGGCGGTGATCGACGGCAGGTGCCAGTCGGCCATCACGCGCTGGAGTTCGCCGCGGCGCACGTAGGGGGCGGCGAAATAGTCCGGCACCGCGGCGATGCCGGTGCCGGCACGCGCGAAGCGGATCAACAGCTCGGGTGAATTGGCGGTGATCGAGCCTGGCGGCACGCCCTCCCAGCGCTCGCTGCCGTGCAGCAGCGTCCACCCGATCGGCTCGCCGGTGCGCGCCAGCAGGCGCAGTGCGCGGTGGCGGCAAAGTTCCTCGGGCGCCGATGGTTCGCCGTGTTCGGCGACGTAGCCGGGCGAGGCGTAGAGGCCCGACGGGAAGTCGGCCAGCCGGCGCGCGGCGAGCAGGGTGTCGTCGGGCAGGGCGCCCATGCGGATCGCAAGGTCGAAGTTCTCGCCGAGCAGGTCCACCCGGCGTGGCGACAGGTCCAGCTCCAGCGTCACCGCCGGGTGCAGCGCCGAGAACGCGGCCAGCATGTCGGTCAGCAGCAGGTTGGCGAAGTCGTTGGGCATCGACACGCGCAGCCGCCCGCTCGGCCGCGCCTGCCTGTTCTCCGCCAGCGCGGCCACCGCGCCGACCTCGGTCTCCACCTGACGCGCGTGCTCGAGCAGGGCGCTGCCGAACTCGGTGATGTTCAGGCGCCGCGTCGTGCGCAGCAGCAGGCGCTCGCCCAGCCGCTCCTCGAGCTGTGACAGCCGCCGCGACACGGTCGATTTCGGCAGGCCGAGGCGGTCCGCGGCGGCGGTGAAGCTGCCCTCGTCGACGACGCGCACGAAGATCAGCAGGTCATTGGGGTCTATTTGTTCCATGTGGGGAACAATGATGTCTATTTCGATGGATTAATGCAAAGAAGAGAATTCAATAGACTTCGCTTCACCTGATCCCCAACCGAAGCGGACCCGAACATGAACATCCTGCAGATCAACGGCAGCGCCCGTTCCGAAGGCGCCAACTCCACCCGTCTCGCCACCGACATCGTCGCCCGCCTGCGCGCCGCCGATCCCGCGGCGACCGTCGTCGTGCGCGACCTGGCGCGCTCGCCGGCGCCGGTGGTCGACGAGGCCGCGCTCGGCGCCCTGTTCACCCCGGCCGAGCAGCGCACGCCCGAGCAGGCCGCCCGCGTGGCCGCCAGCGATGCGCTGATCGCCGAGGTCCAGGCTGCCGACGTCGTGGTCATCGGCGTGCCGATGTACAACTTCACGATCTCCTCGCAGCTCAAGAACTGGATCGACGCCATCGCCCGCGCCGGCGTCACCTTCCGCTACACCGAAAACGGTCCGGAAGGCCTGCTCAAGGGCAAGAAGGTCATCCTCGCCTTCGCCCGCGGCGGTCGCTACCGCGGCACGGCGGCGGACACCCAGACGCCGTACCTGCAGACCGTGCTCGGCTTCGTCGGGATGACCGACGTCCGCCTCGTCTATGCCGAGGGCCTGAACATGGGCGAGGAGGCGGCGACCCAGGGCTTCGCCGAGGCCGCGGCCGACATCGAGGCCGCGCTGGCCTGATCCCCTCGGCCGGCGCAGGCCGGCCGCGCACAAGGAGGGCGGGGCCACCCGCCCCGCACCCCCGATCCCAAGGAGAACGCAGATGAGCACCGCCCGCCTTCCCTCCGCCCGCGTGAGCCGCCCGCGCGCGCTCGAACGCCTGGTCACCGGCATGCCCACGTCGGATGGCGCCGGCGTCAAGCTCACCCGCGTGCTCACCCAGAAGCTGCAGCGCCGGCTCGATCCCTTCCTGATGCTCGACGCCTTCGGCAGCGACAAGGCCGACGACTACATCGCCGGCTTCCCCGACCACCCGCACCGCGGCTTCGAGACCGTCACCTACATGATCGCCGGGCGCATGCTGCACCGTGACAGCGCCGGCCACGAGGGCCTGCTCGAGAACGGCGGCGTGCAGTGGATGACCGCCGGGCGCGGCGTGATCCACTCCGAGATCCCGCAGCAGGAGGAGGGCCTGATGGAAGGCTTCCAGCTGTGGCTGAACCTGCCCGCGAAGGACAAGATGAGCGCGCCCTGGTATCGCGACTTCGCCGCCACCGAGCTGCCGCGCTTCACCACCGAGGCCGGCGTCGAGGCGATCGCGATCGCCGGCGACAGCCACGGCGTCAGCGGCGCCGTCAGCCGCGAGACCACCGCGCCGCTCTACCTCGACCTGCACCTTCCGGCCGGTGCCCGCTTCGCGCAGCCGCTGCCCGCCGGGCACAACGCCTTCCTCTACGTCTATCGCGGCGAGCTGAAGGTGGACGGTGACACCGTGCCGGTGCGCAACATGGCGATCCTCGCCAACGACGCGGACAGCGATGGCGTAGTGATCGAGGCCGCGACCGACACCCGCGCGCTGCTGATCGCCGGCCGCCCGCTCGGCGAGCCGATCGCGCAGTACGGTCCCTTCGTCATGAACACCGAGCAGGAGATCTACCAGGCGGTCGCCGACTACCGCGCGGGGCGCCTGGCGGCCTGAGGGCCGCGCCTCAGGGTTCCGCGGGGCGCGAAGGCGGGTGAATCGGAGCCGGTGCAATCGCGACTTCCGTCGCTCTCACCGGCCCGCGCCGCCGACCTAACCCTGTGGGAGCGACGGGAGTCGCGATCCCTTGCGGCCGGCCCGCGCCGCGTTCAGCTGGCAAGGGATGCGAGCGCGGCAACCTGCCTGAGGATTGGCTCGGGCATGGCGACCTCGCCCGCCAGCATGGCGCGGATCAGCGCGGCGTTCTCCGCCACCGAGGGCGCATCCGGCAGGCCGGCAAGCGGCGGCGCGCCGCCTTCCTCGCCGGCGACGCCGATCGAGGCCTCGCCGTCCACATACACCTTCATCTCCGGGCAGCGCCGCGGGTTGGCGTAGATCTCGCCCTCGGTGCCGCGCATCAGCATCGCCCGGCCACCATCGGCGCGCAGGAAGGCATCCATGCGCTCCAGGTACTCCGGGTGGGTCACCGCCACCACGCGCACGCTGCGTCCGCGACAGGGGTCGATGAGCTTGGCCATGGTGTGGCCGCTGGCGCGCACGCCCATGCGCAGGCGCAGCGCGAGCAGCGGGTCGAGCCCGGGCAGCAGCTTGTCCACGCCTATGCAGGCGATGCGCCGCTGCGCGAGCTGCGCGGCGGCCTCGGCGGCATCCGCCGCCGGATGCAGGTCGAGCGCCGCGAGCAGTTCGAACGGGCTCACCCGCGTCTCGAAGTCGTGCCGCCCCTGGATCAGCACCGGCACGCCTTCGCGCGCCAGCAGCAGCGCCACCAGCGGCATCAGGTTGGCCTGGCGGCGCGCGCCGTTGTAGGTCGGCAGCACCACGCAGCGCGGGCCGTCCGGCACCGTCACCTGTGCCGTGCGCGCGTCCATCGCCTGCTTGAAGCCGAGCAGTTCCGGCAGCGCCTCGCTCTTGATGCGGAACGCGATCAGGATTGCGCCGAGCTCGAGCTCGGGCACGGCACCGTCGAGGATGTCGCCGAAGAGCGCCGCCGCTGCGGCCGTGTCCAGGTCGCGGGCGCCCTTGGCGCCCCGCCCGATTTCCTTGATGATTGCGCCGTATTTCATGGCGGCGATTATGGCGGGCTTCCCGCACTGCGGCCAGCCGGTTCTGCGTGTGTCAGGCAACGCATCTGCGCGTGAGCAGGGCTGTCCGCGAACTGGCTCCGGCAAGAGCGTAATCCGGTCCCGCTACGCAGCCCCCACCATCCCCCGGAGGAGTCTTCGCCAATGGACGTCGGATTCATCGGTCTCGGCCTCATGGGCCGGCCCATGGCCCTCAACTTGATCAAGGCCGGCCACCGCGTGCACGTGTGGAGCCGCCGGCGCGCGTCCATGCAGCCGCTGCTCGAGGCCGGCGCCGGCGATTGCGCGAGCGCCGCCGAGGTCGCGCGCCGTGCCGCGGTTACCATCAGCATGGTGGCCGACGCGCCCGACGTCGAGCAGGTCACGCTCGGCCCTGACGGCGTCGCCGACGGTGCCGGCGCCGGCCACATCCACATCGACATGAGCACCATCGCCCCGGCCGCGGCGCAATCGATCGCCGCGCGCCTGGCCGGGCGCGGCATCGTCGCCCTCGACGCCCCGGTCTCCGGTGGCGAGCCCGGCGCCATCGCCGGCACGCTCACCATCATGGTCGGCGGCGAGCTTGAGGCCTGCGCGCGCGTGCACCCGCTGTTCGCGGCCATGGGCAAGTCCATCACCCGCATCGGCGACGCTGGCGCCGGCCAGGTCGCCAAGGCCTGCAACCAGATCATCACCGGCGTGGGCGTGGCGTCGGTGGCGGAAGCGCTCAACTTCGCCGCAAAAAGCGGCGTCGACGGCGCGAAGGTGCGCGAGGCCCTGCTCGGGGGCTTTGCGTATTCACGCATCCTGGAAAACCACGGCCAGCGCATGCTCGAGCGCAACTTCAAGCCCGGCTTCAAGGCCTGGATGCACCAGAAGGACATGCGCATCGTCATGGACGAGGCCCACCGCCTCGGCCTGGCGCTGCCGACGGCCGCGGCCACCATGCAGCTCTTCAACGCCATGGCCGGCAGCGGCATGGGCGAGGATGACTCCGTTGCGATGCTCAAGCTCTTCGAGCGCATGAGTGGCGGCGCGGGCGAATGAACGGGGCAGGGGAGACAAACATGAAGATCGGATTCATCGGCCTGGGCGTGATGGGCGAGCCCATGGCCCGCCACCTGCGCGCCGCCGGCCACGACCTGGCGGTGTGGGCGCGCCGTCCCGAATCGGCCGCGGCGCTGGTCGCCGAGGGCTTGCCGCTGTGCGCGACGCCGGCCGAGCTGGCCGCGCGCAGCGAGGTCGTCATCACCATCGTCACCGCCAGCGCCGACGTCGAGGCGCTCGCCTTCGGTGCGGAGGGGCTGGCCGCGGGCTTCGCGCCCGGCGGCATCCACGTCGACATGAGCACGATCGCGCCGGCGACCGCGCGTGCGCTCGCCGCACGCTATGCCGAACGCGGCATCGGCTGGGTCGACGCGCCGGTGTCCGGCGGCGGCCAGGGCGCGCGCGACGCCACGCTGGCGATCATGGCCGGCGCCGAGGACGAGACGCTCGCCCGCGTGCGGCCGCTGTTCGAGGTGCTCGGCAAGCGCATCGTGCACATCGGCCCGCCCGGCGCCGGCCAGGTCGCCAAGGCCTGCAACCAGATGATCATGGTCGCCACCATCCAGGCGTGCGCCGAGGCGGTCAGCCTCGCCAACGCCCACGGCGTCGACGTCGCCGCGGTGCGCCAGGCGTTGATGGGCGGCTCGGCAGGGTCGAAGGTGCTGGAGGTGATGGGCGCGAAGATGGTCGAGCGCGACTTCGGCGCCGGCATCGAAGCCCGCCTGCATCACAAGGACTTCGCCATCCTGATGGACGAGGCCGCAAGGCTCGGTGCGCCGCTGCCGGTGGCGGCCCAGGTGTGGCAGCAGCTCAACGCGCTGATGCGCGCGGGCTGGGGGCGCGAGGACACGTCCAGCCTGCTGCGGGTGCTGGAGCGCTAGCGTGGCGCTGCGCTCCGTCGAATTCTTCATCCGCCCGCACGGATGCCGGGGCCATCGGAGGCGACCGCCGTCGTAGGGGCGACCCGCCGGGTCGCCCCTACCCTGTCATGCGTCAGCGCCGCGGCTTGCCGTACCACCTGAAGCGTTCGATCACCTCGGTCATCTCCTCGTCCGACAGCAGCACCGGGTCGCCCAGCTGCAGGGTGCGCCAGTACTGCGCGCACAGGGTCTCGAACTCGATCGCCAGCGCGAGCGCGTGGGCGAGGTCGCGGCCGTACACCACCATGCCGTGGTTGGCGAGCAGGCAGGCGTTGCGGCCTTCCAGCGCGGCGACGGTGGCGTCCGACAGGGCCTGGGTGCCGAAGGTGGCGTAGCGCGCGCAGCGTACGGTGGTGCCGCCGAAGCGAGCGATCATGTAGTGGAAGGGCGGGATCCCGCGGCGCTGGCAGGCGAGCGCGGTGGCGAACGGGGCGTGCGCGTGCAGCACCGCGCCTGCTTGGGGAAAGGCCGTATAGATGTCGTGGTGCAGCTTCCACTCCGAGGACGGCGCGAGTGCGCTGGTGTAGCTGCCGTCGGCCTCGACCGCCACCATGTCCTGCGGCCGGCAGCGCTCGGCGGGCATGCCGCTGGGCGAGATCAGCATGCTCGTCGGGGCGGACGCGGAGCGCGCCGAACCCGGGGACGCCTCACCTGGCGCCGATCCCGCGCGATCCGTGTCGTGGCCGCCCGGCGCCTGCCGGCGCTGCCCTTGCGCCGAGGCGCTCGCGCCTGCGTCGGGCAGCCGCACGCTCGCATTCCCCGCGGTGCCGACGTTGAGGCCCGCGTCCGACATCGCGCGCAGCGTGGCCAGCAGCTCGGCGCGCAGCGGATCCGGCGGCTGCCAGCCGGCCTCCTCGTGGATGCAGATGCCAGGGGTGTCGCTCATCGTTCGTGCTCCGGATACAGGCGCGCCAGCTCGCCGGGGGCGGCGATGCCGCGTTCGGTGATGATGCCGCGGATCAGTGCCGCCGGGGTCACGTCGAAGGCGGGGTTGGCGGCGCGGGTGGCGGCCGGGGCGAGGTCGAGCTCGGCGATCTCGCCGTCCGCGGTGGTGCCGCGGATGCGGCAGACCTCGGCGGCGCCGCGGTCCTCGATCGGGATGGCGGCGCCGTCCGCGCAGGCGAAGTCGAGCGTGGAATGGGGTGCGGCGATGTAGAAGGGCACGCCGGCGGCCTGCGCGGCGAGCGCCTTCAGCCAGGTGCCGACCTTGTTCGCGGTGTCGCCGTTGGCGGCGATGCGGTCGGCGCCGGTGATCACCAGGTCGACCTCGCCGCGCATCAGCAGCAGGCCGGCGGCGTTGTCGGCGATCAGCACGTGCGGCACGCCGGCGGCGCGCAGCTCCCAGGCGGTAAGCAGGCCCTGGTTGCGCGGGCGGGTCTCGCTGACGAAGACCTCCACCGCGATGCCCTCGGCCTGTGCCGCGTAGATCGGTGCGAGCGCGGTGCCGGCGCCGCAGGTGGCGAGCCAGCCGGCGTTGCAGTGGGTCATCAGCCGCACCGGGCCGGGGCGGCGGGCGGCGAGCTCGCGGATCAGCGCCAGGCCGTGGCGCCCGATGGCGTCGCAGGTCGCGGCGTCGTCGGCGCGGATCGCCTCGGCCTCGGCCCAGGCTGCCTCCAGCCGTGCCGCGCGCGGCAGCGGGCGCAGCGCGGCGTCCATGCGCGCCAGCGCCCAGTGCAGGTTGACCGCGGTCGGGCGGGTCGCGCCGAGCACCTCCAGCGCGCGGTCGAGCGCGTCGTCGGTGCCGCCTTCGTGGCGCAGCGCCAGCGCCACGCCGAAGGCCGCGGTGGCGCCGATCAGCGGCGCGCCGCGCACCTGCATGCTGCGGATGGCATGGGCGGCGTCGGCGAGCGTACGCAGCACCACGGTTTCGCTTCGGAAGGGGAGTGCGGTCTGGTCGAGGATGCGGACGGTATCCCCGTCGCGCTGCAGGGTGGGAATCGGTTGCTTGAACATCGGGCCAGGGTCTCTGAAGGAGGAGGGATTTCGGCAGGCACCGCATTCGCGGGCAAGCCCGCTCCCACCGTCATTTTCGGCGCAGCGCCCTGCGTGAGGGGCGCGCCCGTTTCGGGGCAGCATTCGCGGGCACGCCCGCCGCACCGCGCGTAGCGGTGAAAGGCGCGGTGGGAGCGGGCTTTGCCGCGGACTTCATGCGCTCAAATCGTGCACAGGCGCTCGCAGGCGGCGGCCAGCGTGCTTTCGCTCTTGGCGAAGCAGAAACGGATCACGCGCTCGTCGCGGCCGTCGGCGAAGAAGGCGGATACCGGAATCGCAGCCACCCCGACGTCGCGCGTCAGGTGCTCGCAGAAGGCCGCATCGCCCAGGCCCGAGATCGCGTCGTAGCGTGCGAGCTGGAAGTAGGTGCCGCGCGAGGGCAGCAGTTCGAAGCGCGAGCCGGCCATGGCGTTGCGGAAGAAATCGCGCTTGGCCTGGTAGAAGGCGGCCAGCCCGAGGTGGCGCGAGGCGTCGGCCATGTAGTCGGCGAGCGCGAGCTGCACCGGGGTGTTCACGGTGAACACGTTGAACTGATGCACCTTGCGGAACTCCGCCATCAGCTCGCGCGGCGCCAGGATGTAGCCCACTTTCCAGCCGGTGATGTGGTAGGTCTTGCCGAAGCTCGATACCACGAAGCTGCGCGCCGCGAGCTCCGGATGCGCGGCGCAGCTCGTATGCGTGGCGCCGTCGAAGACGATGTGCTCATAGACCTCGTCGGCCACCACCACGATGCCGGTGCCGCGGGTAAGCGCCGCCAGCCGGTCGAGGTCGTCCCGCGTCCACACCGTGGCGGTGGGGTTGTGCGGGGTGTTGATCATGATCATGCGCGTGCGCGGCCCGATCGCTGCGGCCACCGCCGCCCAGTCCGGCCGGTAGTCGGGGGCGGCCAGGCGCATGCGCACCGCCTTGCCGCCGGCGAGCTCGATCGCCGGCACGTAGGAGTCGTACACCGGCTCGAACACGATCACCTCGTCGCCCGGGCGCACGCAGGCGGTCACCGCGGTGAACAGCGCCTGGGTGGCCCCCGCGGTCACGGTGATCTCGTGTTCGACGTCGTAGCGGGTGCCGTATAGCGCCTCGACCTTGGCGGCGATCGCCGCGCGCAGCGGCAGGGAGCCGGCCATCGGCGCGTACTGGTTGTGGCCGGCGCGCATCCAGTGCGCGACGCGCTCGAACAGCAGGTCTTCGGCGTTGAAGTCGGGGAAGCCCTGCGACAGGTTGATCGCGCCGCATTCCTGCGCCAGGCGCGACATTACGGTGAAGATGGTGGTGCCGACGTTCGGCAGGCGGGATTCGATGGGGGCGGGGAAGCTCGGCATGGCGGCAGGGGCGGAGTCGGAGGCGGTGGCGGGTCACGGGCAAGCAGGCCTGCATTGTCGCAAACCCGGCGCGGCGAGGGGGCGTGATCGTGGCAGGATCGCCTGCCGCTGGCCCGCTCCCGTCGGCGCGGACCCGCCCGCGAACAGGCCGTTCGGGTGACCGCCATCCGTGGGCAAACCCGCTCCCACGGCCCGCTCCCCGACCTGGGTGGGGCGGACCTGCGTGCTAGAATCCGGGCGTCTTCCATACCCGCCGGCGCACCTTCAGCGCTGCCCCAATCGTGCGCAATCTGCTCATCGTCATTCTGGTCTTCATCGGCATCTGGTGGGCGCGCGGTGCGCTGCGGCGCTTCAAGGCGCAGGGCGGGCTGCGGCGCAAGGAGGCCAGGCCGGTGTCGGCCGAACGCATGCTCGAGTGCCGGCACTGCGGCCTGATCGTGCCCGAGTCCGAGGGCGTGCGCGCCGGCGAGGACTTCTATTGCTGCGAGGCCCACCGCAGTGCCGGGCGGCGCGCTGGCTGAGCCGCTCACCACCGTGCCCTACGCGGACGGCGACCGCGCGCGCCGCGTCTCGCTGCGCTACCTGAACCTGTTCCGGCTGATCCTGGCCGGGTTGTTCCTCGTCGCCGGACGCGAACTGGGCCTCGGCGACGAGGCGCCGCGCATCTACCAGCTCGTCGCCCTCGGCTATCTCGGGGCGGTGCTGGCGCTGGGTTTTCCGGACGCGGCGCGGCGTCTCGGTTTCGAGCGCACCGTCGCGCTGCAGGTGGTCATCGACGTGATCGCGCTGTCGCTGATGATGTGGCTCAGCGGTGGCTACCGCAGCGGCATTCCGGCGCTGATCATGGTCATGCTGGCCGGCGCCGGCCTGATCGCCGAAGGGCGGATGGTGTTGTTCACCGCCGCGCTGGCGACCATCGCGGTGCTGATCGAGAACACCTGGCGCTACGTCGGCGGCCGGCACTCGGTGGATTTCCTGCAGGTCGGCATCTTCTGCGCCGGCTTCTTCGGCATCGCGGTCGTCGCCCGCCTGCTGGCGATGCGCGCCCAGGCCAACGCCTCGCTCGCCGCCGAGCGCGGGGCGGCGCTCGCCAAGCAGCAGGCGGTCAACGAGCACATCATCCGCGACATGCGCGACGGCGTGATCGTCGTCGATGCGCGCGGCCGCATCCTGCACGCCAACCCGCAGGCGGTCGACCTGCTGGGCATGATGCACACCCGCGCCGACGGGCTGGAGGGGTTGGCGCTCGGTGATCTCGACGCCGCCTTCGAGCCGATGCTGCAGCCAGCCGCCGCGCCCGGCGCAGGCGTCGACGGCCGCCTGCTGCGCGTCGGGCCCGGCGGGCGCCTGATCCACTGCCGTGCGGTGGCAGGGGAGGCGGGCAGTGCGGCGGCGGGCGACACGCTGCTCTACCTCACCGACTACGAGGACATCCAGCGCCAGCTGCAGCAGATCAAGCTCGCGGCCCTCGGCCGGCTCACCGCCAGCATGGCGCACGAGATCCGCAATCCGCTGTCGGCCGTCACCCATGCGGCCGAGCTGCTGCGCGAGGAGAAGCGCGGCGAGATGCAGGCGCGCCTGGTGCGCATCATCAACGACAACGCCCGCCGTATCGAGCGCATGATCCGCGACGTGCTCGCCCTCGGCCGTCGCGAGCAGGCGATCCCCGAGCCCGTGACGCTGGCGACCTTCGTCGGCGAGGTCATCGACGCCCGCGTGTTCCGCGCCGCGGACGAGTTGCCGCTGTACGCCGTCGACATCGATCCGGCGCTGACGCTCGCCATGGACCGCGCCCACCTCTACCAGATCCTCGACAACCTGCTCGCCAACGCCACGCGTTACTGCTCCGGTCGGCCCGGCGCCATCCGCCTGTGGGCCGAAACGCTGCCCGGCGAGCGCATCGCCCTGCACGTGCAGGACGACGGCCCCGGCTTCGACGAGGCCGTCCGCGCCCATCTGTTCGAACCCTTCTTCACCACCCACCCCAAGGGCACCGGGCTCGGCCTCTACATCGCCCGCGAACTCGCCGAAGCCAACGACGCCGAGCTGGAGCTCGCCAACGCCGGCCCCGGCGCCCATCTGGTGCTCAGCGCACGCATACACCCATGACTAACGTCGAACGCCGCAACCGCCCGCAATCCATCGACGTCCTGGTCGTCGACGACGAGGACGACATCCGCGAACTGCTCGAGCTGTCGCTGATGCGCATGGGGCTCGCCTGCGACACCGCCGGCTCGGTGCAGGCCGCGCGCGAGCTGCTCGCGCAGCGCCGCTACCGCCTGTGCCTGACCGACATGCGCCTGCCCGACGGCGACGGTCTGGAGCTGGTCGAGTTCATCCAGGGCTGCCAGCCCGGACTGCCGGTGGCCGTCATTACCGCCTTCGGCAGCATCGAGACCGCGATCCGCGCGCTCAAGCTCGGCGCCTTCGACTTCGTCACCAAGCCGGTCGAGCTCAAGGCCCTGCGCGAGCTCGTCAGCCACGCGCTCAAGCTCAAGGACGGCGCCGACGAGGCCCCCGCGGCCGGCGGCGCGCGCGCGCTCATCGGCCATTCGCCGGCCTTCGTCCAACTGCGCGGCCAGGCCGAGAAGCTCGCGCGCAACCAGGCGCCGGTGTTCATCCACGGCGAATCGGGCACCGGCAAGGAGGTCATCGCGCGCTACATCCACGGCCTCGGGGCGCGCGCGGCCGGCCCCTTCGTGCCGGTGAACTGCGGTGCGATCTCGCCCGAGCTGATGGAGAGCGAGTTCTTCGGCCACCGCAAGGGCAGCTTCACCGGCGCGGGCACCGACAAGGAAGGCCTGTTCCAGGCCGCCAACGGCGGCACGTTGTTCCTCGACGAGATCGGCGAGCTGCCGCTGGCGATGCAGGTCAAGCTGCTGCGCGCGATCCAGGAGCGCGCGGTGCGCCCGGTCGGTGCCCATGCCGAGGAGCCGGTGGACGTGCGCATCCTGTCGGCCTCGCACCAGGATCTCGGCCGCCTGGTCGCCGAGGGCCGCTTCCGCCAGGACCTGTTCTTCCGCATCAACGTCATCACCCTGCGCGTGCCGCCGCTGCGCGAACGCCGCGAGGACATCCCCGAACTCGCGACCCACATCTTGGCACGGCTGGCCGCGCGCGAGGGCGGCGCGCCGCGCCGCCTGTCGCCGGATGCCCTGCAGGCGCTGCAGCGCTACGCCTTCCCGGGCAACGTGCGCGAGCTGGAGAACCTGCTCGAGCGCGCCTGCGCGCTGTGCGAGGGCAGCGAGATCGGCGCCGCCGACATCGAGCTCTATCCCGAGCACACCGCATCGGGCTGGCTGGCCGACAGTCTGGCCGGCGGCTACCAGGAACCGGCGCAGCCGGAGCCCGCTGCCGGCGCCGAGGCCGTCGAGGCGCCGGACGAGGCCGAGCGCCTGCGCATCATCCGCGCCCTGGAACAGACGCGCTGGAACCGCTCCGCCGCCGCGCGCAACCTCGGCATGACGCTGCGCCAGCTGCGCTACCGGCTGCAGAAGTGGGGGATGGAGTAAGGGTGAAGCGGGGCGCGGACTTGCGGAGGCGGGACCTCACGCGCCGGTGCTCCCGCGTCCGGGCATGCCTTCCCAGTGATGAAGCGGGCATTTTTCTCGCCGCCCGGCGGGGCGAGTGAATAGAATGTCGGCATGAACCCGACCATCCTCCATCACGGCGCACGCCATGGCGTTACCGGCTCCTGTCATCAGCTCTTCGTCGAGGGCGACAACAGCTTCCTGGTCGACTGCGGCCTGTTCCAGGGCACCGAGACCGCGCCCGACGGCAAGGCCGGCGCCGACCGGCTCGACATCGACTTCCCGGTCGCCGGCATCGGCGCGCTGGTGCTGACCCATGTCCATATCGACCACTGCGGCCGCCTGCCGTGGCTGCTGGCGGCCGGCTTCAAGGGGCCGATCCTGTGCAGCGAGCCCTCCGCGCGCCTGCTGCCCACGGTGCTGGCCGACGCCTTCCAGGTCGGCGTCAGCCGCAACAAAGCGATGGTCGAGCGCTACCTCGACATGGTCGAGCCGCGCATCCGCGCGCTGCCCTACGGCAAGTGGCACACGATCTACCGCAGCGCCGGCGCCAGCTGCCGCATCCGCCTGCAGCGCGCCGGGCACATCCTAGGGTCGGCCTACGTCGAATGCGAGCTGTCCGGCGCGGCCTGGCCCGAGCCGCGGCGCGTGGTCTTCTCCGGCGACCTCGGCGCGCCGCATGCGCCGCTGCTGCCGGCGCCGCGCCCGCCGTGGCAGGCCGACGTGCTGGTGCTCGAGACCACCTACGGCGACCGCGAGCACGAGGATCGCCGAAAACGGCGCAAGCGTCTGCAGGCAGTGGTCGAGCATGCGCTGGAGGACGGCGGCACGGTCATCATCCCGGCCTTCAGCATCGGCCGCACCCAGGAGTTGCTCTACGAGTTCGAGGACATCCTGCACACCGAGCGCCGGCATCCCGGCAGGCACGCCGACAAGTGGGCGGGGCTGAAGATCTTTCTCGACTCGCCGCTCGCCCAGCGCTTCACCGAGCTTTATCGCGAACTCCAGCCCTTCTGGGATGCCGAGGCGCGGGCGCGGGTGCGGGCCGGTCGCCAGCCGCTGAGCTACGATCAGCTGGTCGCCATCGACAGCCACGAGCGCCACCTCGCCAACGTGCAGCGCCTGGCGCGCAGCCGCGAGCCCGCCATCGTCATCGCCGCCAGCGGCATGTGCGCCGGGGGCCGGGTGGTGAACTACCTCAAGGCCATGCTCGGCGACCCGCGCCACGACGTGCTCTTCGTCGGCTACCAGGCGCGCGGCACGCCCGGCCACGCCATCCAGACCTACGGCCCGCGCGGCGGCTACGTCGAGCTCGATGGCGAGCGCATCGACATCCGCGCCGGCGTGGATTCGATGTCGGGGTATTCGGCGCATGCCGACCAGGCCGACCTCACCCGTTTCGTCACCCGCATGCGCCATCTGCCGGGCGAGGTGCGCCTGGTGCATGGCGAAGACGAGGTGCGTGCGGCCTTCGCGCGCCACCTCGGCGCCGCGACCGGCGGCAGGGTCCGGGTCGTGGCCTGAGCATCCGCGCTGGTTGACCCCGGCGTGCCCCGGCTCGTGCGGCGCGCAATTCCGTCCTGCATGCCGTGTCCCGCACGGGAAAGGCGGCATTCCTGCAGCTGCAGGCCGGCGCCAGACCGGGCGTAGCCGTGCATTTGTTCCTGTGTGGGCTTTCGCGTATCTTCATACCATCATCAAAAATGTCTGGTCTCCTGCGACCGGCATGTGATTCGCGGTTCCAAGCAATTCAGGGGGATTCGTCATGGGCAGCAAGATTCGGGGCATGTGGTCTGGGGTGGTTCGTTTCCTGATGCTGGGGGCCGCCGTCGGCGTGCTCGCCGGCTGTGCGTCTTCCTTCCCGTCGGCGCCGCCCGCCGCGGCCGATGCCGAATACAACTACCTGATCGGCCCGGGTGACACCCTCAACATCGTCGTCTGGCGCAACCCGGAGCTCTCCATGTCGGTGCCGGTGCGCCCCGACGGCAAGATCACCACACCGCTGGTCGAGGATCTGCCGGCGATCGGCAAGGACTCCACCACGCTGGCGCGCGACATCGAGAAGGAACTCGCCAAGTTCATCCGCGAGCCGGTGGTCACCGTGATCGTCACCAACTTCGCCGGCCCTTACAGCGAGCAGATCCGCGTGGTCGGCGAGGCCGCAGAGCCGCGCATCCTGCCCTACACGCAGAAGATGACCCTGCTCGACGTCATGATCGCGGTCGGCGGCCTGACCGAGTTCGCCGACGGCAACGCCGCGAGCATCCTGCGCACCGGCGAGGGCAACAAGCAGTACAGCGTGCGCATCAAGGATCTGATCAAGCGTGGCGACGTGTCGGCCAACGTCGAGATGCGTCCGGGCGACGTGCTGATCATCCCGCAGAGCTGGTTCTGATCCCGGGATCCCGATCCACCCTTCGGGCAGGGCCGGCACCGCGCAGGCGGTGAGGTCCGCCCCGAATCCTGCGAGCTGATTCATGGAAGAACTCGTATCGCAAATCACCGGCTACCTGCGCGGCATGTGGCGCTTCCGGTGGTGGGGGCTCGCGCTCGCCTGGATCGTCGGCATCGTCGCCGGTGTCGTGATCTACAAGATGCCCGACAAGTACGAATCGAGCGCGCGCGTTTTCGTGGATACGCAGTCGGTGCTGCGGCCGCTGATGGCGGGGCTTGCGGTGCAGCCCAACGTCGACCAGCAGATCGCCATGCTCAGCCGCACGCTGATCAGCCGCCCGAACGTCGAGAAGCTGATCACCATGGCCGACCTCGACCTCGGTGTGAATACGCCCGCGCAGCGCGAGGCGCTGATCACCCAACTGTCCGAGGACCTGCGCATCGGCTCGGCGGACCGCACCAACCTGTTCACTCTGTCGTACTCGGACACGCGGCCGGAGAAGGCGCAGCGCGTCGTGCAGTCGCTGCTGTCGCTGTTCGTCGAGTCCGGCCTGGGCAGCAAGCGCCAGGATGCGGACGCCGCGCGCCGCTTCATCGAGGAGCAGATCCGCAGCTACGAGCACAAGCTCACCGAGGCCGAGAACCGGGTGAAGGAGTTCCGCCTGCGCAACATGGGCTTGCTCGGCGACGGTGCGCGTGACTACGTCGGCCAGATCGGCGCGCTGTCCGAGCAGGTGCAGCAGGCCCGGCTCGAACTGCGCGAAGCGGAGAACGCCCGCGACTCCCTGCAGCGCCAGCTGGTCGGCGAGGAGCCGGTGCTGCTGCCGCAGACGCCGTCGGCGTCGGGCGTGTCGATTCCCGAGATCGACGGCCGCATCGACACCCTCAAGCGCAACCTCGACGAGCTGCTGCTGCGCTACACCGACAAGCATCCCGACGTGGCCGGCACCCGGCGCCTGATCGAGGAGCTCGAGGCGCAGAAGCTCGAGCAGGTGCAGGCCATGCAGGCTGCGGGAGGCAGCCAGTTCGGCGCGCTCGATTCCAACCCGGTGTACCAGCAGATGAAGCTCGCCCTGGTGCAGGCCGAGTCGCGCGTGGCCTCGCTGCGGGTGCGCGTGGGCGAGTTCCAGGGGCGCCTCGACCAGCTGCGCGAGCAGGCGCGCATGGTGCCGCAGGTGGAGGCGGAACTGGCCCAGCTCAACCGCGATTACGCCGTCCACAAGAGCAACTACGACGCCCTGGTCGCGCGCCGCGAGTCGGCCAGCATTGCGGTGGACATGAACACGCAGACCGGGGTGGCGGACTTCCGCGTCATCGATCCGCCCACGCTGGCGACCAAGCCGTCGGCACCCAACCGCCTCCTGCTGATCCCGCTGGCGGGCCTGGTCGGCCTTGGCGCCGGCTTCGCGCTGACTTTCCTGATCAGCCAGCTGCGTCCGGCATTCACCGATCCGCGCTCGCTGCGCGAGATCAGCGGCCTGCCGGTGCTGGGCACGGTCTCCATGCTGCGCACCCGCGAGCGTGCGGCGGCGCGGCGACGCGGTCTGTTCGCCTTCGGGCTCGGTGTCGCGGCCTATACCGGTGCTTTCGCCGCGGCCGCGGCCGCCTTGCGCTTGATCCAGGGTTAAACGAGGCATCACGATGAGTCTCATTGAAAAAGCCGCGCAACGCCTCGACCAGCTCAAGCAGGCCTCGGCCGAGCCCGGGGACGAACAGCTTCAGCCGCAAGCGGTCCGGCCCGCGGCGGGTGCCGGGCACGATGCAGCCGCGGCGGCGCCCGCGAAAAGCCTCACCCAGTCCTCCGAGGTGCCGCTGACCGTACCCCTGGCGCAGGCGGCGCCGGTGTCGCGCACGGCCTACATCGATCTCGACGCCTTGGCGGCCAAAGGCATGGTCACCCCCGACCAGCCGCGCTCGGCGATCGCCGAGGAGTTCCGCGTCATCAAGCGGCCGCTGTTGCGCAATGCCACCGACACCAGCGCGGTGCGTATCGAGAACGCCAACCTGATCATGGTCACCAGCGCCCTGCCGGGCGAGGGCAAGACCTTCAGCGCGATCAACCTCGCGATCAGCATGGCGATGGAACTCGACTACACGGTGCTGCTGGTCGATGCCGACGTGTCGCGGCCCTCGGTGTTCCGTCAGCTCGGCCTGCCGCCCGAGCGCGGGCTGATGGACGTGCTGGCCGGCGAGGTCACCGACCTCAGCGAGGTCCTGCTGCGCACCAACATCGAGAAGCTGTCGATCCTGCCCGCCGGCATGCCGCATCAGCGCGCCACCGAGCTGCTCGCCTCGGAGAACATGAACCGCCTGCTCAAGCAGATCGCCAGCCGCTACTCCGACCGCATCGTCATCTTCGATTCGCCACCGCTGCTCGTGACCACCGAATCGCGCGTGCTCGCCACCCACATGGGCCAGGTGCTGATCGTGGTCGAGGCCGAGCGCACGACGCACGCCTCGGTCAAGCAGGCGCTGTCTACGATCGAAAGCTGCCCGATCAAGCTGATGATGCTCAACAAGTCGCGTCAGAGCGGTCCCGGGGCGTATTACGGATATGGATACGGATATGGTTATGGTGAAAAGCCGCGCGAAACCGCGGCCTGAAGGGGCTGTTCCGCGCCTAGCTTTGGTCGCCGCGCTGCTGCTGCCGCTCGCCGCGCCGGGAATCGCGCAGGCGCAGACGGTGCGCATCCAGCCCACCCTCGACACCAGCCTGACCTGGACCGACAACGTCGATACCGACGACGACAACGCGCAGCAGGACTGGATACTGGAGGTTTCACCCGGGGTGTCGATCAGCCGCGAGTCGGGGCGCTTCAGCGGTGCGCTCGACATGCGCCTGCGCAATACCATTCACGCCGAGCAGACCGAGGACAACGCGACCTATCTGGCGCTGCAGGGCCAGGGCACGATCGAGGCCATCGAGGATGCCTTCTTCGTCGACCTCGGCGCCTCGATCAGCCGTGACAACCGCTCCGCGTTCCGCGGCCGCTTCGCCGGCGACACGCTCGACACCGACGAGGAGAACGAGACCCGGCTATTCTACGTCGGCCCGCGCTTCGCCTTCCGTTTCGGCGAGAGCGGGCTGGGCAACATCGGCTACCAGCAGCGCTGGCTGAGCGGCGGTGACCAGGCCCTGGGCGACCGGACGACCGGCACCTGGAACGTCGGCGTGGCCGATCCGGTCGCACTGCGCCTGTTCGGCTGGGGGCTGGACTACCAGCGCACCGACACCCAGTACGACGAAGGCGACACCCGCGACCTCATGCAGGAAATCGGCCGCGCCACCCTGTTCATCAACCTCGACCCGCAGTTCAGGCTGCGCGCGATCGGGGGCTACGAGTCCAACGACTATTCGACGGTGCAGGGCGAGAGCGGCCCCATCTGGGGCGCCGGCTTCGACTGGTCGCCGACCGAACGTACCTCCATTTCCGCCACCGGCGAGGACCGCATCTTCGGCACCGGCTACGACGTCTCCGTGCAGCACCGCATGGCGCGCTCGGTGTGGAGCTTCTCGGCGGTCCGCGACATCACGTCCTCGGTGGACGAGCTCGGCGAGACCCTGCTGCTGACGCCGCAGAACATCCTGGACCTCGAGGAGCTTCTCATCACCGACCCGGACGCGGTCGACGATTACCTCGCCGGGCTGACGCCGCTCTTCATCCGCACCAACAGCTACTACCTCAGCAAGGCAGTGCGCGCCGCCGTCACCCTGATCGGCGTGCGCAACACGGTCACGGTCGGCGTCGCCCAGACCGACCGCTCGCAACTCGACACCCTCGGTTTCACCGGGCTGATCGACGACGAGTTCGACACCTACGACCGGGTCAAGTCGCGCGAGGCCTTCGTGGCTTTCGATCACAAGCTGTCCGGCCTGGCCACCCTCAGCCTCGCGCTGCAGCGTTCGAAGTCGCAGGGCTACGGCGAGGACGACGACGAGACCACGCGCACCGCCTATACCGTCGGCGTGACCCGCAGCCTGGGCCCCCGGACCCGCGCCAGCCTCACCTACCGCCACACAAGGTCCGAAGGCAGCGACGCATACACCGAGAACACCATCGTCGCCGCGGTCGGCATGCGGTTCTGAGCGGAGCGCCGATGTACGAATCCTTCTTCAAGCTCAGCGGCAAGCCCTTCCAGCTCAATCCCGACCCCGCCTTCTTCTACGGCAGCCGGGGCCACCGCCGGGCGATGGCCTACCTCGAGTACGGCCTGCACCAGAGCGAGGGCTTCATCGTCATCACCGGCGAGATCGGCGCCGGCAAGACCACGATCGTGCGCAGCCTGTTCGAGCAGCTCGACCCCGAGCGCGTCGTCGCCGCCAACATCGTCAGCACCCAGATCGACGCCAGCGACATGCTGCGCCTGGTCGCGGCCGCGTTCGGCGTTCCCAGCCGCAACCTCGACAAGGCCGGGCTGCTGCTGGCGCTCGAGACCTACCTGGTTTCGGTCGCCGCGGCCGGCAAGCGCGCGCTGCTGATCGTCGACGAGGCGCAGAACCTCACGCCGGCGGCGGTCGAGGAACTGCGCATGCTGTCCAACTTCCAGCTCGAGGACCACGCCCTGCTGCAGAGCTTCCTGGTCGGCCAGCCGGAATTCCGCGACATGATGCAGCGCCCCGAGATGCAGCAGCTGCGCCAGCGCGTGATCGCCTCCTACCACCTCGGCCCGCTCGACGCCCAGGAAACCCGCGGCTACATCGAGCACCGCCTGTCGCGCGTGGGCTGGGCCAGGGACCCCGATTTCGAGCCCGGCGCCTTCACCGCAATCTATGGCTACACCGGCGGCATCCCGCGCCGCATCAACACCCTGTGCGACCGGCTGTTGCTGTCCGCCTACCTCGGCGAGCGCCACCTGATCGGCGAGAGCGACGTCCGCGAGGTGATCGACGGGCTGAAGGAAGAGTTCGCCCCCGGGCGTGCGCGTCCGCTGCAGGCGCCGCAGCCCGCGGCGGGCGGCGACGCGGAGCTCGCGCTGCGCCTCGACGCCCTCGCGCTCGAGCGCCTGCGCGTGCCGCCCGAACTCGCCACGCAGGCCGCCGGCCTCGCCGGCAACTACGACCTGCAGCGCATCGAGGCCCGCATCGCCGGCCTCGAGCAGTCGCTCTCCGCGACCCTCCAGGTCCTCTCCCAACTACTGCAGGCGGTGCGTCGCGACGCGCCGGCAACGGACGAATCCGAATGAGCACGACACCCGTCAAGCCGGCACCGGTCATCTGCGTCGTCGGCGCGCGCCCCAACTACATGAAGGTCGCGCCCATCATCCGCGCCTTCGCCGCCCACAATCCGCCGATCCGCACGCTTCTGGTGCACACCGGCCAGCACTACGACCCGGCGATGAAGGACCGCCTGTTCGCCGACCTCGAACTGCCCGAGCCCGACGTCAACCTCGCCGTCGGTTCCGGCTCGCACGCGGTGCAGACCGCCGAGGTCATGAAGCGCTTCGAGCCGGTCATCGACGAACACGGCGCGCGCGCGGTGCTGGTGGTGGGCGACGTCAACTCCACGCTCGCCTGCGCCCTGGTCGCCAGCAAGCGCCACATCCCCGTCGTCCATGTGGAGTCCGGCCTGCGCAGCTACGACCGGCGCATGCCCGAGGAGATCAACCGTGTCCTCACCGACCAGATCTCCGACGTGCTCTACACCACCGAGCGCTCCGCCCACGACAACCTCGCACGCGAAGGCATCCCCGCCGAGCGCGCGGTCTTCGTCGGCAACGTCATGATCGACAGCCTGCGCGCAAGCCTGCCCAAGGCGGTGCCCGCCGACGTGCTGCTCGCCGATGCCGGCCTGGATGCGGGCCGCATCGCCGGCGGCTACGGCGTGGTCACCCTGCACCGGCCGTCCAACGTCGATGACCCCGACGTCCTTGGCCCGATCATCGACGCGCTGCGCAAGCTCGCCGAGCGCCTGCCGCTGGTCGTCGCGCTGCATCCGCGAACCCACGGCAACCTCGAGCGCTTCGGCATGCTCGGCCGGCTCGACACCCCGGGCTTCCTGATCCTGCCGCCACAGGGCTACCTGGAGATGCTCGGCCTGATGTCGGGCGCGCGCATGGTGCTCACCGACTCCGGTGGCATCCAGGAGGAAACCACCGCGCTCGGCGTGCCCTGCATCACCATCCGCGAGAACACCGAGCGTCCGATCACCGTGGAGCAGGGCACCAACACCCTGGTCGGCATCGACCCGCAGGCCATCCTCGCCGCGGCGCGCGGCGTGCTCGCCACCGGCGGTAAGGGCGGGCGCATCCCCGAGCTGTGGGACGGTCGCTGCGCCGAGCGTATCGCTGCCCACCTGCACGACTGGCTGCTGCGCTTCGAGGCCGGCCCGCCTGCCGGAAGCTGACATGGACACCCGCATCACCAACGCCTTCACCTGCGACGTCGAGGACTACTTCCAGGTCTCCGCGCTGGCGCCGCACTTCCCGCGCAGCCAGTGGGACAGCGTGCCGTGCCGGGTCGAGGGCAACGTCGAGCGCGTGCTCGAACTGCTCGACGGTCATGGCGCGCGCGGAACCTTCTTCACCCTGGGCTGGATCGCCGAGCGCTTCCCGCAGCTCGTCCGCCGCATCGCCGATGCCGGCCACGAGGTCGCCAGCCACGGCTACGGCCACCAGCGCGCGAGCGACCTGACGCCAGAGGCCTTCCGCGCCGACATCAGGCTCGCCAAGGCCATCCTCGAGGACATCACCGGCCGGCCCGTCACCGGCTACCGCGCGCCCAGCTTCTCGATCGGCACCGCCAACCTGTGGGCGCACGACTGCATCGCAGAGGCAGGCTACCGCTACAGCTCCAGCGTGTATCCGGTGCGCCACGATCACTACGGCATTCCGGATGCGCCGCGCTTCCCGTGGCGGCTGCCCAATGGCCTGGTCGAGGTGCCGATCACCACCCTGCATTTGTTCGGACGCAACTGGCCGGCGGGCGGCGGCGGCTTCTTCCGCCTGCTGCCCTATTCGCTGTCGCGCTGGCAGATCGCGCGTTTCAACGCCCGGGACAAGCGCCCCGCGATCTTCTACTTCCATCCCTGGGAGCTCGACCCCGACCAACCGCGCGTGACCGACGCCACGACAAAAACCCGATTCAGGCATTACATTAACCTTGAGCGTACGGCGGCGCGGCTCGACCGGCTGCTCGCCGACTTCTCCTGGGGACGTGCAGACGAGGTTTTCTGCGACGCCGCCTGAACCGACAGGACCCGGATGCCCAGCATGGACCGATTGCCGATCAGTGTCAGCATGCTTACCCAATCGCAACGCGAGCGCTGGGACGCCTTCGTTCACAGCTGCCCGCAGGCCACCTTCTTCCATCTCTCGGCCTGGCAGGGGATCCTGGAAGAGATCTTCGACCACCGCAGCTTCTACCTTTACGCCGAGCGCGCGGGCGAGATCGTCGCCGTGCTGCCGCTCGCCGAGGTCCGCAGCCGCCTGTTCGGCCACGCACTGACCTCGCTGCCCTTCTGCGTCTATGGCGGCATCGCGGCCGACGTCGATGCCGGCGCCGACGTCGCGCACGAACTCGAATCCAAGGCCGAGACGCTCGCCCGCGCGCTGGGCGTGCAGTACCTCGAGTACCGCAACCTGCGCCCCCGCCACCCGGACTGGCCGCGGCAGGACCTCTACGTCAGCTTCCGCAAGGAGATCCTCCCGGAGGTCGAGGCCAACATGCTCGCCATCCCGCGCAAGCAGCGCGCCATGGTGCGCAAGGGCATCAAGAACGGTCTCATGAGCGAGATCGACGAGAGCGTCGACCGCTTCTTCGCCCTCTACGCCGACAACGTGCTGCGCCACGGCACCCCGGCGCTGCCAAAGAAGTACTTCCAGCGCCTCAAGGATGTCTTCGGCGAGGCCTGCGAGGTCCTCACCGTGGTCGGCCCCGACGACAAGCCGCTGTCCAGCGTGCTGAGCTTCTACTTCCGCGACGAGGTCCTGCCGTACTACGCCGGCGACGACGTGGCCGCGCGCGAGCTCGCCGCCAACGATTTCAAGTACTGGGAGCTGATGCGCCGCGCCTGCGAGCGCGGCTGCAAGGTCTTCGACTACGGCCGCAGCAAGGTCGGCACCGGCCCCTACGACTTCAAGCGCAACTGGGGCTTCGAGCCGCAGCCGCTGTCCTACGAGTACCGCCTGTACAAATGCGACGGGGTTCCGCAGCACAACCCGGCGAACCCGAAGTACCGGACCTTCATTTCGCTGTGGAAGCGCCTGCCGATCGGGGTGGCAAACCGGCTGGGGCCCTACATCGTGCGCAACCTGGGGTAGGGCGGTGACGCAGGATAAAGCGGGGCTCCCGCCGGTGCTTTATCTGACGCACCGCATTCCTTATCCGCCCAACAAGGGGGACAAGGTCCGCTCCTTCAACATCCTGCGCCAGCTCGCACGCACCCACCGCGTCTGGCTCGGCACCTTCGTCGACCACCCCGACGACCAGCGCCACATTCCCGCGCTTGCCCAGTGGTGCGCACAGACCTGCGTGATCCCGATCGAGCCCGGCATCCGCCGCCTCGCCAGCCTGCACGGCCTGCTGCGCGGGGAGGCGCTCAGCCTGCCGTACTATCGCAGCCCGCGCCTGTCCGACTGGGTGGAGCGCAACGTGGCCGAGCACGGCATTAGGGCCGCGGTGGCATTCTCCGGGCCGATGGCGCAATACCTCGACGTCCCCGGGCTCGCGCGCCGCATCATCGACTTCTGCGACGTCGACTCCGCCAAGTGGACGCAGTACGCCGCCGAGCACCGCTGGCCGATGTCCTGGCTCTACCGCCGCGAAGGCGCGCGCCTGCTCGATTTCGAGCGCGCAGCCGCCGCCCGCGCCGACGCCAGCCTGTTCGTGACCGCGGCCGAGGCCGAACTCTTCCGCCGCGCCGCACCCGAAGCCTCGAGCCGGATCGGCGTCATGCAGAACGGTGTCGATGCCGATTTCTTCTCGCCCGCGCATGGCGGCGAATCGCCCTATCCGGTGGGTGGCCCGGTCATCGTCTTCAGCGGCGCCATGGACTACTGGCCCAACGTCGATGCGGTCGGGTGGTTCGCGACCGAACTCCTGCCGCGCATCCGCCAGCAGGTGCCCGGCGCGCGCTTCTGGATCGTCGGCATGAATCCGGCCCCCGCCGTGCAGGCGCTGGCGGGCGAGGGCATCGTCGTCACCGGCACGGTGCCCGACGTGCGCCCCTACATCGCCCATGCCGACGTGGTCGTCGCCCCGCTGCGAATCGCGCGCGGGATCCAGAACAAGGTGCTCGAGGCAATGGCCATGGCGCGCCCGGTGGTCGTCTCGGCCGGCTCCGCCGCCGGGCTCGCCGCCCGCCCCGGGCAGGACTGCGAGATCGCCCACGATGGCGACGACACCGTCCGTCATGTCATTCAGCTCCTGCACGACCCCGCACGCCGCGATGCCATGGGCGCTGCCGCGCGCACCTGCGTGATGGAAAACTACAGCTGGCAGGCCCACCTCGCCCAACTCGACGAGCTTCTCACCGTTGAGTCAGTCCCGTCGGGAGCAGTCCCGGTGGGAACGGTTCCTGTGGGCGCCGCCGTGGGAGCGGGCTTGCCCGCGAATACGGCCTCCGAGCAGCCTCTTTCGCGGGCAAGCCCGCTCCCACGGAACCCGCTTTCCTCCCGATCGCCGCGCTGACGCACGCCATGCCCTTCAATTCCCGCGCCTTCTCCACCGTCGCGCTCGCACTCGCGCTCACCTTTCTTTGGGTGCTCGGCTGGTACTGGCAGACGGCGCAGGAGATCGCCGGCATCTGGTGGCGCTCCGACACCTTCGCCCACGGTCTCGTTGTGCTCCCGGCCTTCGCCTGGCTGGTCTGGGATGCCCGCGAGCGCATCGGGGAACTGCAGCCGCAGCCGGTGGGCTGGATGGCGCTGCCCATTCTCGCCGCCGGCTTGTTGTGGATGCTCGGCGGCATGGTCAGCGTTGCCGCGGCCCAGCACTTCGCGCTGTTCGCCATGCTGGTGTCGGCCTTCGTCGGCGTGCTCGGCTGGGGTCTGAGCCGAATGCTGCTGTTCCCGCTCGCCTTCCTGTTCTTCGGGGTGCCGATCGGCGAGTTCATGCTGCCCACGCTCATGCATTACACCGCCGAATTCACCGTCTGGGCGCTGCGCCTCTCGGGCGTGCCGGTGTATCAGGAAGGCCTGCACTTCATCGTGCCCAACGGCCGGTGGTCGGTCGTCGAGGCCTGCAGCGGCATCCGCTATCTCATTGCCTCGCTGATGGTGGGCGCGCTCTATGCCTACCTCAACTACACGAGCCTGAAGCGCCGGCTGCTGTTCATGCTGGTCGCGCTGGCCGCGCCGATCGTCGCCAACTGGCTGCGTGCCTACATGATCGTCATGCTGGGCTACCTGTCCGACAACGAGATCGCCGCCGGTGTCGATCACATTCTGTACGGCTGGGTGTTCTTCGGCATCGTCATCTTCCTGATGTTCTGGGTCGGTAGTCGCTGGCACGAGGGGCGCGAGCCTGTGCCACCGGCCGGACGGGCTGCGATCCTGTCGGGGGAGAGGCGTGTGCACTGGAGCCGCTTGCTGGCCCTGATGGCGGCGGTCGCGCTCTTTCCGCCCGTTCTCAGGATCCTCGATGCGCCAGTGCCGGATTTCCCGGTCACGCTCGCGCCACCTCCGCCGGCAGCCGGCTGGAGCGCTCCGGCGGAGCACCCCTTCGAATACCGTCCGTTCTACGCCGGCGCGCGTGCCCAGGCGGAGCAGACCTACGTCGCTGCGGGCGATCGGCTCCCGGTCGCGTACTTCGCCGCCTGGTACATCGGCCAGCGCGAAGGCAGCGAGATGGTCGCCTGGGGGAATGGTCCGGGCTCTGCGGCCATTGGGGGTGTCGGCCTGATGCGCAGCCCGCGTCCGCTCACCATCGGCGACCAACCGCTCCGGGAAAACCTGTTGTCCACCAAGCGAGGCGCCGTCCTCACCTGGCACGGATACCGCATGAATGGCCGCATGCTCGCCGGCGACACCGAGGCAAAGTTGCGCCTGGCGCTTGCCCGCCTCGTGGGGCAGTCGGACGAGTCCGCAGTCTTCGTGCTGAGCACTCCGGTGGCCGGTGACGAGGATCGCGCCCGCGAACGGCTGCGTGCCTTCCTCGCGGTCCATGGCCCCGCGATGGAGGCCACATTCGAGTCCGTTGTGCGGAGCATCCCGCAATGACGCGGACCACGGGCGCCTACGCCACGGGGCAGCGCCCGCTAGTCATGCACGTGCTCTACAGCTTCGACGTTGGCGGCCTCGAGAACGGGGTGGTCAATCTGATCAATCACATGCCGCCCGAGCGTTTCCGTCATGCGGTGGTCGCGCTCACCCAGTGTGTGCCGTCCTTCTGCGCGCGGGTGCGACGCAGCGATGTCGAGTTCATCTCGCTGCACAAGCCGCCCGGCCACGGCGTGCGGCTCTTTCCTGCGTTCATCCGGCTGTGCCGTCGCCTGCGCCCGGCGATCGTGCACACCCGCAACCTGGCTGCGCTGGAGTTCGCCGTGCCGGTCGCGCTGGCGGGCGTCCCGGCGCGGGTGCATGGCGAGCATGGTTGGGATACCGCCGATCCAGGCGGCACGCGACGCAAGTATCAGTTGCTGCGCCGCGCCTACAGCCCCGTCGTCAGCCGCTACGTCGCCTTGTCGCGACAGATCGAGTCCTATCTGGTCGATCGGGTGGGTATCGCGCCCGGTCGGGTCGAGCGCATCTGCAACGGCGTCGACACCGTCCGCTTCCGGCCTGCCGCGGCCCGTGAGCCGCTCGCCGGCAGCCCTTTCGACGATCCGGACGCGATCATCGTCGGCACCGTCGGCCGGCTGCAGACGGTCAAGGATCAGGTGAACCTCGTTCGCGCGCTCGCCATCGCGCGCGGTCAGGGTAGGGCGGGCGCGCGCTTGCGCCTGCTCATCGCCGGCGACGGCCCTCAGCGCGCCGAGGTCGAGGCCGAAATCCGTGCCGCCGCCATCGGCGACGTCACCTGGCTCGCCGGCGAGCGCGGCGACGTGCCCGAGGTGATGCGTGCGCTCGACGTGTTCGCGCTTCCCTCGCAGGCCGAGGGCATCTCCAACACCATCCTCGAGGCCATGGCCAGCGGCCTGCCGGTGGTCGCGACCGCGGTCGGTGGCAACGCCGAGCTGGTCGCCGAGGGCGAGACCGGCGCCCTGGTTCCGGCGCAGAATCCCGACGCCATGGCGCGGGCATTACTGCGCTACACTGAGGATGCTGCATTGCGACAAGCTCATGGTTTAGCCGCTCGCAAGCGGGTGGAGCAGAATTTCAGCATCGACGGCATGGTCGAGCGCTACGCCGCGCTGTATGAAGATTTGCTCAAGTGAACGCATGTAAAGGACCCTGATCATGTGTGGCATCGCCGGCCTCTTCGACACCCGCGGCAAGCGCGACTTCGACCGCGCGCTGATGCAGCGCATGAACGACGTCCAGCACCACCGCGGCCCGGACGAGGGCGGCTACCACTTCGAGCCCGGCGTCGCGCTCGCCCACCGCCGGCTCTCTATCATCGACCTCGCCACCGGCCAGCAGCCGCTGTTCAACGAGGACGGCTCGGTGGCCGTGGTCTTCAACGGCGAGATCTACAACTTCCAGGAACTCGTGCCCGAGCTCGAGGCGCTCGGCCACGTCTTCCACACCCGCAGCGACACCGAGGTCATCGTCCATGCCTGGGAGGCCTGGGGCGAGGACTGCGTGCAGCGCTTCCGCGGCATGTTCGCCTTCGCGCTGCACGACCGCAACCGCGACACCCTGTTCATGGCGCGCGACCGCCTCGCGGTCAAGCCGATGTTCTACGCGCTGCTGGCCGACGGCACGCTGGCCTTCGGTTCCGAGCTCAAGGTGCTGATGCAGCACCCCGACCTCGATCGCCGCATCGACCCGCTCGCCGTGGAGGAGTACTTCGCGTTGGGCTACGTCGCCGAACCGCGCACGATCTTCCTCGGCGCCCGGAAGCTCGGCCCCGGCGAATCGCTGTGCATCCGCCGCGGCCAGCCCGTCCCCGAACCCCGGCAGTACTGGGACGTGCGCTTCACTCTCGACAACCCCATCAGCCTCGAAGACGCCACCGCCGAGCTCGTCGAGCGCCTGCGCGAATCCGTGCGCCTGCGCATGATCGCCGAGGTGCCGTTGGGCGCCTTCCTGTCCGGCGGTGTGGATTCCAGTGCGGTCGTCGCCACCATGGCGGGCCTGTCCGCCGAGCCGGTCAACACCTGCTCCATCGCCTTCGACGACCCCCAGTTCAACGAATCCGAATTCGCACAGAAGGTCGCCGACCGCTACCGCACCAATCACTTCGTCGAGACGGTCAAGTCCGACGATTTCGACCTCATCGACACGCTGGCCGCGCTCTACGACGAGCCCTACGCCGACAGCTCCGCCATCCCCACCTACCGCGTGTGCCAGCTCGCGCGCAAGAAGGTCACTGTGGCGCTGTCCGGCGATGGCGGGGACGAGAGCTTCGGCGGCTATCGGCGCTACCGCATGCATCTGATGGAAGAGAAGATGCGCTCGGCCCTGCCGCTGGGCCTGCGTCAGCCGGTGTTCGGTTTGCTTGGGCGGGTCTATCCGAAGGCCGACTGGGCGCCGCGCGTGCTTCGTGCCAAGACCACCTTCCAGGCCATGGCGCGGGACGCCACCGAGGCCTACTTCCACAGCGTCTCCATCCTGCGCGGCGACATGCGCGCCAAGCTCTTCAGTGCGGATTTTCGCGGCAAGCTGGGTGGCTACGACGCGCTCGACGTTTTCCGCCGCCATGCCGCGAACGCCGGCACCGACGATCCGCTGGCGCTGATCCAGTACCTCGACCTCAAGACCTACCTGGTCGGCGACATCAACACCAAGGTGGACCGCGCCAGCATGGCCCACTCGCTGGAAGTGCGCGAACCGCTGATGGACCACAAGCTGGTCGAGTGGCTTGCGACGCTGCCCTCCGGCCTCAAGATCCAGGGCAACGAAGGCAAGTACCTGTTCAAGAAGGCGATGGAGCCCTTCCTGCCCGACGACGTGCTCTACCGCGCGAAGATGGGATTCTCGGTGCCGCTCGCGCGCTGGTTCCGCGGCCCGCTCAAGCAGCGCGTACGGGACGCCGTGCTGGGCGAGACCCTCGCCGCCACCGGGATCTTCAACCGCGAGTGCCTGCAGCACCTGGTCGACGCCCACCAGTCCGGCGCCCGCGACTACAGCGCGCCGCTGTGGACCTTGTTGATGTTCGAGGCCTTTGTGCGGAACATCGGGGGCAGTTCGTTCGCGCAAGGGCAATCTCCCGCCGAGTGTGTGGTCTGAATTACTTCAGGGCGCCTCGAAAAACCTCTGCCTCGCGCACCCTTGGTAAAATCACGACGTCCTGAACCCCTGCAGCCTGCACCGATGAAACCGCGTAGCGCTATTAACGTCGTTGGCGGCCGAGGTGGATGAGGTTGCGCCGCGCCCGGTGAGCGCGCAGGGCGGGCGTCCGCCGTACCCGACCGAGACGATGGTGCGGGTCCTGGTGCTCAAGCGCCTGTACAACCTGTCCGACGAGCAGATGGAGTACCAACTGCTCGACCGCATGAGCTACAAGCGCTTCTGCGGACTGGCGAACGCGACCAACGTCCCGGACCGCACCACGGTATGGACCTTCGAGAACCGGATCGGTGAAGCGGGCGCCAAGGCGCTCTTTGACGGTGTCTCGGCGCAACTGCTCAGGAAGGGTTTCATCGCGCGCGGCGGTCAGATCATCGACGCCACCTTGGTGCCGGCGCCCAAGCAGCACAACAGCCGAGGCGAGAAGGCGCTGATCGAGCACGGTGCGATGCCCGCCGACTGGAAGCCTGCGAAGCGGCGGCAGAAGGACATCGACGCCACCTGGACCAAGAAGCACGGCAAGAGCCACTTCGGCTACAAGCTCTCGATCAACGTCGACAAGAAATACAAGATCATCCGCCGGATCGAGACCGACACGGCGAGTACGCACGACAGCCAGCACTTCGACAACGTCTTCGATGCGGGCAACACGAGTCGGGACGTCTATGCTGACCGGGGCTACCCGTCCGAGGCGCGCGAAGCCTGGCTCAAAGAGAAGGGCTTCCGCAATCAGATCCAGAGGAAGGGCAAACGCAACAAGCCGCTGTCCGAGTGCCAGCAGCGGCGTAATCAGCGCATCGCCAAAACGCGCGCCCGGGTCGAGCATGTCTTTGCCGCCATCGAGCAGATGGGCGGTAAGTTGCTGCGTACCATCGGCCAGGCGCGGGCGAACTTTGCCATGACGATGATGGCCGCCTGCTACAACCTGAAGCGGCTGGTCTATTTCCAGAAGACCGGAATCGAGGCCTTCTGACGCCCGAAATGGGCCGAATCGCCGATGCCTGGGGCGATTCGAGGCGAAAACGGGGCAACCCCGCCGAGAAACGCGGTGGTTTGCCAGAGAAATTGGGTCGAATTCGGTCGCGGTCATCATTGCGCGGCGGGATTTACTGAAAACCTCGGGTTATTCGAGGTGCCCTT
>JARRBR010000092.1 GCA_029982755.1 Rhodocyclaceae bacterium
GCGCGGCGTGGCCAGCGGCAGGCCGCACAGCGCCCTCACCTGCTGCTCGTACTGGCTGACGTCGCAGGCGTCGATGGTGTGGTGGCCGCTGTTGTGCGGGCGCGGCGCCATCTCGTTGACGAAGAGCTCGCTGCGGCAGACGAAGAACTCCACGCCAAGCGTGCCGACGTAGCCGAGTTTCTCGGCGATGCGCTCGGCGATCTCCCGCGCATTGTCACGCAGGCAGGCCGACGCCTGCGCCGGCGCGATGGTGACGTCGAGGATGCCGTTGCGGTGGCGGTTCTCGCCGGTGGGGAAGCAGCGCACGTTGCCCGCCTCGTCGCGCGCCAGCACCACCGACACCTCGTAGTCCAGCGTCAGCATCTTCTCCAGCACGCAGGGCTCGCCCTTGAAGTGCTGGAACGCGGCCACCGCCTCGTCGCGGTCGGCGACGCGCGCCTGGCCCTTGCCGTCGTAGCCGAAGCGCGCGACCTTGAGCACCGCCGGGAACAGCCCGGCGTTGGCGTTGCGGATGTCGTCCTCGCTGCGGATGGCGGCGAAGGGCCCATGCGGCAAGCCGTTGTCGGCGAGGAAGCTCTTCTCGGCGATACGGTTCTGGCACACCGCGACCGCGCTCGCCGCCGGGTGCACCGGGATGAACTTGGCGAGGTAGTCGAGCGTGTCGGCGGGGACGTTCTCGAACTCGGTCGTCACCGCGGCGCATTCGTTGCCGAGGGTGTCGAGCGCGACGTAGTCGTCGTAGGCGGCGACCAGGTGACGGTCGGCGATCAGGCCGGCGGGGCTGTGCGGGTCCGGGTCGAGCACCCAGACCTTGTAGCCCATCTCGTGCGCGGCCGAAACGAAAAAGCGGCCGAGCTGGCCGCCGCCGAGCATGCCGAGGGTGGCAGGCGGGAGGATCATGATGCGGCTCTCAATCCAGGGTCATGTCGAGCACCGCCTGGGTCTGGCGGGCACGGAAGTCGGCGAGCTTCTGCGCCAGCGCGGCGTCCTCGACGGCGAGCAGCGCGACCGCGAACAGCCCGGCGTTGGCTGCGCCCGCCTCGCCGATGGCGAAGGTGGCGACCGGGATGCCCTTGGGCATCTGCACGATGGAGAGCAGCGAATCCTGCCCCGACAGCGCCTTCGACTGCACCGGCACACCCAGCACCGGCAGCGTGGTCTTGGCCGCGACCATGCCCGGCAGGTGGGCCGCGCCGCCCGCGCCCGCGATGATCGCCTTGAGCCCGCGGCCGCGCGCGGCCTCGGCGTACTCGAACATCAGGTCGGGCGTGCGGTGGGCGGAGACCACCCGCGCCTCGAAGGGCACGCCGAAGTCTTCCAGCATCTTCGCGGCGGCCTTCATCGTGGGCCAGTCGGAGTTGGAGCCCATGATGATGCCGACGACGGGTTTGGTTTCGCTCATCTCGCGGTCCTTATTTGCCGGCAGCGCGCGCGGCGCGTTCGGCGGAAATCACGGTGTTTTCCAGCAGCATGGTGATGGTCATCGGCCCCACGCCGCCCGGCACCGGGGTGATCGCGCCGGCGACCTCCCTGGCCGATTCGAAATCGACGTCGCCGCACAGCTTGCCGGCGTCCGGCCCGTCCTGCAGGCGGTTGATGCCGACGTCGATCACGGTGGCGCCCGGCTTGATCATGTCGCCGGTGAGGAAGCGCGGCTTGCCGATCGCCGCCACCAGGATGTCGGCGCGGCGGGTGTGGAAGGCCAGGTCCCTGGTCTTCGAATGGCACACGGTGACGGTGGCGCCGGCATTGGTCAGCAGCATCGCCATCGGCTTGCCGACGATGTTGGAGCGGCCGATCACCACCGCCTCGGCGCCCTGCACCGGGGTGCCGGTGCTCTCCAGCATCTTCATGACGCCGTGCGGGGTGCACGGGATGAAGGCCTCGCGGTTCTGCGACAGGCGGCCGACGTTCTCGGCATGGAAGCCGTCGACGTCCTTGCCGATGTCGATGGCCTCGAGCACCGCCGTTTCGTCGAGGTGCTTGGGCAGCGGCAGCTGCACCAGGATGCCATGCACCGAGGGGTCGGCGTTGAGCTCGCCGAGCTTGGCCATCACCTCTTCCTGGGTGGCGTTCTCCGGGTAGTCGAAGCGCAGCGAGCGGATGCCCGCCTTCTCGCAGCCCGCCACCTTGTTGCGCACATAGACCGCGGACGCCGGATCTGCGCCGACCAGCATCACCGCCAGACAGGGTTGCACACCACGCGCCGTCAGTGCTGCGGCGCGCTCGGCGATTTCGCCGCGAACCTGCGCCGAGAGCGCGTTGCCGTCGATGATGCGAGCGGTCATCGGAAGAGCCCCTGAAAAAAGGCAGGATTTTACAGCATGACGGCGGATGCGGCGGGGGCGATCTTGTGCAGTGCAAACGATCGCCCGTACCCTCGTCCAGGGATGTCCGCGCCCGCCGTGGCAGCGGGCAACAGGACGCTCACCCCGGTGGCGGGCACTTGAGGCCGGCGGCGGTGATCACGCCCTTCGCGCTCATCTCGCGCACCGTGAGCACGAAAGCGCCGATATGCACGCGGTCGCCCACGACCGCGGCGCGGCCCAGGCGGGCCAGCAGCAGCGCGCCCACCGACAGGCGACGTTCGTGCTCGGCGATGGTGAGCCCGTAGGCGTCGGCGAGGTCGCCGGCGAGGCACTCGGGATCGACCACGAACTCGCCGAAGAAACTCGCGTTGGCGCTGAGCTCGCCCCCCGTGCCGCCGAACACGCGCGCGATGTCTTCGGCAACCTCGTCGGGCGTCACGAACCACACCGAATCGCCGGGGATCATCCGCGAGTCGAGGGTGAGTCGGTGCAGATGGCCGCCGCGCACCAGGGCCACGCAGCGCACGTCGAGGCCGGGGAACTCGGCCGCGAGGTCGTCGGGGTGTCGCCCCTCGGCGCGCGATCCGGCCATGACGCGGTACTCGAGCAGATCGACCGCCGCCTCGTCGCCGACCCACACCTCGCGCCGGTCGCGCGGCTCGTCGCGCGGCGGCACCTCTACCTGGAGCCAGCGCGCGGCCATCGGCACGGTCGCGCCCTGCACCAGCAGCGACAACAACACCACCGCGAAGGCCACATTGAACAGCAACTGCGAGTCGGGCACGCCCATGACCACCGGGACGATCGCAAGCACGACCGGAACGGCGCCGCGCAGGCCGACCCAGCTCACGTAGGCCAGCTCATTGCGCGGATAGCTGAACGGCGCAAGCCCGATCAGCACCGCGAGCGGCCGCGCGACCAGCATCAGGAACACCGCCATCGCGAAGGCCTCGGCGGCATAGTCGAGCATCATCGACGGCGTCACCAGCAGGCCGAGGACCACGAACATGCCGGCCTGGGCCAGCCAGGCGAGGCCGTCCATCACCTTCAACACATGCTCCGTGGCATGGCTGCGACGGTTGCCGACGACGATGCCGGCGAGATACACCGCGAGAAAGCCGCTGCCATTGAGCAGGTTGGTGGCGGCGAAGATCAGCGTACCGCCCGACAGGATCAGCAGCGCGTACAGCCCGTCCGGCAAGGTCAGGCGCGCCATCAGCCGCGACAACACCCAGCCGCCGGCCAGGCCGAGGATGGCGCCGAGACCGAGCTGGCTCGCCAGCATCCACGCGAAACTGCCGACGGTGGCGGTTTCCGGTTGCAGCAGCATGCCGACCAGGGCCGTGACGAGCAGGATCGCCATCGGGTCGTTGGCGCCGGATTCGATCTCGAGCGTGGCCTGCACGCGCTCGTTGAGGCGCACGCCGCTGTTGCGCAGCAAGGCGAACACCGCGGCGGCGTCGGTCGAGCCGACGATGGACGCCAGCAGCATGCCCAGCCGCCAGTCCACATCGAGCAGCCAGGTCGCGAACAGGCCGAGCATCAGCGCCGTGCCGATCACCCCCCAGCTCGCCAGCACCGCCGCCGGTTTCAAGGCCACCCGGAAGCTGCTGACGCGGGTGCGCAGGCCGCCGTCGAGCAGGATCACCGACAGCGCCGCCTGGGCGATCAGCGAGGCGATGAAGAAGTCCTCGAAGACGATGCCGCCCGGCCCGTCCTCGCCGGCGAGCATGCCAACGCCGAGGAAGAGCAGCAGCAGCGGCAGGCCAAGGCGGGCGGAAATGGTGCTCGCCAGCACGCTTATGAACAGCAGCAGGCCGGTGAGAAGGAAAAGGGCGTTGATTCCGGTCATTCTGGGTGGCGTTGTACAAAACTTTCTGGCCGCACGCGGCGAGTGGCGGGCGGTAGGCGGGCGCCGCCGGTCATGGGAGCGCGGACGCCCGGTGGTAGCAGGCTTGCCCGGAAACGCGGCGCTTCCAGTCGCTCGATCCGCGGGCAGGCCCGCGCCGACGAACTGCAGGCCGGATCAGCGCGCGGTGGCGCCCGGTTCGAGCGAGACGACGTGCTGCACGAGCTCGGCCAGGGAGTGCGCGCCCATCTTTTCCATCACGCGGGCGCGATGCACCTCCACCGTCTTGATGCTGATGCCGAGCACGTCCGCGATCTGCTTGTTGAGCTTGCCGACGATGATGAGGTCGAGGACCTCGCGCTCGCGCTGGGTGAGCTGCTCAAGGCGACGTGCGGTGTCCGCCTCCAGGAGGCGCTTGTCGCGGGTATCGCGCTCGAGCTTCAGGCACTGCTCGACCAGCCGCAGCAGATCGCGCTCGCCGAAGGGCTTCTCGATGAAATCGACCGCGCCCTTCTTCAACGCCGACACCGCCATCGGCACGTCGCCGTGGCCGGTGATGAAGACCACCGGCAGGCCGCAACGCCGACGGCCGAGCTCCTCGAACAGCTCCAGCCCGCTCATGCCCGGCATGCGCACGTCGAGCACGATGCAGCCGGTCATGTCCGGCGTGCACGCAGCGAGGAAGGCTTCGCCAGATTCGTGGGCCGCGACCACGTAGCCGTTGGCTTCCAGCATCCAGGCGAGCGAGTCGCGCAGGGCTTCGTCGTCGTCGACGATGTGAACGATCTGGTCAGGCGCTGCGGGCAATCCGCTCACTGGCTGTCTCCGTCGGCAGGGTAAACGAGAATATGGTACCGCCTTCGGGGTTGTCGTCGACAAGCAATCGCCCGTTGTGGAACTCCACGATCGAGCGGCAGATGTTCAGCCCCATGCCCATGCCCTCGGCCTTGGTGGTGTAGAAAGGAGTGAACAGCTGCCGCTTGCCCTCCTCGCTGATGCCGTGGCCGCGGTCGATGACCGCCACCTCCACCGCATCCTGGCCGAAGCTGTGCACGCGCACTCGAAGCAGGCGCTGATCGGGCAGCGTGTCGTTCATCGCATCGAGCCCGTTGCGGATCAGGTTCAGCAGCACCTGCTCGATCATGATGCGATCGGCGTACACCGGCGGCAGCTCCGGTTCGATCTCGGTCTGGATGCGCATGCCGGTGCGACGCGCATCGATGTCGGCGAAGCCGATCGCATCCTCCAGCACTTCGGTAATCCTGACCGCGCTGCGCCGCGGCTCGCTCTTCTTCACGAACTCGCGCACACGGCGGATGATCTTGCCGGCGCGTTCGGCCTGGAAGCTCGCCTTCTGCATCGCGGCGAGCACGTCCTCCAGCTTGGCGTTGCCCGCCTGCAGGCGCGTCACCGAACCGGCGCAGTAGTTGGCGATCGCCGACAGCGGCTGGTTGAGTTCGTGCGCCAGCGTCGACGCCATCTCGCCCATCGTGATCAGGCGCGAGGTGCGCTGCAGGCGCTCTTCCTGCTGGCGTGCCACCTCGGCGGTCTGCTTGCGGTCGGTGATGTCGGTGGCGATGCCCATGCGCACCACCCGGCCATCGACCCAGCGCGTGGCCTGCTCGCGCACGTGGTACCAGCGCCCTGAGAGCGGATGCTGCAGCTCGCCGTCGAAGAGCTCGCGCGGCACGTCGGCGGGCGACAGGTTGCGCGGGTCGATGCGGTAGTCGCCGCGCTCGGGCTGCGGCACCGCCACCCCGCGCACCGTCCGCCCGACCGCGTCGAAGCCGTGGATGCGCTTGAAGGCGAGATTGGCGAACAGGATCTCGTCGGTGCGGGCATCGGCGACGAACACCGCCGCATCCAGTCCGTCGAGCACCGCCTCGAAGCGCTCGTGCGCGGACTCGAGCGCCGCGCGCACGCGCTTGGGCTCGGTGATGTCGGTGATCGACGCCATCCAGCCGGTCTGCCGGCCGGTGAGGTCGATCAGCGGCGACAGGTAGAAGCGCGCGTCGAAGCGCTCGCCGTTCTTGCGCTGGATGCGCATCTCGAAGCCGCTGCGCGGCGCCTGCCCGGCCAGCGTCATCGCCAGGTTGCGCTCGCACACCTCGCGCTGCTCGGGCGGCCAGTACGGAAAGGGCGCGGAGACCCCGAGCAGTTCCTTCTCGTCGAAGCCGATCATGCGGCAGAAGGCGGTATTCACGTAGATGATGCGTCCGGAGAGGTCGATCGCACGCAGGCCGGTGACGACCGAATCCTCCATCGCCTTGCGGAAGGCCGACTCGGCGCGCAGCGCATCCTCGGTCGCCTTGCGGCCGGTGACGTCGTGCGCCACCGCATAGACCATGCGCTCCTCGGGCACCGGGTTGATGCTCCACATCAGCCACTTGTAGCTGCCATCGGCGCAGCGAAAGCGGTTCTCGAAGCTCACCGGCTCGCCTGCAGCGAGGCGGCGCAGCATGTCGAGCGTGGCGAACACGTCCTCGGGATGGACGAAGTCGATCAGCGTCTGGCCGGCCAACTGTCCCGGGTCGTGGCCGAGCACGCGCTCGAACGCCGGGTTGCAGCGCCGGAAGCGGCCGTCGAGATCGACCACGCACAGCATGTCGAGCGAGAGGTTGAACAGGCGGTCGCGCTCCTTCTCCACCTGCACCCGGCGCGACACATGGCGTCGCAGCAGCCAGAAGCTCCACATCACGAGCAGCGACAGGCCGAGGATCACGATCATCGGCAGCGCCGCCGCCACGGCCCCCCCCGTGCGGAAGGCCATCGCCTTCAGCGCCATGCCGTTCCCGGGCGGGTCGAGCACGAGCGTCTGCGACAGGTAGGCGTCCTCGGTCGGCAGCGCCGAACTGAACGCCAGCACCCTGCCGTCGGCGTCGAGGATCCCGAGGCGGTATTTCTCGGCGAAGCGGTCCGGCGCCAGCCGGCTGATCATGCGCTCGACGGAATACACCGCGACCATCACGCCAAGGAACTCGCCCCGGCGCTGGACGGGCGCGAACACCTCGAACACGGCGGCCTCTCGCGGCCCGGCGTAGGGTCGCCCATAGGCGAGCCGCGACGACAGCGCGCTCTGCTGAAAGGCCTGGACCTGGGCATCGAGCAGCGCCTCGCCGGCCAGCCAGTCCTGCGCATCGAAGGGCGCGGTCCACCGGATGACCTGATCCCGCCCAACCCAGGCGATGTTGGTCAGCGCGGCATTCGCGGCAAGGTGCTCGTTGGCACGCAACTGGAAGTCGTCGTATTCGAGCGTGCCGGCCGAGAGGTCGCGCGCCATCTGCACCAGGAACTCCTCGGTGCCCAGCATCGCGCGCCGCATCGCCTGCTCGGTCCATTGCAGGTCGCGGGCGAGCGCGTCGCGCTCGACATTCGCCTCGCGCTGCTGCAGCAAGCCGACCAGCGCGAGCATCGCCAGCGCGAACAGCAACACGGCGGCGTACGGCACCACCCAGTACCAGCGCGGCGACGGAGCCTGAACGGTGTTGGGCTGTTGCATTGGGAGGCGCGCGACGTGACGAAAGGAAAAGTGTTCGATTCTTGACGATCGACCGGGGGCTCGTCATCCGGTCTAACCCTAACCTACATATCCGCATGTCATCGTTTATGGTGCATTGCGACATCGGATCAGTCCGGGTTTTCGCCAATACTTGCGGCCCGGCCCGCTGCCTAGAGTGCAGCCATGAGCTCGCTGATCGCGCTGTTTCGACGCGCCATTCTTCCGCTGCTGGTCCTCGTGCCATGTGCCATGGCACTGCCAGCATCGGCACTGGCGACCGGCACGGCGGCCCTGCGCGGCGCGCAAGGTGTCGGCGAGCGCGCGCCGATCAGGATCGGCGTGTCCGGCCCCATTTCCGGTCCCTCTGCACCCATGGGCCTGTCGATGCGCGAGGGCATCCGGATTGCCGCAGCCGAGATCAATGCCGGCGGCGGGCTGCTCGGGCACCGGGTCGAACTCGTGGAACGCGACGACCAGGCCAGCAACGAGCTCGGCGCACAGATCGTGCGCGAGTTCGTCAATCGCGAGCGCGTCGTGGCGGGGCTGGGCATCGTGAACACCGGCGTCGCCCTCGCCAGCCAGCGCCACTATCAAATCGCCCGCATCCCCGTGATCACCTCGGTCGCCACCGGCACGCTGATCACCCGCCAGTTCCAGCCACCCGACTTCGCCGAGAACTACGTGTTCCGGGTCTCGGCGAACGACACGCTGCAGGCGGAGGTCATCGTCGACGAGGCGGTGAAGCGGCGCGGCTTGAGTCGCCTCGCCATCCTGCACGACGCCAGCAACTACGGCATCCTGGGCAGCGCCGACCTGATCGCCGCGCTGCGGTCGCAGGGAATCGAGCCGGTCGCGGTCGAGCGCTTCCAGCTGCGCCAGACCGACATGCGCGCGCACCTGGAGCGCGCACGCGCTGCCGGCGCACAGGCAGTGCTCACCTACGGCATCGGCCCCGAGCTGGCACACATCGCCAACGGCATGGCGCGCATGGGCTGGCAGGTGCCGATCATCGGCAGCTGGACGCTGGCGATGTCGAACTTCATCGAGATCGCCGGGCGCAACGCCGAAGGCGCGCGCATGCCACAGACCTTCATCCAGCAGCCGCGCACCGCGAAACAGGCCGCCTTCCTGGAGGCCTGGCGCGAGGCGACCGGTAGCGCGCGTATCCCGGTGCCGCCCGCCGCCGCACAGGGCTACGACTCGATGCTGCTGCTTGCGGCCGCGATCCGCCAGGCCAGGAGCCTCGACGGTGCGCGCATCCGCGACGCTCTGGAAAACCTCGAAGCGACGGTCGAGGGCGTGATCATGGACTACCGCCGCCCCTTCTCCGCAGACAACCACGAGACGCTGCGCTCGGCACAGCAGATCTATCTCGGCGAGATCCGCAACGGCGAGGTCGTCTTCGCACGCGAAGCCGGGAAACCCGGCGCCCGGCACCCCTGAAAAGTCACCACGTAGAGGCACGCACGGAACCCGCGAAAACTTATTGCACATTGCGAAAACACGTTTTATAGTTCGAAACGCTGGCCGTGCGGCAGTCGGCATGGTCGTGCCTGCAACCAAGAAAGCCTGTCTCCACCGGGACAGGGATCGCCAACCGAACGTCATGAGGAGACAAACCATGACCGGAAACAGCAACGTTCTCCCGCATACCGACACGGATCCGCAGGAAACGAAGGAATGGCTTGAGTCGCTCGCGGCCGTCGTCGAACACGCGGGTCCCGCACGTGCTCACTACCTGATCGAGACGCTGATCGCGACCGCCCGTCAGGAAGGGGTGAACATCCCCTACTCGGCCACGACCGAGTACATCAACACCATCCCCGCCGAGCAGCAGCCGCCGTATCCCGGCGATCCGGACATGGAGATCAAGCTGCACTCGTACATCCGCTGGAACGCGATGGCGATGGTCGTGCGTGCGAACAAGAACACCAACGTCGGCGGCCACATCGCCTCCTTCGCCTCGGCCGCCGCGCTCTACGACGTCGGCTTCTCGCACTTCTGGCACGCGCCCTCCGAGCAGCACGACGGCGACATGATCTACTTCCAGGGCCACTCGGTGCCGGGCGTGTATGCGCGCGCCTTCATGCTCGGCCGCCTGACCGAGGAGCAGATGGACCACTTCCGCCAGGAAGTGGGCGGCAAGGGCATCTCGTCCTACCCGCACCCGTGGCTGATGCCCGACTTCTGGCAGTTCCCGACCGTGTCGATGGGCCTCGGCCCGCTGTGCGCGATCTACCAGGCGCGCTTCATGAAGTACATGGCCAGCCGCGGCCTGATCGACGCCGCGCGTGCGGAGCAGAGAAAAGTCTGGGCCTTCCTGGGTGACGGTGAGACCGACGAGGTCGAGTCGCTGGGCGCGATCGGCATGGCTGCGCGCGAGAAGCTCGACAACCTGGTGTTCGTGATCAACTGCAACCTGCAGCGCCTGGACGGTCCGGTGCGCGGCAACGGCAAGATCATCCAGGAGCTCGAGTCCGAGTTCCGCGGCGCGGGCTGGAACGTCATCAAGGTGATCTGGGGCACGCACTGGGATGCCCTGTTCGCGCGCGACAAGAAGGGCATCCTCAAGCGCCGCATGATGGAAGCCTGCGACGGCGAGTACCAGACCTTCAAGGCCAAGGACGGCGCCTATGTGCGCGAGCACTTCTTCAACACGCCCGAACTGAAGGCGCTGGTGGCCGACTGGACCGACGATCAGGTGTGGCAGCTCAACCGCGGCGGCCACGACCTGTTCAAGATCTTCGCCGCGTACAAGGCCGCCTCCGAGCACAAGGGCCAGCCGACGCTGATCCTCGCCAAGACCATCAAGGGCTTCGGCATGGGCCAGGCGGGCGAGGCGATGAACATCAGCCACCAGCAGAAGAAGATGGACGTCGAGGCGATCCGCCGCTTCCGCGACCGCTTCGGCCTGCCGGTACCCGACGACAAGCTGGAGGAGCTGCCCTACCTGAAGTTCGAGGAAGGCTCGCCCGAATACAAGTACATGATGCAGCGCCGCATGGACCTCGGCGGCTTCCTGCCGCAGCGCCGCACCAAGGCCGCGCCGCTGGCGGTGCCTGCGCTGGAGACCTTCGCCGCGTTGCTGAAGGCTTCCGGCGAAGGCCGCGAGCTGTCGACCACGATGGCGATCGTGCGCATCATGAACACGCTGCTCAAGGACAAGCAGCTCGGCCGCCACATCGTGCCGATCGTGCCCGACGAGAGCCGCACCTTCGGCATGGAAGGCATGTTCCGCCAGTACGGCATCTGGAACCAGGAAGGCCAGAACTACGTCCCCGAAGACCATGACCAGCTCATGTTCTACAAGGAGAGCAAGACCGGCCAGGTGCTGCAGGAGGGCATCAACGAGGCCGGCGCGATGGCCGACTGGATCGCCGCGGGCACCGCGTACAGCGTGCACGGCGTGCAGATGATCCCGTTCTACATCTTCTATTCGATGTTCGGCCTGCAGCGCACGATGGACCTGTGCTGGGCGGCAGCGGACCAGCGCACCCGCGGCTTCCTGATCGGCGGCACCGCCGGCCGCACCACGCTGAACGGCGAAGGCCTGCAGCACCAGGACGGCCACAGCCTGCCGATGGCCAACATGATCCCGAATTGCGTGAGCTACGACCCGACCTTCCAGTACGAGGTCGCGGTGATCGTGCAGGACGGTCTGCGCCGGATGTTCGCCGAGCAGGAGGACATCTACTACTACATCACCGTGATGAACGAGAACTACGAGCATCCCGAGATGCCGGCCGGTTCGGAAAGCGACATCCTCAAGGGCCTGTACGCCTTCCGCAAGGGTGGCGACAGCAGCGGCCCGCGCGTGCAGCTGATGGGTTCGGGCACGATCTTCCGCGAGGTCATCGCCGCGGCCGACCTGCTCAAGGCCGACTGGGGCGTGGAGGCCGACATCTGGGGCGCGCCCAGCTTCAACGAGCTGGCCCGCAACGGCCAGGACGTCGAGCGCTGGAACCTGCTCCACCCGATGGAAGAGCCCCGCAAGTCGCACGTCGCGCAGAAGCTCGAGGGCGCGCAGGGTCCGGTCGTCGCCGCCACCGACTACATCCGCATGTTTGCCGAGCAGATCCGTCCCTTTGTCAAGGGCACCTACGTCACGCTGGGCACCGACGGTTTCGGCCGCTCGGACACCCGCGAGAACCTGCGCCACTTCTTCGAGGTGGATCGCCACTGGGTGACGCTGGCCGCGCTGAAGGCGCTGGCCGATGACGGCGTGATCGGCCGCGACAAGGTCGCCGCGGCGATGGTCAAGTACAACCTCGACCCGTCCAAGCCGAACCCGATGTCGGTCTGAGCAGGCAAGGAGACAAGAACATGAGCCAACTCATTGAAGTGAAGGTTCCGGACATCGGCGATTTCGACGCCGTGCCGGTGATCGAGCTGTTCGTGAAGGTGGGCGACACGATCGCCGTCGATGACGCGATCGCGACGCTGGAATCCGACAAGGCGACGATGGACGTGCCGTCCTCGGCCGCCGGCGTGGTCCGGGAGATCCTGGTCGGCATCGGCGACAAGGTGTCCGAGGGCAGCGTGCTGATCAAGGTGGAGGCGGCTGGTGCAGCCGCGGCCGCCCCGGCGCCTGCCGCTGTTGCGCCTGCTCCCG
>JARRBR010000007.1 GCA_029982755.1 Rhodocyclaceae bacterium
ACATGGGCGAGCAGCTCGGCGAGCGGGCCGGGTGCGCCCGCGCGCGGCGCCGGCCCTCCCCGCACCTGCTCGCACCCGGCCGCGATCGCCATCTGGCCGCCGGCGCGTTCGTAACGCTCGCGCAGGGCGGTAAGGCGGCGCTCGATCCTGCGCACCAGGGCCGCACGCGCGGCCCCGTCGAAGGCGTCGAGCCGGCGCAGCATGGCCTCGATGACGCGCATGCCGACCGGATCGAAGTGCGCTGCACCGCAGGCGTGCAGGGCTGCGATCCGGGCGGCCAGCTCGCCGCCCGCCAGCTCGCTGCCCGCCACCGCGCCGGCCAGCGACGGCTCGGGCCGCTGCGCCGCACTCATCCGCCGGACGCCTCCAAGGCCGCCGCCTGCTGCGCGCTCCGCGGCACCGGCGCCATCTCCACCCGGCGGTTGCGCGCACGGCCTTCCTCGTCGGCGTTCGACGCCACCGGCTGCTCCGAACCGAAGGCCGCGGCGAACACCGCGGACGAGGGCACGCCCTCCTCGATCAGCGCCCGGGTCACGGTCAGCGCGCGCTGCGCCGACAGGTCCCAGTTGTCGGCGAAGCGGCGGTTGCTGTCGAGCACCGGGCGGTCGTCGGTGAAGCCGCTCACCATCAGCAGCTCCTCGCGGGTGGCGAGGTAGGCGGCCAGCGGCGGCGCCAGGCTCCGCAGCACCTGCCGCCCCTCGGGCTGCAGCTCGGCCGAGTTGAGCGCGAACAGCACGCTGCCGCTGATGCCGATGCGGCCGTCGTTCAGGGTCACCCGTCCGCTCGCCAGCGGCACCGCGAGCGCCTTCTCCAGCGCCTCGCGGCGTTGTTCCTCGACGCGGCGTTTCTGCACCTCGGCCTCGAGCGTGGTCGCCAGTTCGAGCTGCACGCCGAGCACGCCGACCAGGATCAGCACGAAGGCGCCCAGCAGGCCCGACATCAGGTCGCCGAACACGCCCCAGGCCGGGGCGGACTGCTCGATGGCGCCGTCGCCGCCGTGCAGGTCGTCCATGCTCACGCCTCACCCGCCGCGGCGGAACGGCCGGGCAGCTGCTGCAGGTCGTCGACGATCCGCTTCTGCGACATCAGGCTGAGGTCGATCAGTTCGCGCGCCTGGGCGACGTAGTAGGCGAGCTGCTCGTCGCTGCGCGTCATGGCTTTTTCCAGCGCGCCCTCTATGCGCTGTAGGCTGGCCATCAGCTTGTCGTTGGAGTCGCTAAACAGCTGCACCGCCAGGCCGAAGCCCTCGGCCAGGCTGGCGACCTCGACCGCACCGCCAGCGACCTGGCCGGCGGTGTCGGCCAGGCGGCCGGACTCGGACTCGATGCGCGCGACGAAGCCCGCGCTGGCGCGCTCCAGCGCCGCGGCCGAGGACGCCACCAGGGCGTCGATGGCCTGGCGCTGCTCCGAGGAGGCATGGTTGATCGCGTCCAGCAGTTCGCGCAGGGTTTCCATGATGCGGTTGCGCTCGTCGAGCGCGGCGTTGTCGCGCGCGATGCTGGCAGACAGCTCCTGGCGCAGCTGGCCGATCACCTCGGCCGCGGCGTGCGGGGCCTCGGCGGCGGTCTGCATCAGCGCCGTGACCTGCTCGATGGTGCGGCCGGCCTGCGCCTGTGTGCTCGCAGCCAGCGTGCGCGCGGTCTCGTCGAGCCGATCCACGACCGCCTGCTGGCGGCTGGCGATGTGCGCGATCGTGCGGCTGGCGTGTTCCTCGGCGCTGGCGGCGAGGCGGCGCGCGGTCTGTTCGAGCGCGTCGACGATCGCCTGCTGGCGCGTGCCGGAGTGCTCGGCCATCTGCCGCCACTCGCGATGCAGCGACGCGGCCATCGCTTGCATTGCTTCCGATTGCGCGTTCTGGCGCGCGGCGTCGTGCGCGGCGAGCTCGGTCTGCAGCGCCGTGAGCGTGGCGCCGACCTGGTCGACGAGGGCGGCCGAGCGCTGGGCGAAGGTTTCGGCGAAGGACTGCAGCGCACGCTGCAGTTCACCCGCGACCGCCTCGCTGCTGCGTTCGTGACCGGCCAGCGCCCGCGTCCAGGTTTCGCTCACGCTGCTGGCGGTGGCGCCGAAGCGGGCGACCAGGCCGTCGAGCTGGGCCTGCACCGAGTCGGCGACGCGGCCGTGCAGCGCGACGCCCTGCTCCGCGATCGCGCCGGCGGTGCGCGCCAGCTCGGCCCGCAGCTCGCCATGGGCCTCGCCGACCGAGGCCAGCAGGGCCGCGGCGCGCTGTTCGAAACCGCCGTTCCAGGCGGCGAAGGAGGCGTCGAGCTTGTCGCCGAGCGCCTCGCTGCTGCGTTCCTGGCGGGCAAGCGCCGCGGTCCAGGTCTCGGCCACGGTCGTCACCGCCGCATCCAGGCGCTGCGACACGCCGTCGAGCTGGGCCTGCACGCCATCGGCCACGCGCTGCTGCAGCGCCGTCGTCTCGCGGGCGATGCCGGCCATGGTGTCCGCCACCAGGGGCTGGATGGTCTGTCCGGCGAGACGCGCGCTCTCGCTCAGGCTTGTCTTCAGGGACGCGTCGACCGCGGCGGCGAGGTCCGTGTAGCTGCTGCGCGCATCGGCATAGAAACGCTGCTGCTCGCTCGCCATGCGCTCGTGCAGCTCGCGGTTCTGGCGCTCGCTCTGCGCCATCATCGCCTGCAGGGTCTCGATCAGCACCGGCAGCGTGCGCGCCTGTTCCTGCACCGCCTGGAAGGCCTCCTGGCGCTGCTGGGCGAGCGAGAAACCGCGCAGCTCGCGCGCGATGCGGCCGTCCAGCACCTGCGAGGCCTGCAGCCGGGCGCGGCGACACAGTGCGGAGATCAGCCCCAGCATGGCGGACGCCGCCACGCCGGCCACCGAGGTGCCGAAGGCCACGCCCAGGCCCTTGACCGGCGCGGCCAGCGAGGAGCGGATGGTGTGCAGGTCGGTGGTGGTCTCGAGCGCGATCACCGCGCCGTTCAGCGTCATCACCATGCCGAGGAAGGTGCCGAGCATGCCGAGCAGCACCAGCAGGCCGACCAGGTAGGGCGTCAGCGCCGGACCGGGCAGGCCGACGCGCTCGCCCTCCAGACGCAGGCGCACCGCGTTCTGCAGCGAGGGCGGCAGCTCGCGCACCCACGCGGCGGCATCGGTCAGCTCGGCCGGGATGGCGTCCAGCGCGCGCTGCAGCGCCGCGGTGGCGCGATCGAAGCGCAGCAGCTCCAGCGCGCCGCTCAGATACACCGCGCCGATCAGCGCGGTCATGCCCAGGGCCAGCGGGCTGAGCCCGACATAGCCGGCTCCCACCCACCCCACCACGGCCGCCCCCACCAGGAAGGCGGCCACGCTCATGCTTCTGTTCATTGCAGTTCCGTCGAGTCCTTGTCCAGTGCCGCCAGCAGCCCCGCCACCGGCAGCAGGCGCAGGTCCAGCTCGGCGAGCAGCACGCGCTGCAGGTCGGCGCAGAAGCGCGCGAGCCAGCCGCCCGCCTGCATCCATTGCCCAGGGTCGTCGGGCTGCGCGGCCTCGCGTGCCCGCCGATGCGCCTCGAGAAGATGCGCGAAGCGCCTGCCGAGCAGCACCGGCACCGTGGCCAGCAGACTCGCCTCGCGCGCCGCCAGCGCCTGCTCCATCACCGCGTCGAGCGCGGCGAGCTGCCCGAGCGCGGCCGACTGCCGCCCCAGCGCCGTGCGCACCGCGGCCCGCAGCGGTGCGATGGCGGCCGCCATCGCGCGCTGCTGGGCGAGGTAGTGGCGATGGAAGGGGGCGAAATCGGCCGCCTCCTCGGGCGTCGCGTTCGGCAGCGGCGTCGGCAGGCCCGGGCCGGCGGTGACGGCTGCGCCGAGCGTCGCGCGCAGCCGTGCCAGCTCCGCGCTCAGCAAAGCGGCCGGCATGGCGCGCGCAGCCGGCCGCGCCGCAGCCGAGTTCAGCGCCGAGTACAGGGCCAGCGCGTCCTTCAGATCCAGCCACTCGCTCAGGCGCGCGGCGAAATCCTGCTTCGTGTCCGCGACTTCGGCCACCGCCAGTTCGGCGAGCAGCCTCACCAGCCCGGCACTGTTGAAACGCGTTCGCGGCAAGCCCTGCGTCATCCTCGCAACCCGGCCCCGCCCGTCGGTGCGGACGGGGCGAAAAAGGGCGAAGGCTACACCAAAGCGGAGGCTCGCGTCGGCCCGCCCGGCCCCGGGCGCATCATCCGGCTGGGGCCGGGCCCGGCTTCACCCGGTACCACGCGGCGTACAGCGCGGGCAGGAACAGGATGGTGAGCACGGTCGCGACGGTCAGCCCGCCCATGATCGCCACCGCCATCGGCCCGAAGAAGGTGCTGCGCGACAGCGGCACCATGGCGAGGATGGCCGCCGCCGCGGTGAGCATGATCGGACGGAAGCGGCGCACCGCGGACTCGACGATCGCCTCCCACTGCGTGCGCCCGGCCTCGACGTCCTGGCGGATCTGGTCCACCAGGATCACCGAGTTGCGCATGATCATGCCCGACAGCGCGATCGTGCCGAGCAGGGCGACGAAGCCGAAGGGCTTGCCGAAGGCGAGCAGGAAGGCGGTGACGCCGATCATGCCCAGCGGCGCAGTCAGCACCACCATGACCGTGCGCGAGAAGCTCTTCAACTGCAGCATCAGCACGGTCAGCACGGTGAGGACGAAGACCGGCATCCCCGCGCCCACCGATCCGCTGCCCTTGGCGCTCTCCTCCACCGCACCGCCGACCTCCAGCCGGTAGCCGAGCGGCAGCTCGGCGCGGATGCGCGCCATCTCGGCGGCGAGCTGGCCGACCACCACCGCGGGCTGGGTGCCGTCGTACAGCGACGCGCGCACCGTCACCGTGGGGATGCGGTTGCGCCGCCAGATCACGCCGGTCTCGAAATCGTGCTCGACGCGCACGACCTGCGCCAGCGGCACGCTGCGTCCGCCCGCCACCGGCAGCGCGAGGTCGGCCAGCAGGGACAGGTGGGCGCGCTCGGATTCGGCGCCGCGCAACACCACGGCGATGGTCTCGGTGCCCTCCCGGAACTGCGTCACCGTCATGCCCTGCAGCGAGGTCGCGAGCAGGCTGGAGATGTCCTGGGTGGACACGCCGAGCAGGCGCGCCTTGTCCTGGTCGATCGCCAGCCGCACGACCTTCGACGGCTCCTCCCAGTCCAGATGCACGTTGGACAGGTGCGGATTGCCACGCATCGCTGCAGCCACCGCGTGCGCCTGGCGACGCAGCTCGTCGAAGTCCGGTCCGCTCACCCGGTACTGCACCGGGAAGCCCACCGGCGGGCCGTTCTCGAGCCGCACGACGATGCCGCGCAAGGGCCAGGGCTCGTCCTCGAACAGCCGGATCAGCTTCGCGCGCAAGGCCTCGCGCTCGGCGAGGCCGTTGGTCAGGATGACGAACTGGGCGAAATTGGTCTGCGGCAGTTGCTGGTCGAGCGGCAGGTAGAAGCGCGGGCTGCCGCTGCCGACCCAGGCCACGTAGTTGTCGATGCCGTCCTGATCGTCGAGGAAGGCCTCCAGGCGTTTCACCGCGGCCTCGGTGGCCTGGTGCGACACGCCTTCGGCCAGGCGCAGGTCGACCAGCAGCTCCGGCCGCGTCGAATCGGGGAAGAACTGCTGCGGCACGAAGCGCGCGAACACGAACAGCGAGCCGGCGAAGATCGCCACCGTGAGCACGATCACCGTCCACCGGAACTCGACGCAGGCATTCACCAGCGCGCGCAGGCGCGTGTAGAAGGGCGTGTGGTAGATCGCGAACTCGTCGTGCTGCTCGTGGGCATGGATGTCGCGCTCCGCCAGCCGCCGCCCGAGCGCCGGCCACACCCGCCCGACCAGCCGCGCCAGCTGGGAGGGCTCGCCCGCGCGCTTGCTGAAGTCGGGCAGCAGGTGGTAGCCGAGGTAGGGGACGAACAGCACCGCGGCGATCCACGACACCAGCAGCGCGGTCACCGTGACCTGGAAGATCGAGCGCGTGAACTCGCCCACCGAGGACGCCGCCAGCGCCACCGGCAGGAAGCCGGCGGCGGTCACCAGGGTGCCGGACAGCATCGGCATCGCGGTCGAGGTCCACGCGTAGCTCGCCGCGCGCACCCGGCCCCAGCCCTGCTCCATCTTGCTCGCCATCATCTCGACCGCGATGATCGCGTCGTCCACCAGCAGGCCGAGCGCGATGATCAGCGCGCCGAGCGAGATCTTGTGCAGGCCGATGTCGAGCAGGTGCATGAACATGAAGGTGATCGCCAGCACCACCGGAATGATCACCAGCACCACGATGCCGGTGCGCAGGCCCAGCGACAGCAGGCTCACCGCCATCACGATGACCACCGCCTCGGCCAGCACCGTGACGAACTCGTCGACCGCCCGCGTGACCGCGCGCGGCTGGTCCGCCACGCGCTCGAGGCGGATGCCGGCCGGCAGCTGGGACACGATCCTGTCCACCGCCTGATCGAGCTGGCGGCCGAGGGCGACGATGTCGCCGCCGGCGCGCATCGACACGCCGATGCCGAGCGCCTCCTGTCCCATGTAGCGCAGGCGCTCGGCGGGCGGGTCGGCGTAGCCGCGGCGGACCTCGGCGACGTCGCCGAGGCGGAAGCTGCGTCCGCCGGCGCGGATCACGGTGTCGCGGATGGCATCGAGATCCTCGAACTGGCCGCTCGGACGCAGCCAGATGCGGTCCTCGGCGGTCTCGAAGAAGCCGGCGCCGGTCTCCACGTTCTGCTTCGCCAGCGCAGCGACGATGTCGTCCAGGCGCAGGCCGAAGGTGGCGAGCTTGGTGTTGGAGAGTTCGATGAATACGCGCTGCGGCTGCTCGGCGAAGAAGCTCACCTTGGCCACGTCCTTCACCCGCAGCAGTTCGCTGCGGATCGCCTCGGCGTGGCGCTTGAGCTCGGCGTGGCTGACACCCTCGCCCACCAGCGCGAACAGGTTGCCGTAGGTGTCGCCGAACTCGTCGTTGAAGTAGGGCCCGCGCACGCCGGTCGGGAAGGTGTGGGCGATGTCGCCGATCTTCTTGCGCACCTGGTACCAGATCTCGGGGATGTCGCGCGGGCGGGTGCCGTCCTTGACCAGGAAGAAGACCATGGCCTCGCCGGGCTTGGAGTAGCTGCGGATCACGTCGGCCTGGGCGATCTCCTGCAGCTTCTTCTCGATCTTGTCGGTGACCTGCTGCTCCATCTCGCGCGCGCTCGCCCCCGGCCATTCGGCGCGCACCACCATGACCTTGAAGGTGAAGGGCGGGTCCTCGGACTGGCCGAGGCGGGTGTAGGAGAAGATGCCGATCAGGGTACTGACGATCAGGAAGTACAGCACCAGCGAGCGGTGGGTCAGCCCCCATTCCGACAGGTTGAAGGGGCCGCGGCCGATCGGATTTTCGTCGGGATGCTTCATCGCGCGACGTCCAGCCGCACCGGCGCGCCTTCCTCGACCGCGCGCACCGTCTCGCCCTCGACCAGGGTATGCACGCCCGCCACCACCAGCCGCGCCCGGGCCGGCAGCTCGCCGCGCAGCAGCGCGCCGTCCTCGCGCCAGGCGAGCACCTCGACCGCGAGCGGACGGACCGCCTCGTCCTCGCCGACCACCCACACCGTGCCGCCATCGGGCTTGTCCGGCGCGCGGGTGACCGCCGCCAGCGGCAGCAGCACGCCGCCGCCGGCGGCGGCGAACGCCACGCTCGCGGTGGCGCCCAGCGCCAGGCCTGCGTCGGCCTGCGCCACGGCCACCCGCAGCGCATAGGTGCGGGTGGCCGGATCGGCGGCCGGCGCCACCTCGCGCACGCTGGCGGTGTACTCGCGCGCCGGCGCCGCCCAGGTGCGCACCCGCGCCGGCGTGCCGGGACGCAGCTCGGCCGCGCGGCCCTCGGGGACGTGGATCAGCACCTCGCGCTCGTCGGGTCGGGCGAGGCGGAACACCGGCTGCCCGGCGCCCACCACCTGCCCCGGCTCGGCGAGCACTGCGGTGACGACGCCGGCGGCCGGCGCTTCCAGCCGGGTGTAGGCGGCCTGGTTGGCCGCGGTTTCGGCCTGCGCGCGCGCCTGGCGCAAGCGCGCCTCGGCGGCCTGCAGCGCAGTGCGGCGGGCGTCGAGCACCGACGAGGACACGAACTGGCGCGCGGCCAGCGCCTGCGCGCGGTCGTACTCCGTGCGCGCCAGCGCAAGGTCGGCCTCGGCGGCGGCGAGCGCCGCCTGCGCCGCGCTGGCCGCCAGGCGCGCATCGGCGGGATCGAGCAGCGCCAGCAGCGCGCCCGCGGCGACCTCGGCGCCGACATCGACCCTGCGCTCGACCAGCTTGCCGCCGACCCGGAAGCCCAGGTCGGTCTCGATGCGCGCGCGCACCTCGCCCGAGTAGAGCTGCACCGCCGGTGGCGCCGCCGCGCCATCCACGGTCCGCACCAGCACCGCACGCGGCGGCGCGGCCCCCGTCGGGGGCGGGGAACAGGATGCGAGCAGGCTGGCACCAGCCAGCGCGATCAGGACGGTACGGATGCGCATCGGGATTCTCTGCAGGGCGCGGGCGCGCCGGTTCGGGCCAGGTGTCGCGAGACGAGGGCCCAAGTGTAGCGCCTCGGCCCCGTGACCACGGTCACCGAAGCCCCGGACCGGGGCGATCGCGGACGGGCACGGCGCCGGACTCCCGGGCGGGGAGCACGCCCCGCGCCGGGCCGCGGGAAGGCGGAGCCGCCCGACCGCCGCGCCATGTACGGACCCCGGGCGGCTTGCCACGCCGGGGGGCATCCAGTATCGTCCCGACTCTCGTTGGGGGTGCCCGCCGCGCACGGGCTGAGATACACCCTTGGAACCTGATCCGGCTCGCACCGGCGTAGGGAAACGTACTTCATGAGCCATTCCGCACCATCCGCTGCCGCCACCGGCAGCGCGCCCGCTTATTCCCGCATACCCAACGTCGTCTCGATCGCAGGCGTCGACCCGTCGGGCGGCGCCGGCGTGTTCGCCGACCTCAAGGCCTTCTCCGCCCTCGGCGCCTACGGCTGCGGCGTGGTCGCGGCGCTGACCGCGCAGAACACGCAGGCGGTCACCGGTGTGCATGTGCCGCCCACCGACTTCCTGCGCCTGCAGATCGACACCCTGTTCGCCGACGTGCAGCTGCACGCGACCAAGATCGGCATGCTCGGCAGCGCCGAGGTCACCGCCACCGTGGCCGAGCGCCTGGCGCACTGGCAGGCGGCCAACGTGGTGCTCGACCCGGTGATGGTGGCCAAGAGCGGCGACAGCCTGCTGGCGAAGAGCGCGATCGCGATGATGCGCGAGGCGCTGTTCCCGCAGGCCTTCCTGATCACCCCCAACCTGCCCGAAGCCGGGGTGCTGCTCGAGCAGCGCGCGCCCGACACGGTCAAGGAGATGTACCGCGCCGCAGAGCGCCTGCGCGAGCTGCTGCCCCTGTCCTCCGAGCGCTGGGTGCTGCTGAAGGGCGGCCATCTCCCCGGCGACGAGCTGGTCGACCTGCTGTTCGACGGCGACCGCATGGTCGAGCTGCCGGCGCGGCGCATCGACACGAAGAACACCCACGGCACCGGGTGCACGCTGAGCTCGGCGATCGCCGCGCTGCTGCCGCAGGCCGCAGGCCAGTTCCGCCCGGTCGAGACCGCGGTGCGCCACGCGCGCCAGTGGCTGCTCGGCGCGATCGCCCATGCCGGCGAACTCGCGGTCGGCAGCGGCCACGGGCCGGTGCATCACTTCCACGCGCTGTGGCGTCGCCCGCAGGCGGCGTCCTGACTTTCCACCGCCCGCCGCCCATGCGCGGCGGCCCCACCTGCTCACCTACAAACACATCGATCCCCAGGAGACACAGCCCATGAACGCCAACGAGAAATTCATCGCCGCCGAGGCGCACGTCGACGAGGCCGCGATCGCCCCGCTGCCCAACTCGCGCAAGATCTACGTCGAGGGCTCGCGCCCGGACATCCGCGTGCCGATGCGCGAGATCAGCCAGAGCGACACCCCGGCCTCCTTCGGCGCCGAGCAGAACCCGCCGATCTTCGTCTACGACTGTTCCGGCCCCTACACCGACCCGGCGGCGAAGATCGACATCCGCTCCGGCCTGCCGGCGCTGCGCCAGCGCTGGATCGAGGAGCGCGGCGACACCGAGGTGCTGCCCGGCCTGTCCTCCGAGTACGGCCGCGCCCGCGCCGCCGACCCCGCGCTCGACGAGCTGCGCTTCCCCGGCCTGCACCGCGCCCCGCGCCGCGCCAAGGCGGGCGCCAACGTCACGCAGATGCACTACGCGCGCCGCGGCATCATCACCCCCGAGATGGAATTCATCGCCATCCGCGAGAACCTCAACCGCGAGCGCTACATCGAGTCGCTGCGCGCCAGCGGCGGCCTCAAGGGCCAGAAGATGGCCGACATGATGCTGCGCCAGCACCCGGGCCAGAACTTCGGCGCCAGCCTGCCGGCGACGATCACCCCCGAGTTCGTGCGCGACGAAGTGGCGCGCGGGCGCGCGATCATCCCCAACAACATCAACCACCCGGAAAGCGAGCCGATGATCATCGGCCGCAACTTCCTCACCAAGATCAACGCCAACATCGGCAACTCGGCGGTCACCTCGTCCATCTCCGAGGAAGTCGACAAGATGACCTGGTCGATCCGCTGGGGCGGCGACACGGTGATGGATCTGTCCACCGGCAAGAACATCCACGAGACCCGCGAGTGGATCATCCGCAACTCGCCGGTGCCGATCGGCACGGTGCCGATCTACCAGGCGCTGGAGAAGGTCAATGGCAAGGCCGAGGACCTGACCTGGGAGATCTTCCGCGACACCCTGATCGAGCAGGCCGAGCAGGGCGTGGACTACTTCACCATCCACGCAGGCGTGCTGCTGCGCTACGTGCCGCTGACCGCCAACCGCATGACCGGCATCGTCTCGCGCGGCGGCTCGATCATGGCCAAGTGGTGCCTGGCGCATCACAAGGAAAGTTTCCTGTACGAGCACTTCGAGGACATCTGCGAGATCATGAAGGCCTACGACGTGGCCTTCAGCCTCGGCGACGGCCTGCGTCCCGGCTCGATCTACGACGCCAACGACGAGGCGCAGCTCGGCGAGCTGAAGACCCTGGGCGAGCTCACCGAGATCGCCTGGAAGCACGACGTGCAGGTCATGATCGAGGGCCCCGGCCACGTGCCGCTGCACCTGATCAAGGAGAACATGGACCTGCAGCTCGAGTGGTGCAAGGAAGCGCCCTTCTACACCCTGGGGCCGCTCACCACCGACATCGCCCCGGGCTACGACCACATCACCAGCGGCATCGGCGCGGCCACCATCGGCTGGTACGGCACCGCGATGCTGTGCTACGTGACGCCCAAGGAGCACCTGGGCCTGCCCAACAAGCAGGACGTCAAGGAAGGCATCATCACCTACAAGCTCGCCGCGCACGCCGCCGACCTCGCCAAGGGCCACCCGGGCGCGCAGATCCGCGACAACGCGCTCTCGAAGGCGCGCTTCGAGTTCCGCTGGGAAGACCAGTTCAACCTCGGTCTCGACCCGGACAAGGCCAAGGAATTCCACGACGAGACCCTGCCCAAGGACTCGGCCAAGGTGGCGCATTTCTGCTCGATGTGCGGCCCGCACTTCTGCTCGATGAAGATCACCCAGGACGTGCGCGACTTCGCCGCGCAGCAGGGCATCGACGAGCAGGCTGCGCTCGCGAAGGGCATGGAGGTCAAGGCGGTGGAGTTCGTGAAGAGCGGCGCCGAGGTCTATCGCAACGTCTGAGCATGACAGCCGGGCCGAACTCGCCCGGCACCGGACAGGGGAAACGGGCCGCACATGCGGCCCGTTTCCTTTTGCGCCGACCACCGCCGGGGGCTGGTCGCCGCCGGCAGGGGCGGCGTCATTGACCTCGATCAAGAATGCGTCATGAATGGCGCACTAGACTACGGCCGTCGGTCGCAACAATCCATCCTTCATCCCAAGGAGCGAACTGTCATGCCCATGATGAAAGCCACCGTCTTCGTCGCCCCCGGCCGTATCGAACTGGTCGACAAGCCGATTCCCGAAATCGGCCCCAACGACGCCCTGATCCGCATCACCACCACCACGATCTGCGGCACCGACGTCCACATCCTGAAGGGCGAATACCCGGTCGTGCCGGGCCTCACCATCGGCCACGAGCCGGTCGGCGTGATCGAGAAGCTCGGCAGCGCGGTGCAGGGCTACACGGAAGGCCAGCGCGTGGTCGCCGGCGCGATCTGCCCCAACTTCAACTCCTATGCCGCGCAGGACGGTGCCGCCTCGCAGGACGGCAGCTACCTGATCCCGTCCGGACAGTGCGGCGGCCACGGCTACAAGGCCACCGCGGGCTGGCGCTTCGGCAACCTGATCGACGGCACCCAGGCCGAATACGTGCTGGTGCCCGACGCCCAGGCCAATCTCGCGCCGATTCCCGACGGCCTGACCGACGAGCAGGTGCTGATGTGCCCGGACATCATGTCGACCGGCTTCAAGGGCGCCGAGAACGCCAACATCAGGCTCGGCGACACCGTGGTGGTGTTCGCCCAGGGGCCGATCGGCCTGTGCGCCACCGCCGGTGCGCGGCTGATGGGCGCGACCACGGTGATCGCAGTCGATGGCAACGACCACCGCCTCGGCATCTCCAAGGTGATGGGCGCCGACGTGACGCTGAACTTCCGCAACTGCGACGTGGTGAGCGAGGTCATGAAGCTCACCGGCGGGCGCGGTGCCGACTCGGCGATCGAGGCCCTGGGCACCCAGGCCACCTTCGAGCAGGCGCTGCGCGTGCTCAAGCCCGGCGGCACGCTGTCCAGCCTCGGGGTGTATTCGAGCGACCTGACCATCCCGCTGTCGGCCTTCGCCGCCGGCCTGGGCGACCACCGCATCAACACCGCGCTGTGCCCGGGCGGCAAGGAACGCATGCGCCGGCTCATGAACGTGGTCGCTTCCAACCGCGTCGACCTGGGCGTGCTGGTGACCCACACCTACAAGCTCGACGACATCGTCGCCGCCTACGAGCTGTTCGCCAACCAGCGTGACGGCGTGCTGAAGGTCGCGATCAAGCCGAACTGAGCGCCCAGCGCCGAATGCGCCAGGGGGTCCGGACGCCCGACCGCCCCCTGGCGCGCAGCCTGCTAGCTGCCCCGGACCCGGCTGATGTCGGACTCCAGGCCGTACTGCTTCACCTTCTGGTACAGCGTGCTCTTGGCGATGTCGAGCTCGCGCGCTGCCTGTGTCAGGTTTCCCCGGGTGGCAGCGATGGCGCAGCGGATCAGTTCCGCCTCGCCGGTGGCGATGCTGCGTACGGCAGGCGTGGCGCCGGCAGCCGGCGCCGGGCCTGACGCCGGCACGCCCTGCTCCATCGCCAGCTCGGGCGGCAGGGCCTCGAGGCCCAGACATTCCCCCTCGCCCATCAGCACCATGCTCTCGATCACGTTGCGCAGCTCGCGCACGTTGCCCGGCCAGGCGTAGGCGTCCAGGGTCGCCAGCAGCGCATCGTCGAGCCGGCGGGGGCCAAGCCGATGGCGCTCGCGGAACAACTCGACGAAGTGCGCAGCGAGCAGGCGCACGTCGCCGCGGCGCTCGCGCAGCGACGGGATGCGGATCGAGGTCACCGCGACGCGGTAGTAGAAATCCATGCGGAAGCGGCCGGCCGCCACCTCCTGTCGCAGGTCGCGGTGGGTGGCCGCGATCAGGCGGAAATTGACCTTGCGCGGCGTGTTCTCGCCCAGGCGGTAGATCTCGCCCTGTTCCAGCACGCGAAGCAGGTGCGGCTGCAGGTCGAGCGGCATCTCGCCGATCTCGTCGAGGAACAGCGTGCCGCCGTCCGCAGCCTCGATCTTGCCCACCAGGCCGCCCTTGCGCGCACCGGTAAACGCACCCTCGACGTAGCCGAACAGCTCGCTCGCCAGCAGCTCGCGCGACAGGCCGCCGCAGTTCAGCGCGACGTAGGGGCCGTCGCGGAAAGGGCTGGCCTTGTGGATGCCCTGCGCGAACTCCTCCTTGCCGACGCCGGTCTCGCCCAGCAGCAGCACCGGCACGCGCGAGCGCGCGAGCTGGTCGGCCTTGCGCAGCGCGTCGCACAGGCCCGCATCCGCGGTGACGATAGCGGCGAAACCGGCCGGCACCTCGGCCGAGCGCCGGCCAGGCACGACCGCTGGCACGCCCGCCAGGTCACGCACCGGCTCGCCTGCCCGCGCACGGCCGAGCCGCGGCAAGGGTACGATCAGCAGTGTGCCCAGGCGCTCACCGCGATTGTTCACCGGCACCAGCCAGTCGCGGCGCAGCCAGGGCGGCAGTGGCTGCCCCTCGCCATCCAGGGCGAGCGCCGCGATGCGGCGTGGCGCGGCAAGATCGAGATCGGCGCCGAATGCTGCAATTGCGGCCTGCGCGTTCTCGTTGGCCTTGATCGGATAGCCGCGGCGGTCGAACAGCACGATGCCGTCGGCGCCTCCGCTCCAGTACGGCAGCGCCGCCTCGAGCAGGCGGTAGCGACGTTCCATCTCGAGCATGGTCAGCCGGCTCTCGATGCGGCTCGCAGTGGTGACCACCAGCGCCAGGCTCTGGCGGCTGTAGGTTTCCGACAGGCCGGACACATCCACCACGCCGAGGATCTCGCCGTCGTGCGGATGGCGGATCACGGTGGCCGAGCAGGTCCAGCGCTTGATGCCGGCGCAGAAGTGCTCGGCGGAATGGATCTGCACTGGCTGGCCCACCGCCAGCGCGGTGCCGATGGCATTGGTGCCGCAGATGCGCTCGCTCCAGGACACGCCGGGCAGCAGGTGGATGGATTCGGCCGAGCCCAGCGTGGGGTTATCGCCTTCCATCGTCAGGATCGTCGAGCTGGTATCGGCCAGCGCCATCACCGTGCCGGTTTCGGCGAGAAAATCGCGCGCACAGGCCATGACGGGCGCGCTCGCCTCCAACAGTTCGCTATGGCGCAGCTTCATTGACGCCAGCGTGGCCTCGGCCACCGGCGGCGGTGCGCGGCGCTTGTCGGGGTCGACATTGAGCTCCTGGCAGCGCTGCCATGAGCCGTCGATCAGGCCGCGCAGCGCATCGGACGCACCTCCTCCGCCATCGAGGAAGCGCTCCCATGCGGCCATGACCGCAGCATCATTGCCGGGATCGGAAAACATCTGCCCGTCGGGCGTGTGGGATGCGCTCAAGTGTCTCCTCCTCGCGAAACGCGACACGGCGGGTCGCTGTGTGCGACCGGAGGGTCGAGCCCCTGTCAGTTCTGCCGCATCGGTTCCGGTGTGCTGCTGTCGCCACGGATGAGGCGACAATCCGGCGCGAGACCTTGCCCGACCGCGGCGGCCTCATCGCACCTCGACTTGAAGCATAGCAAAGGGAATGCCAAAAACCCCACTGCCCTCAGGGGGTCGGCAAGACGATCGCCGCAGCCGGCAGTCTCGGGCCCTGCGGGGGCATCGCGGTCTGCCCGAGCCGGCGCATGCGCACGGACGGACGAGCGCCCAGCCGACGACCGTCCGGTTTTCGTACGGTCGCCGTACGGACGGCGTACGAAAAGCGGACGGTTCAGCCGATGATTCAGGCGACGGCCCCAGCCGGCTCCGCGCAGGCGCGGATGGCTTCCAGCGCGGCGGGATCCTCCAGCGCGCTGAGGTCGCCCAGGGGGCCGCCGAGGTAGGCGGCGCGCACCAGGCGGCGCAGGATCTTGCCGTTGCGCGTGCGCGGCAGCGCCGCCGTGCAATGCACCCGTGCCGGCGCCAGCGCCTTGCCGAGGCGCTCGGCGACATGCGCGCGCAACACGCGCTCGCGCTCCGCCCAGGCCTCGGGGGTCAGGTCTCCAGCGGCGGCGGCCAGCGTCACGAAGCACACCGCCGCCTCCCCCTTCACCGCGTCGGGCACGCCGATCGTGACCGCCTCCCTGACCAGCGGATGGCCGACCAGTACCGACTCGTACTCGGCCGGACCGACGCGCTTGCCGGCGATCTTGAGCGTGTCGTCGCTGCGCCCCTCGATGAACCAGTGGCCGTCGGCATCCACCCGCACCCAGTCGCCATGCACCCAGATGCCCGCAAAGCGCGACCAGTAGGTGTCGAGGTAGCGTGCGTCGTCCTGCCAGAAGCCTGCGGCCATGCCCGGCCACGGCGCCCGCAGCACGAGCTCGCCGACCTGCGTGCCCGCGCCGCGGTCAGCAGCCGGGCCGGCGCGCAGGCTGCGCCCGCCGGCGTCGACCACGTCGGCCGCCATGCCCGGAATCGGCCCGGCAAAGCCGCAAGGCTTCTGCGGCAGGCCGGGGAAGCAGGCGAGGATGCCGCCGCCGATCTCGGTGCCGCCCGAGTAGTTGATGATCGGCCGGCGCCCCTCGCCGACGCGCTCGAACAGCCAGCGCCAGGGCGCCTCGTTCCACGGCTCGCCGGTGGAGCCGAACACGCGCAGGCTGGCGAGCGCGCCTGCTGCCGGCAGCCCCGCCTCGCCCTCGCCCATCAGCAGGCGGGCGAGCGTCGGCGACAGCCCGAGGTGGGTGAGGCGGTGGCGCTCGACGAGTTGCCACAGGCGATCGGGCCGCGGATGGTCGGGCGTGCCCTCGAACAGCATCAGTGCCGCCCCGCGCAGCAGCGCGCCAAAGACCAGCCAGGGCCCCATCATCCAGCCCATGTCGGTGATCCAGCCGATGCGCTCGCCGGCCCTCACGTCGAAGGCCATCATCATGTCCTGCGCCGCCTTCAGCGGAAAGCCGGCGTGGGTGTGGAGCACGCCCTTCGGTCGCCCGGTGGTGCCCGAGGTGTACAGGATCATCAGCGGTGCATCGGCTGCATGCGGCGCGGCGCCGGCCTGGGGCGCGCTGCGCGCCACGAGTTGCCGGTAATCGATCTCGTTGCCGCGGGCGCCACCGTCCGCCGAGGCGGGCTGCACACCGCCGTCGCGTGCCACTACCAGCACCTGCGCGACCGCGGCACTGCGCGCGGCCGCAAGCCGCGCCTCGGCGAGCATGTCGACGCGCCGGCCGCGACGCAGGTAGGCGTCGGCGCATACGAGCAGCTTCGCGCCCGCATCCTGCAACCGGCTCGCCACCGCGTCGGCCCCGTATCCCGAGAACAGCGGCATGGCGATGGCGCCGAGGCGGGCGCAGGCGAGCAGCACGACCGCCGTCTCCGGCACCATCGGCAGGTAGATCGCGACCCGGTCGCCGCGCCCGATACCCAGCTCGGCGAGCCCGGTGGCGAGCCGGCGCGCCTCCTCATCGAGTTCGACGTAGCGGTAGCGCCGCGTGCTTCCGTCGTCACCCTCCCACGACAGCGCCAGGCGCTCGGGGTCTTCGCGCGCGACGCGACCGATCAGGTTGTCGTACAGATCGAGCTCACCGCCGACGAACCAGCGCGGCCACGCCGGCCCGGCGCTGCGCTCGAGCACCCGGCGGTAGGGCCGCGTCCAGCGCAGCGCGAGCGCCTCGGCGACCTCGGCCCAGAAGCGCTCCGGCTCCTCGGTGGCGCAGGCCTGCAGGCCGGCGAGATCGACGTGGCCGTAATCACGGATGAAGCGGGCGAGCCCGGTGTCTTCCCAGCGGCAGCCGCTGGCGAGGACCTGTTCCGACATGTCTGTCCCCTCCTGCGGCTCAGGCCGCCTCCACAATGAACTCGATCGCCTGCGCGCGCGCGGCGCCGGCCCTGCCTTTCCATGCCATGCGGCCAGGTCCCTGATGGACGAGCGCCTTCATCATCTTGTCGTCTCCGCAAAAAGGCCCCCGGACCGGAGCCGGGGGTTGAACAGCGGGCCGTGGCACCCCACGGCCCGGGGGAGAAGCCCGCCTCAGTCGGCGCGCTCCGGCACCGGCAGACCGACCCAGTCCTTGTAGAAGGCCTCGATGTCGGGCTCGAAGTCATGGATCACCGGGTACCACGGCGTGGGCGCCTCGACGTCGTGCATCGTGCCGCAGCTGGGGCAGTAGTACTCGCGATAAACCTGCCACTGCGTGTCCGGCGCCATCAGCTTCGGGTACACCTCAGTCATCGCTTCCTCGGTGTCGCGCACGTAGATGGCGGCGTGCAGCTTCCAGTTTTCGCGATAGTCGCCGAACACGTGGCCGCAGTCGCACTGGGTGACCCACTGCTTGGTCTTGGCCGATTGCACGATGTAGAGATGCGGCCCGAGCGGCAGAACGATCTTGTCCTTGAAGCTGACCTTGGCCTGCAGCGCCTTCAGGTACTGCTCGAAGCGGCTGTTGTCCTTGGGCATCGACAGCATGCGGAAGGTGGTTTCCCAGTCGAGCGAGCCTTCGACGAGGTGGGCGACCTGTTCATTGGTGTAGGTAGACATTTTCCAACTCCTCGATTCGGTGATTACTCTTCGACCTGGACGACGGTCGTGACGTCGGGCAGCAGCGACAGGTCCATGCGGTGCTTGGAGCCGTAGGTCGGGACGTTGAGTTCGGTCTCCAGCAGCTGCCAGTCGGCCGGCAGGCTCCAGAAGGCCTTGAACTCCTTCGTGAACTTCTCCGACAACGCGAAGCTCGTCGCGAACATGTGCTGCACCTGCACCGCCGCGTGCTTGTTGATGATGCGTTCGCGCTCCTCCTTCATCCACTCGCGCGTCGGCAGCGCGCGGGCGAGCCGCTCCTTGCGCATCTCGGCACGGCGTGCGGCGGTCTTCGCGACATCCACCGCGAACACGCCCTTCGCGTCCTGCGTGAACACCGCGCCATAGACCTTCTGCGCGTACTCCGGCAGCAGGAACTTCTGGTTCAGGTCGTTCTCGATCGCCTTCGGCTCGCGATCGATCGGATCCCCGAAGCCCGGGCCGCCGCGCAGGTAGTTCAGGTACAGGTCGTGGTTGTCGTAGCAGTCCTCGGTGGTCATGCACTGCTTGTCGCGCTTGACCACGGCCGTCGCGTCGATGTGGCGCTCGTAGTCCGGACGCGTCGGATCGAGGTCACCGCCCAGCGGCAGCGAGTCGCCGATCGCAATGCGTTGCTCCAGACCCGTCTTGTGCGCCTCGAAGCGATAGCCGGTCGCCGACGGATAGCCACCCATCATTCCCCAGTCGCTGTTCATGAAGCCGTTGCCCATGAAGAACATCGTCCAGTCCTGGGCGTTCCACACCATGCGCAGCGTCTCGAAGCCGCAGCCACCGCGGTACTTGCCGTAGCCCCCGGAGTTGGCCTTGACGTTGCGGCCCAGATACAGGAGCGGCTCGGCCATCTCCCAGATCTCAATGTCGCCCATGTCGCCTTCCGGGTTCCAGATCGCCGCGGCGTGGTTCAGGCCGTCCTTCACCGCGCACGCTCCGGTGCCGCAGCTCGAGGCTTCGAAGCTGTTCACCGCGTGGATCTCGCCGTCCTGGTTGATGCCGCCACCCTGCAGCCAGTTCGAGGTGTTGGCGTTGCCGGCGTTCACCTCCTCCAGATAGCCGCGGCTGAAGTAGGACTGCGAGAGACCGCGCCACAGCGCCGCCCACCCGGACACGAGGAAGTGCCACGCGTAGGCGTGACCGGTGCGACGGTCGTCCGGGTTGCACCACGTGCCCTTGGGCAAGCGGAACTCGGTCGCGTAGTAGGCACCGTCGTTGATGCGCTGGGTCGGCACCAGGGTCTGGCACATCATCACCCAGATGCCCGACGTGAAGGCCACCTGGTGCGCGTTGAAGGTATGCCAGCCCCAGCGGCTCGCGCCTTCGAAGTCGAGGCGCCACTTGCCGTCCGGCTTGATCGTCATTTCGCACGGCGAGTGCATGATCGAGTCGAGCTTGGCGAAGGCGGAAGACACTTGCACGTCTTCGTGCTTGTACGGCACATCGACGAACGACACCTTGCGGTACTTGCCCGGCAGCGTCATCGCCTTGATGCGGTTCATCAGGCCGCGACGGCCTTCCTCGATGACTTCGTAGGCGAACTTCTCGTAGGCCTCGATGCCGTCGGCGCGGATCACTTCCTCGACCAGTTCGCGGATCATATGGCAACCGGCGATACGGGTCTTCTCGTCGAGAATCCAGTACTTCGGCGTACGCACCGAACGCTGCGACTCGTGCAGCCAGTCGCGCAGCGGGGTGTCATTCACACCGGTCTTGCGGCAGGTGATCATGTAGCCGTCGCCGAAGCGCTGCACCTGACCGGTCGACATCGAGCCCGGGGTCACCGCGCCGGTGTCGATCACGTGCGTCACGCCGCCCACCCAGCCGATCAGCCGGCCTTCCCAGAAGATCGGGACGATGGTGGCGATGTCGCACGGGTGCACGTTGCCGATCGAGCAATCGTTGTTCGTGAACATGTCACCGGGGTTGATGCCGGGGTTGGCTTCCCAGTTGTTCTCGATCATGTACTTGATCGCTGCGCCCATCGTGCCGACGTGGATGATGATGCCGGTCGAGGTGAGCACGCAGTCGCCGACCGCGTTGTACAGCGTGAAGCACAGTTCGCCTTCCTGCTCCACGATCGGGCTCGCCGCGATCTTCTTCGCCGTCTCACGGGCATGCACGAGGCCGCCGCGCAGCTTGGAAAACAGCTTCTCGTAGCCGATCGGGTCGCTGTCGCGGAATTCGAGCTTCTCCTGGCCGTTGTAGTAGCCGGTGGCCTTGGTGCGCTCGATGATCCCGTCGCGGAACTGCTTCAGCGTCTGGCCGTTCTTCAGCAGGTCGGCGAAGCCGAGTTCCTTGTTTGTCATCATGTTCATGGCGGTCTCCTCGATTACTTCACTTCTTTGAGATGGAACAGGCGGTGCTTGTCGACCGTCGTCTCGAAGCCGTCGGGCACCACGAAGGTCGTTGCGTCCGATTCGATGATCGCGGGCCCGACGATGTGGTTGCCTGCCTTGAGCGCTTCCATCTTCCACAGCGCGGCCTCGACCCAGCGCTTGTGGCGGTAGAACGGACGGGTGCCCAGATAGGCTTCCTTCGGCGGGTTCGGCCCGCAGTCCGGGTCTTCCGGCAGCACCGGCTTCTGCGTCACCACCATGCCGCGCAGGATCGCGCCGGTGATCGAGAAGCCCAGCTCCGGCGAGCGCGCCGAATTGGCATAGACGCGACCGTAGGTGTTCTCGAAGGTCTCGATGATCTGGTTCCAGTCCGCCGCCGTCGCCGCGGAGGACACCGGCGAGACGATCTCGAGGTCGTTCAGCTGGCCCATGTACTGCATCTTGTAGCCCGGGATCAGCATCACGTCTTCCGGCTTGTAGCCGTTGATCACGAACTCATCGATGACCTTGACTGCCAGCTCTTCCCAGGCTTGCTGGAGGCTGGCGCAGGCCGCCGCCTTCTCGGCATCGCTGGCGAACTGGGCCACGCCGAGGTCGACCGACTTGTCGTAGCGATACTCGAAGTCGGCGCAGGCGCAGCCGAAGGCCGAGAAGCCGGCCGCCCAGGCAGGGACCACGACGTCCTTGAAGCCGACGCCCTCGGTATAGCCATAGGTATGCACCGGGCCGGCACCGCCGTAGGAGAAGCAGGTGAACTCGGCCGGGTTGTAGCCCTTGGCGCTGATGTTGGCGCGCAGGTACTCGGAGAGCGTCAGGTCGAGCAGCTCGATCACGCCCGCGGCCGCATCCTCCACCGACAGCCCGAGCGGATCGGCGATCTGCGCCTTGATGTGGTCGCGCGCCCGCTGCACGTCGAGCTTGATTGCGCCGCCGAGGAAGTTCTCGGGGTTGAGGTAGCCCAGCACGACGTGGCAGTCGGACACCGACACCGTATCCAGGCCGCTTTCCGGCCAGCAGGTGCCGACGCGGTAGCCGGCGCTGTCCGGGCCGAGCTTGATCGACTTGCTGTACGGGTCGATGCGCACGAAGCTACCGGCACCGGCGCCGACCGAGTCCATCGCGACCAGCGGCAGCGACAGCACCAGGCGGGCCATGTCGGGGTCGGACTTGATCGCGAAGCTGCCCTTGGTGATCAGCGCGACGTCGAAGGAGGTGCCGCCGATGTCCGAGCAGGCGATGTTCTCGTCGCCCAGGTACTCGCCGAGCAGCTTGGAGCCGATGACGCCGCCGATCGGGCCGGAGACGATGGTACGGGCCAGCTCCTTGGCCTTCCACGAGATGGTGCCGCCGTGGGTGGCCATCACGCGCAGGTCGAACTTCGCGCCGTGCTTCTTGAAGCGGTCGCTCACCTTCTTCAGCGTCTGACGCGAAGGTTCGGCGCCGTAGGCTTCGAGGATCGTCGTGTTCATCCGGTGGCTTTCCTTGCGCGACGGGTAGTAATCCACCGACGCAAACACCGGGATATCCGCCTTGAGCCGCTTCAGCTCGTCCCTGACCAGGTCACGGGCGCGCTGCTCACTGCTCTCGTTTTTGTGGGACTGCAGCAGGCAGATCACGATCGCCTGCGAACCGGCTTCCACCAGGTCGCGCGTCGCCTGGCGCACTTCTTCCTCGCGCAGCGGGATCACGACCTTGCCCTGGACGTCGGTGCGCTCGGTGACGCCGCGGGTACGCGACACCGGCACCAGGGGCTCGTCGTAGCGGTGGGTATTGAGGTGGATGCGGTCTTCCAGCGCATAGCCGAGGTAGCTCTGCAGCGCGCGGCCCATGGAGTGGATCTGCTCGAAGCCGCGGTTGCAGATCAGGCCGACGTCGAGGCCCTTGCGGCTCAGGATGCGGTTGAGCATCGCGGTGCCGGAATAGACGCAGGTCGCCAGCTCAGGGTAGACCTCGTCGACGTCGCGCCCCCAGTGGGCGAGCGCGTCCTGCGAGGAGTTGAAGATGGCGAGCGATTCGTCCGCCGGATTGCTCTGCGCCTTGCCGACGACGAAGCGGCCGTCGTCGCGCACGAAGAAGGTGTCGGTCATCGTGCCGCCGGCATCGATGCCCATCACCTGTACGCGTGCTGCGGTCTGTACTTGCATGGTTGTCTCCGTTCCTTCTGGTTGGATGAACGCCTGGTGCATCTGGCACCAATGCCTTCATTGCAACCGCCATGCCACCTCGGCGTCTGTGCGCCGCAGCACGCCTCCAGGGTGCATTGCTGCAGCATGGGAGGCCGTCCAACGCTGCATCGCCGCATGAAGGCGTCGAGCGCCGTGGCGACCGAGATCGAGATGGACGTCCGGTTTCCGAACGTATGGGAACGGGCTCCGGACAGACCGCGGCCCAGCAGATATCGAGGTCTGCCGGCGTACTGCGCAGGCGAGAACGTGTAGACTTTCCGGTTTTGCCCTCGCGCCTGCCCCCGATCCGCCCATGACCCCGCTCGACCGCTTCACCCAGGATGACCTGATCGCCCAGCTCGGCATGGAGACCGTGGCCAAGGGGCTCGGCTACCTGAGCCGGGTGAGTGCGCTTTCGGCCGAGGGCAGCGAGGTGTCGGCCCTGGTCAAGGGCCGGCAGCGCACGCCCTACGACGTCGTCGCCGACGTCACCGAAGCGGACGGGCGACCGACCCTGGTCAGCAAGTGCACCTGCCCGATGGGCTACGACTGCAAGCACGTGGCGGCGATGATGTTGTTGCTGCTGCACCAGCGCCGCCGGCCCGACCGTCCGCGCGAGCAGGTACTGGCCTGGGTGGAGGGCTTTCGCCACGCGGCCAGCGCACTCAACCCCGCCGCCGGGCGCAAGCGCAAGGCGGCGGCCAGCACGCACGCGCTGCGCTACGTGATCGAGCCTGACAGCTACCACGCCGAGTACTACGTCGCCTGCTACAAGGTGCGGCTCGACCAGCACGGACAGATCCGCCAGCGCGAGAGCTGGACCAACATCGAGCGTGCCCTGCAGGCACCACCCGCCTTCGTGGACGAGACCGACCTCGAGATCCTGCGCCTGCTGTGGGCGCACCGGCCGCGCGGACGCACCATCCCCAGCGTCGGCCTGCCGCTCGAAGGACGCAACAGCAGCGAGCTGATGGGCAAGCTGCTCGCCAGCGAGCGCGTGCATTTCGCCAGCCTTGCCAACCCGTTACTGAACGCGGGCGAAGCGCGCCCGGGCACGCCCGACTGGATGCTGACCGCCGACGGCCTGCGTGCGCCGGTGCTCAAGGTGGAGCCCGCTGCCGAGCGCATCCTGCCCCTGCTGCCGCCCTGGTACGTGGACGCCGCGCGCGCCGAGGCCGGCCCGATCACGCTCGAGGTGCCGGCCGAACTCGTGCAGCGCCTGCTGTGGCTGCCGCCGCTGACCCAGGCCGAATCCGAGCTCGTCGCCGCAACCCTGGCCGAAGTGGCGCCCACGCTGCCCGCCCCGACCCAGCGCGGCGAGCCTCCGATCGAGCTCGGCGGCGTGCCGGTGGCGGTGCTGCGGCTCGCCACCCTGCCGGTCCATCACCTGCGCTTTCGCGGCTACGCGGCTTACGGCACCTACGAGTTCGACTTCGCCGTGCTCGCCTTCCGCTACGGCCCGGTCACCATCGACGCCGGCGACGGCAGGCTCTTCCACCCCCTGGCCGATGGCCGCAGCGCCCGCCTGACCCGCGACGAAGCCGCCGAACGCGCCGCCGCGCAGAAGCTGACCGCAGTCGGCTTCACCCGCGTGCCGCTGGGCGCGGTGCAGGCGAGCTTCGGCACGCTGCCGACCGAGGCCCTCGGCCTGGCGAGCGAGGCGGCGTGGCCCGGCTTCATGTCCGACACCCTGCCCGCCCTGCGCGCGGATGGGTGGGTGGTGGAGTTTCCCACCGACTTCCGCCACCACGCGATCGACATCGACCAGCTCATGCTCGACATCGACGAAGGCGAGGACGGCTGGCTGGGCCTGTCGCCCGGCATCGAGGTCGACGGCAAGGCGCTGCCGCTCGCCCCGCTGCTCGCCGGCCTGTTCGCACAGGATGCGCGCTGGCTGTCGGGCCGGCTCGACGACATCGCCGACAACGAGGCGCTGATCCTCGAGGATGAGGCCCTCGGCCGCCTGCGCATCAGCGCCGCACGCCTGAAGCCGCTGGTACGCGCACTGGTTGACCTGTTCGACCGCCCCGACGGCGACCTGCGCCTGTCCGCGCTCGACGCCCCGCGCCTGGCCGACCTCGATCTGCCGGGGCGCGGCAGCGCACGCATCGCCGAGATCGCCGCCCGCCTGCGCGACGCCGAAGGTATCCAGGCGGTCGCCGCGCCCGCGGGTTTCCGCGCCGAACTGCGCCCGTATCAGCTCGAAGGCCTGGCCTGGCTGCAGCACCTGGTGCGCCACGGCCTCGCCGGCATCCTCGCCGACGACATGGGCCTGGGCAAGACCGCACAGACGCTCGCCCACCTGCTCACCGAAAAGCACGCCGGCCGGCTGGATGTGCCGGCGCTGGTCGTGCTGCCCACGTCGCTGGTGTTCAACTGGCAGGCCGAGGCCGAGCGCTTCGCCCCCGACCTCAAGGTGCTGAACCTGCACGGTTCCGATCGCCACGCCCGCTTCGAAGAACTGGACGCGGGCGACGCCGGCGGCGCGAGGATCGATGTCGCGCTCACCACCTACCCGCTGCTGTGGCGCGACGCCGAGCAGCTGCAGGCGCGCGAGTGGAGCCTGCTGATCCTGGACGAGGCGCAGACGGTCAAGAACGCCGCAAGCAAGGGCGCGCAGGTGATCCGCCAGCTCAAGGCGCGCCACCGCCTGGGACTCACCGGCACGCCGCTCGAGAACCACCTCGGCGAGCTGTGGGCGCAGTTCGACTTCCTGCTCCCCGGCTTCCTCGGCACGCACAAGCAATTCACCCAGACCTGGCGCACGCCGATCGAGAAGCATGGCGACAGCGTGCGCCGCGACCTGCTCGCCGCGCGCCTGCGCCCCTTCATCCTGCGCCGGCGCAAGGAAGACGTCGCCACCGAGCTGCCGCCCAAGACCGTGATCGTACGCAGCGTCGGCCTCGAAGGCGGCCAGCGCGACCTCTACGAGACGGTGCGCGCGGCGATGGACGAGAAGGTGCGCGCCGAGATCGCCGGCAAGGGCTTCGCGCGCAGCCAGATCGTGATCCTCGACGCCCTGCTCAAGCTGCGCCAGGTGTGCTGCGACCCGCGCCTGCTCAAGTCGCCGGCGGCCGCGCGCGTCAAGGAGCGCGCCAAGCTCGACCTGCTGATGGACATGCTGCCGGAGCTGATCGACGAGGGCCGGCGCATCCTGGTGTTCTCGCAGTTCACCACCATGCTCGGCCTGATCGCGACCGAGCTCGACCGCGCGAAGATCGGCTGGGTGGCGCTGACCGGCGACACCCGCGACCGCCGCATCCCGGTGGAAGACTTCCAGAAGGGCCGCGTGCCGGTGTTCCTGATCAGCCTGAAGGCGGGCGGCGTGGGCCTAAACCTCACCGCCGCCGACACCGTGATCCACTACGACCCGTGGTGGAACCCCGCGGCCGAGAACCAGGCCACCGACCGCGCCCACCGCATCGGCCAGGACAAGCCGGTGTTCGTGTTCAAGCTGGTATGCGCGGGCAGCATCGAGGAGAAGATCCTCGCGCTGCAGGAGAAGAAGGCGGCGCTGGCCGAGAGCGTGCTGTCCGAGGACGCCAACGCGCTCGCCAAGTTCGGCGAGGCCGACATCGCCGCGCTGCTGGCGCCGCTGCCGGCCCCCGCACGGTAAACGCGACGAAGCCCGGCAGGGCGGACCCTGGCCGGGCTTCGTGTAGGCGCAGAGAACTCAGCGTGCCGCTTCGGCGACGAAGATCTCGACGCGACGGTTCATGGCGCGACCGGAGGCGGTCGAGTTGTCGGCGATCGGCTGACGCGAGCCACGGCCGTCGATCGCGATGCGCTGCGCGGAAACGCCACGCATCACCAGATAGTCGCGGGTGGCGGCGGCGCGATTGATCGACAGCGGGTCGTTCACCGCATCGGAGCCGGTGCTGTCGGTGTGGCCGATGATGGTCACGGTGGTCACCGGGTGCTGGTTCAGCGTGGTGGCCAGCCGGTCGAGCACCGGACGCATGTTCGGCTTGATGTCGTAGCGGCCCACGTCGAAGGAGACGTCGGCGGGGATGTCGACCTTAAGCTGGTTGTCGGCGGTCTGGCTGACGCCGATGCCGGTACCGGCGGTGGCCTGCTCCATCTCGGCCTTCTGCTTCTGCATGTTCTGCGACCACAGATAGCCGCCACCCGCGCCCAGCGCCGCGCCGATGGCCGCGCCGGTGGCGGCGCTCTTGCCCTTGTTGCCGCCGGCAGTGGCTGCGCCGATCAGGCCGCCTGCCACGGCACCGATCGCGGCACCCATGCCGGTATCGCGCTGTGTTTCGGACATGTTGGCGCAGCCGGACAGGCCGGCCATGGCGAGGGAGACTGCGGAAAGCGTGACGATGATCTTCTTCATGTTGTTTTCCTCCGTTGAGCTGCGGGCAAGCGCCATTATGGCCGCTTCAGATTCCCACTCTAGCCCATCCGAGTGCAACAGAACATGACAACTGCGCCCGCTGCGGGAAGGCCACCGGGCAGCCGGTCGCGCCTTGCGCGGCCCGGCGCGCTCAGCCGCGCATGGCGTTGAACAGGGCGAACCCGGCCCAGGTCATCAGCAGCGAACCCGCAACATGCAGCAGCACGTGCGCACCCAGCCAGCCGATCTCGCCCCGCTGCAGGAGGTGGAAGGCCTCGGCCGAGAAGCTCGAGAAGGTGGTCAGTCCGCCGAGCAGGCCGGTGGTGAGCAGCAGCTTCATCGCCGGCTGCAGCGTCGGCCAGGCCTGGATCACCGCAAGCGCCACGCCCATCAGCAGCCCGCCGAGCAGGTTCGCGACCAGCGTGCCCAGCGGCAGCAGCGCGAACAGCGGATTCAGCCACGCGCCCAGCCCCCAGCGCAGCCACGCGCCGCAGGCCGCGCCCACGCCCACGGCTGCGAATGCGGCGAGATTCATCGATCGTGCTCCTTGGTGGCGAGGGTGGATTTCGTTCGGCGTGCGCGCCCCGCATCCGGTTTCCGGCGCCCGGGCACGTCGCACAGCCCCGATTCTACCCACCCCCACCCCGGCATCCGAGCCCTGCGCGGCCGATCGGCTACAATTCCCGGTTACCGCTCACCGGCCGATCGGCCGCTCATTCCGATTCCGCACTCCCGATGAAACCCGAAAAGAACCCCGCCACCACCGAAGCCCCCGTCGCCTCCAACTTCATCCGCAACATCATCGACGAGGACATCCGCACGGCGAAATGGGGCGGCCGCGTCGAGACGCGCTTCCCGCCCGAGCCCAACGGCTACCTGCACTACGGCCACGCCAAGTCGATCTGCCTGAACTTCGGCCTGGCCGAATCCTACGGCGGCGTGTGCCACATGCGCTTCGACGACACCAACCCGGAGAAGGAAGAGCAGGAATACGTCGACGCCATCCTCGAGGCGGTGCAGTGGCTCGGCTTCGATTGGGGCGAGCACCTGTACTTCGCCTCGGACTACTTCGACAAGATGTACGCCTGCGCCATCAGCCTGATCAAGGCCGGCAAGGCCTATGTCGACTCGCAGTCGGCCGAGGAGATGCGCGCCAACCGCGGCACGCTGACCGAGCCGGGCAAGGACAGCCCCTATCGCAATCGCAGCGTCGAGGAGAACCTCGACCTGTTCGCGCGCATGCGCGCCGGCGAGTTCGCCGAAGGCAGCCACATCCTGCGCGCCAAGGTGGACATGGCGAGCCCCAACATCAACCTGCGCGACCCGGCGATCTACCGCATCCGCCATGCCGCCCACCATCGCACCGGCGACGCCTGGCACATCTATCCGATGTACACCTTCGCGCATCCGATCGAGGACGCGATCGAGAACATCACCCACTCGGTGTGCACGCTCGAGTTCGAGGACCAGCGCCCGTTCTACGACTGGCTGCTCGACGCGCTCGCCACCGAGGGCCACTTCCGGCGCCCGCTGCCGCAGCAGATCGAATTCGCCCGCCTCAACCTGACCTACGTGGTGCTGTCCAAGCGCAAGCTGATCCAGCTCGTGAACGAAGGCCACGTCGCCGGCTGGGACGACCCGCGCCTGCCGACGCTGGTCGGCGCCCGCCGCCGCGGCTTCACCGCCGCCGGCTTCCGCCGCTTCGCCGAGCGCATCGGCGTGTCCAAGGCCGACTCGTGGATCGACATGAGCGTGCTGGAAGAGTGCATGCGCGACGACCTCAACGAAGCGGCCGAGCGCCGCGTCGCGGTGCTCGACCCGCTGAAGCTGGTGCTCACCAACTACCCCGAAGCTCAGTCCGAGCTGTGCCAGGCGCCCAACCACCCGCTCAAGCCCGAACTGGGAAAACGCGACATGCCCTTCTCGCGCGAGTTGTGGATCGAGCGCGAGGACTTCATGGAAGAACCGGTCAAGGGCTTCCACCGCCTCTACCCGGGCAACATGGTGCGCCTGCGCTACGGCTTCGTGGTCAAGTGCACCGGCTGCGAGAAGGATGCCGCCGGCAACGTCACCGCGGTGCTCGCCGAGTACATGCCCGACTCCAAGTCCGGCACCCCCGGCGCCGACAACTACAAGGTCAAGGGCAACCTGCACTGGGTGTCGGTGGCGCACGGCTACGAGGCCGAGGTGCGCATCTACGACCGCCTCTTCGCCCACCCCCACCCCGGCCAGCGCCGCGAGGGCGACGCGCCGGACGCCGAGCGCGACTTCCTCAACGACATCAACCCGGACAGCAAGCGCGTGATCACCGCGTACCTGGAGCCGGCGCTGAAGGACGCCCGGCCCGAGGACCGCTTCCAATTCGAGCGCCACGGCTACTTCGTCGCCGACCGCGTCGACTCGAAACCCGGCGCGCCGGTGTTCAACCGCACGGTCACGCTGAAGGATTCGTGGGCCAAGGGCGCGAAGTGAGCGGGCGGAAGCGCCCTCAGAACTCGCCGCTCATGCCGAGCCGCACGTAGGCCCTTCGCCAGTCGAAGAAGTCGATGTTGCTGCGGTTGTCGACCCAGCCCAGCTGCAGGCGCGGCGACATCCGCCAGACTCGGAGGCGACGGTTGATCAGGTCCACGTCGAGCTCGGTGCTGCGCTCGGCGCGCGTGCGCCGGAAGAAGGGATCGGCCGCCGCGTAGTGCGTCCAGCTCGAGCGCGCCCCGGTTCCGGTGATCCAGCCCCCCGGCCATTCACGCACGTATCGCGCCGACAGCTGCGGCCGGTCGAAGCCGTAGGCCGACTCCCGCGCCGCCATGCGGGTGATGTGGGCGGCGAACTCCCAGCGTCGGTCGGGCGCAGCAGCCAGCAGCAGGCGGGCGCTGGCCGTCGTCTGCCAGCCGTCGCGGAAAGGATGGTCGGGGTAATCCAGCTCCAGCGCCCCGAGACCGAGCTGCAGCGAGAGATCCGGGCGCAGCGGGCGAAACAGCGTCAGCGACACGACAGGCCCCGCGTAGAGGGCCTGTTGCTGGTAGCGCGCCCAGTGATGCCCTGCCTCGAGCGTCAGCGTGGCGTCGTTCAGGCGCAGGTGCCGGCCGGCCGTGGCCTGCAGATAGCTGAAATCGGACTCCCGGCCGCGGTGCTCGTCATGCTGCAGGTGGCCGCGCACGAACCAGAGCGGTGCGCCCGGAAGCGGTGCGCGACCGCCGAGCAGCGCACGCCAGCCAAAGGACTGTTTCGCGCGAGCATCGGCATTCAGGCGATAGCTCACGCCATCGATGACCACCTCCTCGTCGCTCGTCGCCTGATTGGGATTGCTGTCGCTGACCAGATCGAAGCTGAAGGAGAACGAGGGCAGCTCCTCGCGGATGCGGGCAAGGAAGTTCAGGACATTGCGACGGACCGCATCCGGCAGGGGATGGGCGAGCACCTGCTCGAAATGGTAGCGGGCGCCCTCGTTGTCGCCTGCCTGGGCAAGCACCCGGCCCAGTTCGAGTCGCGGGCGCAGCAGGGTCGGGTCGCGCGAAAGCATCTGCCGGAAGGCATCGGCCGCCTGCAGGGGACGACCGAGCACCGAGAGCAGCATGCCCTTCTCGAACAGCAGCTGCATGTTCGCCGGGTCGAGGCGCAGCTCGGCCTCCACCCGCGCGAGGCGCTCGGCGGCAGGCGGCCCGGGCGCAGCGGCGCAACCGATGGCAGCGGCGAGACCGAGCAGCAAAAAAGCGGCCCGCAGGCCGCTCATGCCCAATGCGCGACGCCTACCTGCGCCCACCGAATGCGCCCCCGTACACCTCCACACCACTGCCCCGCGTCTCGAACACGCCGCCGATCTCTTCCGCATTCGGCCCGTAGAAACGGCCGTCGGCCCGTCCGCTCATGCCGCTGGCGGTCTCGATGGCGCCACTGAAGGTGTTCGTGCCGGCGGCGTAGCCGAGGGTGCCCGCGAGGTCCAGGCTGGGAGCCGGGGAATACGTGACCAGGTCGGCCGTGATGGCCGTGTTGCTGGTCGAGAACGCGAGGGTGCGCGCACCGAAGTCCGCATCGACCCTCAGCATGGCGGACGTCAGGCTGGTGGCGCCCGCTGCGTCCGCATGGAATCCGCCCGCCATGCCCGTATAGGTTGCGGTGCCGCTGGTCGGGACCGCCGAGACCGGTGTCGGTGCACCCGCGCTGAATGCACCGATCCGCCCGCTGTCGGCATCGAACACGGTGTCCCACACGCCGAAGGTCTGGTAGTTCCAGCCGAGGGCGATCGGATCGGCAGCCAGGATCAGCTTGCTCTCGTCGGCACTGACTGCGGCAAGGAGGCCGCCCCCCAGATCCCCGAACAGGTCGCCATTGGCGACAGAAAGGCTGAGGTTCGACTGCGGCGTCTCGATGGCGAGCAGATTCACCTCGCCGGCCGCGTCGAGGCCCAGCGTCAGGCTCGAATCGGTCGCGAGCGGGGAGCCGGCGCCGACACCGGTCAGCAGGCCCGTGTCGGGGTCATACGTGTAGTCGGCCTCGCGGGTCATGGCGACCAGGGTCGACGTGGTTCCCGGCCTGAGCGCGGACCAGCTGGTGAAGCCGCCGATGGTGACCGACGAACCGCCGCCGCCACCTCCGCCACAAGCCGAGAGTGCCGCCGCGCAGACGAGCGGAACCAGTGCGCAAATTCGTCCCTGCATTTGAGTCTCCCCGAACTGGAATGACACCCCGGCTCGCCGAACCCGAACGTGGATTCGCCCTCCCGGCAGACATCCGCCTCCCCCTCCGGACTGCCGTCCCCGCAAGGGTGAGCCACAAGGCGGTGATGACCGGCGCGGCCTTGTTCCCCATGGCTTCCAATTGGCAGCCTAGCCCGCCCGCCGCACCTTTTCCACGCGCCAGCGATGGCTGTTTGTCCGGGATCAATGGTGCCAGGCACCGGGGCCGGATACGGCCCTTGCGCCGATCGTCGGAGCCCGGGAACGCGGCTGGCGCGCGATGTCCGCGACGCGCCCCCAGCGCCGGCGCCGGCTCGGGAGCGGGCCACCCCGCGCCGGTCCCGCAGGCTTGGGCGCGGCTACGCGATGGGCGTATGCTTGCAAGCTGAACGCCAGGCCGATCGCGTCTACCGCAGCGCCTGCATGATCCGATCGGATCCTTGCCCCCAAACCCCGTCCGCCACTGCCACGGAACGCCCCGCCACGACCATGAAACACCTCCGCCGCCTGCTGGTGCTCGTCATCGTCGCCGTTTTCCTCGGCGGCGGTGCATGGTGGCTGACGCGGCCGCAGGCCGTCGCCGTGACGGTTCACGAGGTCGGCCGCGGCCCGGTCGAGGCGACGCTGACCAATACCCGCGCCGGCGAGATCGAGGCCTGCCAGCGCACCAAGATGGCGACCATCGTCGGCGGGCGCATCGAGTGGCTGGGGGTCAAGGAAGGCGACCGCGTCGAAGCCGGACAGGTACTGATGCGGCTGTGGCACGGTGACCTCGACGCACGGCGGGCTATCAACCAGGCCCAGCTCGCCACCACGCGCCAGCGCGTGCACGAGGCCTGCACCGTCGCCGACAACGCGGAGCGCGAGGCGGCGCGCCAGGCGCAGCTGGTCAGGCGCGGCTTCGTGTCGGCCAGCGCCGAGGAGAAGGCCCGCACCGAAGCGCGCGCCCGCCGCGCCGCCTGCGATACCGCGCGCGCCGACGTCGCCACCGCCCAGGCCCAGCTCGCCGCCACCGAGACCGAGCGCCAGCGCCTGGTGCTGGTCGCCCCCTTTGCCGGCACCGTGGCCAAGATCAGCGGCGAGCTCGGCGAGATCTCCATCCCGTCGCCCCCGGGCGTGCCCACGCCGCCGGCGATCGACCTGATCGACGACTCCTGCCTGTACGTGAAGGCGCCGATGGACGAGATCGATGCGCCCAGGATCCGCCCCGGCCAGCCGGTGCGGATCACGCTCGAGGCGATGGCGGGCAAGGTCTTCGCGGGCAGCGTCAAGCGCGTCGCGCCCTACATCACCGCGGTCGAGAAGCAGGCCCGCACCGTCGAGGTGGACGTCGACTTCGTGCGCCCGGACGAGGCCCGCGGCATGCTGGTCGGCTACAGCGCGGACGTCGAGATCGTGCTCGACAGCCGCCCGGACGTGCTGCGCATCCCGACCTCCGCGCTGCGCGAAGGCCAGCGCGTGCTGGTGGAGGAAAACGGCGTGCTGGTCGAGCGCGGCCTGCGCACCGGCCTGTCGAACTGGGAACAGACCGAGGTGATGGAAGGCCTGCAGGCCGGCGAGCGCATCGTCACCTCGCTCGAACGCGCGGGCGTCGCCCCCGGCGCGCGCGTCAGCGTCGAGTCCGTCGCCCGCTAGCGCACGGCCACGGGATCGCGGGCGCACGAGGGAGACATGGCGCAGATCGAGCTCGACGGCATCGACCGCATCTTCCAGCTCGGCGACAGCCAGGTGCATGCGCTGCGCGACGTGGCGCTGCACATCGAGGCCGGCGAATACGTCGCGGTGATGGGCCCCTCCGGCTCGGGCAAATCCACCCTGCTCAACCTGCTCGGGCTGCTCGACCGCCCCAACGCCGGCCACTACCGGCTCGAAGGGCGCGACGTCACCACCCTGTCCGCCGACGAGCAGGCCGCGGTGCGCAGCGCGCGCATCGGCTTCGTGTTCCAGAGCTTCCACCTCGTGCCGCGCCTGACCGCAGCCGAGAACGTCGCCCTGCCGCTGATGCTCGCCGGCATCCCGGCGCACGAGCGCGCCAGCCGCGTGGCCCGGGCGCTGCGGGATTTCGGCCTCGAAGGCCGTGCCCACCATCGCCCGGACGAACTCTCCGGCGGCCAGCGCCAGCGCGTGGCGATCGCACGCGCCACCATCATGCGCCCGGCGCTGCTGCTCGCCGACGAACCCACCGGCAACCTCGACCGCGCCACCGGGCAGGAGGTGACCGCCCTGCTCGAGGACCTCAACGCCGCCGGCATGACCCTGATCGTGGTCACCCACGACCCCACCATGGGCGAGCGCGCCCGCCGCCGGGTGCTGATGGAGGACGGCGCGATCCGCGAGGACCTGCGCCGCAGCCCGGAGCCGGCATGAGCCCCGCCGACACCCTGCGCTTCGCCAGCCGCGCCGCGCTCGGCTATCCGCTGCGCAGCGCGCTGATGGTGCTGGCGATGTCGATCGGCGTGGCCGCGGTGGTGATGCTCACCGCGCTCGGCGACGGCGCCCGCCGCTACGTGGTGGAGGAGTTCTCCGCGCTCGGCGCCAACCTGCTGATCGTGCTGCCCGGCCGCACCGAGACCGGCGGCGTCAATCCGGGCAGTTTCGTCAGCAGCACGCCGCGCGACCTCACCAACGACGACGCCGCGGCCCTGCTGCGCCTGCCGCTGGTGCTGCGCGTCGCGCCGCTGACCGTGGGCAACTCCGAGATCTCGGTCGGCGGGCGCCTGCGCGAGGTGATGGTGGTCGGCACCAGCGCCGACTACCTCGACATCCGCGGCTTCGGGGTGGCCAGCGGCCAGTTCCTGCCGCGCGAGGACTTCGGCCGCGCCTCCGCGGTCGCGGTGATCGGCGAGACCATCCGCGCCGAACTGTTCGGCAACCAGAACGCCATCGGCCGCATGATCCGCCTCGGCGACCACCGCCTGCGCGTGATCGGCACCATGGGGCCGGCCGGCCGCGGCCTGGGCATGAACTCGGACGAGCTGGTGCTGGTGCCGGTCGCCACCGCGCAGGCCATGTTCAACACCGGCGCGCTGTTCCGCATCATGGTCGAGACCCGCGGCCGCGAGGCGCTGGCACCGGCCCAGCGCCAGCTCGAGGATCTGCTGAAGGCGCGCCGCGACGGCGAGTTCGACTTCACCGTGATCACCCAGGATGCGGTGCTCGGCACCTTCGACCGCATCCTCGGCGCGCTGACCCTGGGGGTGGCAGGCATCGCCGCGATCAGCCTGGCGGTGGCCGGCATCCTGGTCATGAACGTGATGCTGGTGGCGGTGACCCAGCGCACCGGCGAGATCGGCCTGCTGAAGGCGCTCGGTGCCAGCGGCCGGGCGATCCGCCTCGCCTTCCTGACCGAGGCCGGGCTGCTGTCGCTGGCCGGCGCGCTTGCCGGCTTCGCGCTCGGCCATGCCGGGGCGTGGGCGATCCGCCTCGCCTTCCCCGCCCTGCCCGCCTGGCCGCCGGACTGGGCGGTGGCCGCCGCGGTGGGTACCGCGCTGGGTACCGGCCTGCTGTTCGGGGTGATGCCGGCGCGCCGCGCCGCCGCGCTCGATCCGGTGCAGGCCCTGATGAAGCGCTGAGCGCCATGAGCTGGGGCGACTTCCTGCATCTGGCGCTGCGTTCGCTGACCGCGCACCGCCTGCGCAGCGCGCTGACACTGGGCGGCATCGCGGTCGGCATCGCCGCGGTGATCCTGCTGACCTCGATCGGCGAAGGCCTGCACCGCTTCGTGCTGCAGGAGTTCGGCCAGTTCGGCACCAACGTCATCGAGATCACGCCCGGCCGCCAGGGCGCCCGCGGCGGCCCCCCCGGCCTGCCCTCCACCGCGCGCGAGCTCACCCTCGACGACGCGGCGGCGCTGGCGCGGCTGCCGCACGTGCGCCACGTCACCGGCAACGTCAGCGGCAACGCCGAGATCCGCGCCAACGGCCGCGTGCGGCGCACCATGGTGCTGGGCGTCGGGCCCGACATGCACGCGGTGTACGCGATGCGGGTGCGCGTGGGCCAGTTCCTGCCGCCGGACGACGGCGACAGCCCGCGCGCCTTCGCCGTGCTCGGCCCCAAGCTCAAGCGCGAGCTGTTCGATGCCGGCAATGCGCTCGGCGAGCGGGTGCAGATCGGCGACGAGCGCTACCGGGTGATCGGCATCATGGAGGAGAAAGGCCAGTTCCTCGGCATCGACCTCGACGACACCGCCTTCATCCCCAGCGCGCGCGGCCTGGCGCTGTTCAAGCGCGACGGGCTGATGGAGATCGGCCTCGACTACGAGGAGCGGGTCCCCGCCGCGCGCGTGGTCGAACTGATCAGGCACAGCCTGGTCGCCCGCCACGGCCGCGAGGATTTCACCATCCGCACCCAGGAAGACATGCTGGCCACGCTGTCGAACATCCTCGACATCCTCACCGCGGCGGTCGGCGCGCTCGGCGGCATCTCGCTGCTGGTGGGCGGGGTCGGCATCGTCACCATCATGACCATCGCGGTCAGCGAACGCACCAACGAGATCGGCCTGCTGGTCGCGCTCGGCGCCCGGCGGCGGACCATCCTGGCGCTGTTCCTCGGCGAGGCGGTCATGCTCGCCGGCCTCGGCGGCGCGCTCGGGCTGGCGATCGGCGCCGGGCTCGCCCAGCTGGCCGGCCTGCTGGTGCCGGCGATGCCGGTGGCCACGCCCTGGCACTTCGTGCTGATCGCCGAGCTGCTCGCGCTCGCCATCGGCCTGCTCGCCGGCGTCCTGCCCGCACGGCGCGCGGCGGCGCTGGACGCGGTCGAGGCGCTGCGCGCGGAGTGAGCGCAGGCGCACTTGCACGGCCACGCCGCGGCAAGCTGCGTGGTCGAAGGCAACACCGTTGCAAATATGCAATGACCCGAAAAACGTTGACCTGGGTCAACCTTCATTCACTTACGGGAGCAAGTCTCGGCCAAAAAGCTAGATTGAAATCAAGTTCAGTGTGAAATCAATCACGCGCTGGCGCAGAAATTTCCGTACCGCAAGGCAAAACCGAGGAGACCATCATGTGCACGTTCGACGCCCCCATCGCCCGCTGTGAAGCCATGCACCAAATGGTGCTGCTGGACGAAACCCGCAAGGAATGCGCCTTCGAACATGGATGTCCGCCAGGGCAGGTGTGCCCGCTTGCCGGATGCTTCGCCCGCCGCAGCGGCCTGTACGAAGCCCACCCCGAAATCGGCCGCCATGGCGAGCCGCGCATGCATGCCACGCTGCACTGAATCGCCCGCATGATCAGGCGCGTCGAGTCAGGAGGAGAAACCCCGGAAACGGTTTCAGGAACCTGAAGCAGGACAAGCGGTCATTTTCCAATAAGCAGAACTTGGGGCGCCCCGCACAACGCGGCCGGCGCCCGTTCTTTCGGGGAGACGACCATGAAGCGATCCTGCCGGGGTGAGGTGTGCTGGCCAGCATAGGCCTGATCGTCCTCGCGATGTCGATCGCAGCGCCGCTGGCCGGCCGTATGGGCGAGCGCGCGGGCTGGCTGCTGGCACTCGCGCCCCTGGCGGCCTTTGCCCATTTCCTGCTGCAGATGCCGCTGGTCGCCGGCGGTGGCGTCGTGGTGCAGACGCTGGCCTGGGTGCCGGCGCTCGACGTCGGCCTCACCTTGCGCCTCGATGGGCTGTCGCTGCTGTTTGCGCTGCTGATCACCGGCATCGGCACGCTGATCGTGCTCTACGCCGGCGCCTACCTGTCCGACCACCATCACCTCGGCCGTTTCCACGCCTACCTGCTCGGCTTCATGGCGGCCATGCTCGGCCTCGTGCTGGCCGACGACATGATCGCGATGTTCGTGTTCTGGGAGCTGACGAGCGTCACCTCCTTCCTGCTGATCGCCTTCCAGCACGACAAGCCGGCATCGCGCCGCGCCGCGCTGCAGGCGCTGCTGATCACCGGCGGCGGCGGACTGGCGCTGCTCGCCGGGCTGATCCTGCTCGGCAACGTCGGCGGCAGCTGGCAGTTCTCCGCGCTGTCCGGCGGGGCGATCGCCGGGCACGCGCTCTACCCCGCGATCCTCGCGCTGGTGCTGATCGGCGCCTTCACCAAGTCGGCGCAGCTGCCCTTCCACCTCTGGCTGCCCAACGCGATGGCGGCGCCGACGCCGGTGTCGGCCTACCTGCACTCGGCGACCATGGTGAAGGCCGGCGTATACCTGCTCGCCCGCCTCAACCCGGCGCTCGGCGGCTCGCCGAGCTGGAGCACGATCCTGATCACCGTCGGCGCCGCCACCGCGCTCGTCGGCGCGGTGCTGGCGATCCGCCAGACCGATCTCAAGCGCGTGCTCGCCTACACCACGGTCACCGTGCTCGGCCAGCTCACCATGCTGCTCGGCACCAACACCCATTACGGCCTGCAGGCCTTTGCCATCTACCTGGTGGCGCACGCCTTCTACAAGGCCGCGCTGTTCATGGCGGTGGGCGCCATCGACCACGCCACGGGCACGCGCCAGATCGCGCTGCTCGGCGGGCTGATCCGCCACATGCCGCTGACCGGCTTCGCGGTCGCGCTCGCCGCCTTCTCCAACGCCGGGCTGCCGCCCTTCTTCGGCTTCATCGCCAAGGAATTCAAGTACGCCGGCCTGATCGAGCTCGGCGTCGCGGGCTGGATCACCACCGCGGTGATGATCCTCACCAACGCCCTGCTGCTGACCGCCGCCGGCCTCGTCTTCGTGCGCGCCTTCCTCGGCCGCGAGGGGTGCTATCCGCACCCGCCGCACGAGGTGAGCCTGCCGATGTGGATCGGGCCGATGCTGCTGGCGATCGGCGGCTTCGTGTTCGGCGCCTTCAACAACCTCGCCGAGGTGTGGCTGATCGACGCCGCGGTGCAGGCGGTGTCGCGCACCGCAGTCCCTGTGCACCTTTACCTGTGGGGCGGCTTCACACCGGCGCTGGTCGCCAGCCTGCTGACCGTCGCGCTCGGCGTGCTGTTCTACCTGCAGCGCACCCGGCTGCGGCGCCGACTGTCGCTGTGGCGGGTGCTGTGGCGGGTGAGCGGCGACATGATCTGGGACCGTCTGCTCAAGCGCATCTTCGCCTTCGCCACGCGCGTGGCCGACCACTTCCAGCATGGCTCGCTGCGCCAGCACATCAGCTGGCTGGTGCTGGCGATCGCCGGCTTCGCGCTGATCGGCATCGTCGCCTCGACCGCGGACGAGCTCGTCTGGCCCGAGCTCACCAGCCCGCTCAACCTCGCCGCCGCGCTCGGCTGCGTGCTCGCGGTCGCGGGCGCGGCGGCGGCGGCGACCATGCCGGGGCGGGTGGCGCTGGTGGCCACGCTGGGCGCGAGCGGGCTGGGCATGGCGATGATCTTCCTCGCGTCGCGCGCACCCGACGTGGCGATCACGCAGCTGATGGTGGAGACGCTGACGGTGATCTTCCTCGCCCTGGTGCTGCGCCGCCTGCCGCCCACCCGGCTGGTGGGCTCGCGCAAGCCCGCGGCACGGCGCTTCCACGCGCTGGTGGCGGTCGTGCTCGGCGGCGTGGTCACGGCGATGATGCTGATGACGGTGAGCCAGCCGCTGCCCGGCGACATCGCGCGCTGGTACCTCGACAACAGCCTGCCCGGGGGCAAGGGCGCCAACGTGGTCAACGTGATCCTGGTGGACTTCCGCGCCCTCGACACCTTGGGCGAGATCCTCGTGGTCGGTCTCGCCGGCCTGGCGGCCGCAAGCCTGCTCGGCGGCGGACGGAACACGCACGCCGCGGGCACGGCGGGCGGCAGCAGCGCGCGCCACGGCCAGGGCGCGCGCGAGGGCAGCGCCGACTTCGGCTCGGTGCTGCTGCGCCAGGCGATCCTGCCGCTGTCCGGACTGCTGGCGGTGGTGTCGCTGGTGCTGCTGTGGCGCGGCCACAACCTGCCCGGCGGCGGCTTCATCGGCGGCCTGGTGGCGGCCAGTGCCACGGTGCTGCTGGCGCTGGCCTTCGGCGTCGAGCGTGCGCGGGCGGTGCTGCGGGTGCCGCCGGTGGCGATGCTGGCGATCGGGCTGGCGGTAGCGGCCGCGGCGGGCGTGGTCGGCCTGGTGCAGGGCGAGGCCTTCCTCACCGGCAACTGGGTCTTCCCCGGCGGACTGGCGCTGGGCACGCCGCTGCTGTTCGACGTCGGCGTGTTCCTGACCGTGCTCGGCGCGGTGCTGCACATGCTGCTGCGACTGATCGAGCGGGAGGCCTGAGCATGGAAATCATCGTTTCCGTCACTGTCGGCCTGCTGGTGGCGATCGGCATCTGGATGCTGCTCGACCGCGGCCTGCTGCGGGTGGTGCTGGGCATCGTGGTCCTCGGCAACGGGGTGAACCTGGCGGTGTTCTCCGCCGGGCGGCTGGACGGGCGCGCCGCGGCCTTCGTCACCGAGGCCGGCGCGCCGGCGCTCGCCGCCAACCCGCTGCCGCAGGCGCTGGTGCTGACCGCGATCGTCATCGGCTTCGCGCTGTTCGTGTTCGCACTCGCGGTGCTCAAGCGCAGCTTCGAGCTGCACGGCAACGTCGAGACCGACCGCATCACTGCGGTGGCGGAGAAGCCGGCGCCGGACCTGCCCGCGCCGGCGGCCGCACAGCCCGCGACGCCCGCTTCCGGGGCTGCAGCGGCAGCAACGACGACAGCCACAGCTGGCACGAAGCCGGCCTCGCCACCTGCCGCCCTGGGCGCGGGAAAGGGTGCCGCAGCGGGAACGCGCACATGAACGCGCTGATCGTCTCCCCGCTGCTGATCCCGCTCGCCACCCTGGTGGCGACCCTGCTCGCACGCCCTTCCCCGCGCCTGGTGACGGCGCTCAGCCTGGCCGGCGCGCTCGCCCTCACCGCGGCCGGACTGGTGCTGGTGGGCCTGGCCGCGCAGGGGCAGATCCTCGCCGCCCAGGCCGGCGGCTGGGCCGCACCCTACGGCATCACGCTGGTGATCGACCGCCTGTCGGCGGCGATGGTCGCCATCACCGGCATCGTCGGCACCGCCACCCTGGTGTTCGCGCTTGCGCGCGACGAGGACCCGGCGCGCGGACGCGACTTCCACCCGCTGGTGCATGGTCTGCTGGTGGGCGTGTGCGGCGCCTTCGTCACCGGCGACGTGTTCAACCTCTACGTCTGGTTCGAGGTGCTGCTGGTCGGCTCCTTCGCCCTGCTGGTGCTCGGCGGCGGCAAGCGCCGCCTCTCCGGCACCGTGGTCTACGTGGTGCTGAACCTGGTGGCGACGATGATGTTCCTGCTCGCCGCCGGCATGCTCTACGGCGCCAGCGGCAGCCTCAACATGGCCTTGCTGGCGCGGGCCTTCGCCGCCGGCGAGGTGCCGGCCACGGCGCACGCGGCGGTGGTGCTGATGCTGACCGCGTTCTCGATCAAGGCCGCGCTGTTCCCGGTGTTCGGCTGGCTGCCGGCGTCCTACCACGTGGCGTGGACGCCGGTGTCGGCGCTCTTTGCCGGCCTGCTCACCAAGGTCGGGGTGTATGCGCTGATCCGCCTGGTCACGCTGTTCTGGCCGGACGCGGGCGTCGCCCACGAGGTGCTGCTGTGGGTGGCGTGCGCGACCATGCTGATCGGCGTGCTCGGCGCCGCGGCCCAGGTCGAGGTTCGGCGCATCCTGTCCTTCCACATCGTCAGCCAGGTCGGCTACATGATCCTGGGGCTGGCGCTGGCCACGCCGCTGGCGCTCGCCGGCGCGGTGTTCTACCTGATCCACCACATCGTGGTGAAGGCCAACCTGTTCTTCATCGGCGGCATCGCGGCGCGCCTGACCGGCTCGGAACGGCTGGCGGCGATGGGCGGGCTGTACGCGCGTGCGCCCTGGCTGGCGATCCTGTTCGCGATCCCCGCGCTGTCGCTGGCCGGGATCCCGCCGCTGTCGGGCTTCTGGGCCAAGTTCGTGCTGGTCAAGGCCAGCCTGGACGCGGGCGCGTGGATCGCGGCCGCGGTGGCGCTGGTCACCGGCATCTTCACCCTGCTGTCGATGAGCAAGATCTGGAACGAGGCCTTCCTCAAGCCGCATCCGGGCGGCGCAGCCGGCGAGCGCAGCGGCGGCGGGCAGCAGCCGGCGCTGTGGGCGGTGGGCGGGCTCGCGGCGCTGACGGTGGCGATCGGCCTCGGCGCCGGGCCGGTGATGGACTACGCGGTCGCCGCTGCGGAGCAGCTCGGCGCGCCCGCCGCCTACATCGCCGCAGTCACCGCCGGCGGAGCCTGAACATGCTCGGACTGCACATCCTGCTCGCGGTCGGCCTGGCCGCCTTCGCCGGCGCGGCGAACCCGCTCGGCGTGGCGGCCGCCTTCGTCGTCATCTACGTCGCGCTGCGCCTGGCGCGGCAACTGCTCGGTATCGAGCGCTACCTGCGCCGGCTCGAGATCGGCGTCGCCTTCGCCGCCTGGTTCATCGGCGAGGTCTTCCGCGCCACCCTCGACGTCGCGCGCATCGTGCTCGCACGCGAGGTCGCGCCGCAGCCGGCGGTGATCGCGCTGCGCCTGCGCCGGCCGGGCGACCGCTTCGCCACCGTGCTCGGCGCGCTGCTCACCCTCACGCCCGGCACCATGGCGCTCGACTACCGACCGCAGACGGGCGTGATGTACATCCACGCCCTCGACGCCGGCAACGCCGAAGGCGTGGAAGCCGGCGTGCGCGAAATCGAGCGCCGGCTGCTGCGCTGGCTGGACGCGGGGAACGCGACCGCCGCCGAACGCACCCACGGAGGAACGGACACATGAACGCCGAGATCGCAGGCGCGGCCTGGGTGTTGCCGCTCACCTTCGCGGCGCTGGGCCTGAGCGCGGCGCTGGTCCTGATCCGCCTGATCCGCGGCCCGCGCGCGGTCGACCGGGTGGTGGCGATCGACGCGCTGACCATGATCGCGATCGCCACCATCGCCCTCTTCGCCCTCGCCACCACCGAGCCGATGCTGCTCGACGCGGCGGTCGTGCTGGCGCTGATGGCCTTCCTCGGCACCGCCGCGTTCATCCTGCTCTTCCGCCGCCGCGGCCGCGGGCCGGACGAGGCGGTGACGTGGCGGGACAAGGCGCCCGTCGAAGGCGGGACGGTGCCCGCGGCGTCGGGCCGGGAGGAGCGGCGGTGAGCGCGTTCCTGCCCTGGCTGTCGTCGGCCCTGCTGCTGCTCGGCAGCGTGATCGGCCTGATCGGCGCGATCGGCGTGCTGCGCCTGCCCGACAGCTATACCCGCATGCATTCGGCGAGCAAGGCGGGCGCACTCGGCACGGCGCTGATCCTGGCCGGCACGGCGGCGGCGAGCGAAGGCGCCTTCGCGCTCGCCGCGCTGTTCGCCGCCGGCGTGCTGCTCGCCACCGCCCCGCTGGCCGCCCACGCCATGGCGCGCGCCGCGCATCGGGCAGGGATCACGCCGCAGACGGGGCCGCTCGGGGATGCGCTTGCAGACGCAGAAGGCGACGGCGAGGATGCGCCGCTGCGCACTTGAGGAAGACCGTTTCTGGTCGTCGGCGCTTGCTTTCCGTCGGGTGGCACCCACGCTCCCCGGATGCGTGCGGGGTGTTCCTGAAGGGGCGAGGACTGTCCGGGCCCGACGGGCGAGTTCCGCAGCACCGGAAGGAATACCCCGCGCGCGTCATCGCAGCCGGCCATGGCGCCGAGAAGGTTTCCGTCTTGACGAACTCGAGGCGCGCAACACAATGCCGCACCATTCGCCCCGCCCCGCTCACCCGAAGCGCTCGTCCTCGCGCAGGTAACGCCACTGCCCGAGCGGCAGATCGCCCAGCTTCACCCGGCCGATCCGCACCCGCTTCAGCCCCACCACCTTCAGCCCCACGAGCTCGCACATGCGGCGGATCTGGCGCTTGCGGCCCTCGCGCAACACGAAGCGCAGCTGGTCGTCGTTGATCCACTCGACCTGCGCCGGGCGCAACGGGCGGTCGTCCAGCCACAGGCCGTGATTCAGCAGTGCAAGGCCGTTCTCCGCCAGCGTGCCCTCGACGCGGACGATGTACTCCTTGTCGATCGCCGAGTCCTCGCCGATCAGCTGGCGCGCGACACGGCCGTCCTGGGTCAGCACCAGCAGGCCGGTGGAGTCGATGTCCAGCCGGCCGGCGGGGGCGAGGTTCTTCAGCTGGCTGGGGTGGAAGCGCTGCGCGCTGTCGCGGTCGAACTGGTTGTCGGCGCCGATCAGGCTGACCGCGGGCGCGTAGCCCGGCTCGGGCTGGCCGGAGACGTAGCCGACCGGCTTGTGCAGCAGGATGGTCACGCGCTGCTGCTGCGTGCGGGTGGCCTCGGGGGCGAGCGTCACGCGCGCCTCGGGGTCGATGCGCACGCCGAGCTCGGATACGCGCTTGCCCTCGACGAAGACCCAGCCGCGCTCGATGAACTCGTCGGCCTCGCGCCGCGAGCAGATGCCGCGTTCGGCCATCATCTTGGACAGGCGCACGCCCTCGGGCGACCCCTCGCCGTCGACGCGCGGCGGACGCGGCTCGGCCGGGGCAGCGGCGCGCGCTGCATCGGTCTTCCTGCGCGCCGGCGCCGGGCGCGGCGCCGCGG